>NZ_JBYLHY010000004.1:0-406863 GCF_057749925.1 Paenibacillus sp. sgz302191
GTTTTCTGTTATAGTTGCCATGAGTAGGGTTCCTTTCTTGGTGACTTTAGCCATCCCGAGAATACCCTACTTTTTTGCTGTCTGGAAGACTCCAGATCTTGGTACACAAACTATTGTACGCCATCGCTGGCCACGAACAATTCCTGCAATTGTGCAGGTTTTTCCCCGAACACATGGGCTCAGATCCACTTTCAGCGGAAATTCCTGCACTTTTGCAGGTTTTTCGCCAAAATAAACCGATTACGCAGAAAAAACCTGCACTTTCGCAGGTTTTCTCCCTTCCAAGCGGCTGCCCGCCCAGTTGCGCAGTTCTACGACCTACACCGGGTGAGGCACGCGCCCAGAAAAAGCCGCCGCCCCCCCCCAAATTAGGCCCCCACTAGTTCCCCTAACCCTAACAAAGTGTCGCGGCCTTCTCGGGCAGCCTGACATTCGCCGGCTTACTTCGCGAGCGGCCAGGCAGATTACGCTGTCGACTCTGACGAAAAAGGCCTGCCCGCCGTGGATACGCATCCAGGCAGGCAAGCCCTTTAAATCGGCAGCAGCGCTACGGAGTCGCGCTTTTTCAGCTCTTCAACCATGTCCAGCCATTTCGCCGGCTTGTTGGACAGCACCGCGTAGTAGCGCGTCAAAAACCGCACGACCAGCTCTGCCGGAATGTGCGCACGCTCCTCGTCCGCGGGCAGGAAGCACAGGTCAAGCCCCTCCACGGCTTCGCCGTTGTTTTCCCAGGACGGATGCACATAGCCCAGGTCAAGCCGTTTGTAGCCCAAGTGCGACAGCACTTCGCGCCGCACGTAAGGGTTCATCGGCTTTACGCCGCCGAACTCATGTTCGATATCGCGATACGGGTCATAAATCTCGGCGAACATGCCGGTCATCGGCTTGCCCGATGCGGCGGCTACAGCCTGCAAATCTTCCGTGCGCTTGCGCGCAAGAAAGCGTCCGATGCCAAGCCCCGGGCGGCCAATGATCGTAAAATCGGTCATCGCCACCTGGAAGTCGTCATAATAGCGATATTCCGTCGCTCCGACGACTTTGCCTTCGTGCACCGCCACGAACACACGGATACCCGGGTCTTCCAGCGGCTCTTTCCATAACGAATATTCCAGCACTTCCTCAGGCGGGAATACCTCTTTCATCAAATCGTGCATCGACCGAAACAACGGATTTTCAATACTGGCAATGCGAACATATTCCATCTCGATAACTCCTTCTTTGCGTTCATTTGAATGGATTGCGCCACTCCATCAGCAGCGCGTAATTGCAGGAATCCTCGTCTTCCAAATAATTGGCCACGACCTGAACCGGCGTTCGCCCGCAGCGCAGCAGAAAGGTGATCACAGGGTCCTTCATCGTACCGTTCACCAGCGCTTTTACATATTCCTGGACGCTCATGGTGTCCACAACTTTATGATACCCCGGCATCCGCCCGCCGCCCAAAAGCCTTGTCATGCCCAAATGCACAACCACTTCGTACATGGACTGCATCAGCCATTTGCCGAGACCCAGCTTCCGGTAGGCGGGAGCAATGCAAATATCGACAATGTAAAGCGTGTCGCCGTCAGGACGGTGGGTCCGAATGTACCCGTTATCGGTTACGGAAGCCCAGCTGTGGTCGGTATCGCCCGGGTCAAAGCGGATTCGCAGGCCGGTCATGGACCCGACAACCTCGCCGCCGATTTCCACGCAGAGCGCTCCCTCCGGAAAACGCGCAATATGTTCCCGCAACTGCTCCGCGTTCCACCATAATTCCGAAGGAAAAGGCGGCGGAAAGCTTTCCTGCTGCACGCGGATCAACGCCTCAAAATCGTTCCTGGTATAATTGCGGATGATCGCTTCTACCGGCTTATTCCCGTCAAAGACGTACATTCGTTTCAAATAAAACTTCGTCCCGTCCCCCTGCCCCGCAGGTGTGGCTGGTTTGTCCATCGGTGCGCATCCTCCTTATTCGCCAAGTTTAAGCTTAAGACCAATCGGTGTACAAATCCGTCCTGCGGTCGCGCCAAGTAGTGACGGACCCCCGTTCCCGAACTTGCTCCAGCAGCTCCAAATCCAGATCCGCCGTGACGACCATATCATCGTTAATCTCGCCTTCGACGAGAATGCCCTTGGGCGGGAACGGAACGTCGTTCGGCGTCAGCACGGCCGCCTGCCCGAAATTGCCTCTCATAAAATCTACCGTAGGCAGAGCCCCGACCGTCCCTGTAGTCACGACATAGATCTGATTCTCGATCGTTCTGGCGTGACAAGTATAGCGGACGCGGTGGAAGCCGTGACGGTCATCCGTGCAGGAAGGGGCGAACAGCACATCGGCCCCGCGGGCCCTGGCCATGCGTACGATTTCCGGAAATTCCACGTCGTAGCAGACGAGGATGGCGATCCGCCCTTTGTCCGTATCGAATACTTGCAGGCTGTCGCCCGCCCCCATGTTCCATTCCTTGACTTCCGTCGGTGTAATATGCAGCTTTTTCTGCTCGGCGATCCGGCCGTCCGGATAAAACAAATGTGCGGTGTTATACAGCTTGCCGCCCTCTGACGTAATATGCGTGCCTCCAATGAGGTGCATGCCCGTCTGCTCGGCCAAACCTTTGAACAAATCGCGGTACGCTTCCGTAAAATCCGGCAAGGCCTCGATCGGCAGCGCTTTGCCGCTTCCGTCGCCGATTGACATCAGCTGCGTCGTAAACAGCTCCGGAAACAGCACAAAATCCGCCTCGAACTCCTGCGCCGTCTTCACATAATGCTCCACTTGCGCGGCGAACTCCTCAAAGCTATGAATCGTATGCAGATGATACTGCACCGCGGATACTCTCATTTTCATCAACAGTTCTCCCCTTCTCAGTTCCGATAGCGCTTCAGCCCTCGCCTAGCCGTACCAGCACACGACCCCGAATGCGCCCCTGCAAAATATCGGCCGCAGCCGCCGGAATTTCATCCAAAGCAATCTCGCGGCTGACCATCTCGTCCAGACGGGACGGTTTGATCGCGCCCGCCATCCGCTGCCAAAGCTGCTGTCTAAGCGGCATCGGGCAGTATACTGAATCAATGCCCAGCAAGTTCACGCCCCGCAGGATAAAAGGATACGCCGCCGCGGCAAAATCCGTACCGCCCGTTAAACCGCTCAGCGCTATAGAGCCGCCATAGCACATGCTGCTCAGCAAATAGGCCAGCGATGCGCCGCCTACGGGATCTACCGCTCCCGCCCACCTCTCTTTGTTGAGAGGCTTGCTCTCGGCGGGACTCAGCTCTTCGCGCGTCAGTATCCGCGCGGCGCCAAGCCCAAGCAAATAGTCGCGCTCCGCCGATTTGCCCGTACCGGCCTCGACCTCGTATCCGAGGCTGGCAAGCATGGAAACCGCGTGGCTGCCGACACCGCCCGTCGCGCCGCGCACGAGCACGGGCCCTTGCCCCGGGCTCAGCCCGCTTCGTTCCAGGCGCTCGATGGACAGCGCCGCAGTGAAGCCCGCCGTGCCGAGAATCATCGCCTCGCGATGAGTCAACCCCTGCGGCAGCGGCACGACCCAATCAGCGGGTACGCGCACGCACTCGCTGAACCCGCCAAAATGACCGGTTCCCAGCTCGTAACCGGTCACCACGACATCGTCGCCTTCCCGATATCTCTCATCGCTGGAAGCAACAACTGTCCCCGCTACATCAATCCCCGGCACCATCGGAAAAGAACGCACCACACGCCCCTCCTGGCTGCAGGCCAGCGCATCTTTGAAATTAATGCCGGAGTAAGCCGCCCGGATCGTCACCTGCCCGGGAGGAAGATTATCTATATGCAGTTCTGCAACCTCAGCGAAAAAAACACCCTCAGTCCGGCCCACCTGTAAAGCCCGAAACATCCCCATGCCATCGCCTCCTCAGCTTCAACCGAATTATAGCCCCACCCTTCCAGTTTACTAAAATAGACAGGCTGTTTCCAATCATATGCTAAGCCGTCAAGCCGAACCCGCAAAAAGCGAAAATAAACCGGATCTTCGAACCGGGAAAATGAGGCAGCCTGCATTTTACAAGATACAACTACGCTCCTGGGAGACTGTCCGACGGAGTTACTTTTGTGCATACCAGGTGAATCATGACTGCATATATTGCCGCTCACACTGCATAATGACTGTCATTTTGCTTATATACCTTCTACGTGGTTCATCGGACAGACTCCTAGTTCAATTAGTTGCGCTAGTCATCTCAGGCAGGCCGCACCGTGCGCTCACGCCCCTGCCCAACCGCCACCCGGCCAACTCACATCAACTCGCGTCAACAACTTAGCATACGTCCGGCAAGCCAGCCATATTTTTCGCAAGTACAAAAAATAAGGGCCACCCCAAAAAGGCCGAATTAGACCTGAGGGATAGCCCATCGCTGTAAGGCAAAAAATTCGTTCTTGACCCAACCGTCCGTCAAATGGCTTGAGAGAGCCGGCCAACCTGCAAAAGCCAGCCAGCCCGAGAAAGCCACGATGCCTTTGTTAGGGTCGCCGACAAGAGCGCTAATTTGCGGACTGCCAAAAGCAGCTCGTTCTGGCGGAAAACCTGCGGAAGCGGAAATGCAGGCTTTTTCCATAGAAACATCCCGTGCTGACAAAAAGCCTGCGAAAGTGCAGGCTTTTTCCGTGAAAGCGGCTCGTTTTGACGAAAAGCCTGCGATTGTGCAGGAATTTTCGCTTAAAACGGGTCTGAGCCCACGTGTTCGATGGAAAACCTGCACTTTTGCAGGCTTTCTCCGTTGCCAGTGTATCAAGGAGCAAAAAACAGCACTTTTGCAGGCTTTCTCGCAAACCAAACCTGTGATACGCTAACTTCCGTGAAAGTAGCTAGTTTTGGTGAAAACGGAAATGCAGGCTTTTTCCATAGAAACATCCCGTTCTGACAAAAAGCCTGCCAAAGTGCAGGCTTTTTCCGTGAAAGCAGCTCGTTTTGACGAAAAGCCTGCAATTGTGCAGGAATTTTCGCTTAAAACGGGTCTGAGCCCACGTGTTCGATGAAAAACCTGCACATTTGCAGGAATTCTCCGTTGCCAGCGTACCAAGGAGCAAAAAACTGCACATTTGCAGGCTTTCTCGCAAACGAAGCCAGTGATACGCTAGCCGGCATCGGCGCCGGGGCTAGCTGCTCGCAAACCCGGCGGCGTCGAGAAATCTGCGGAACGCTTGCTGCCCTTCCCCGGTGCGTTTGAACACGCCGGCGTCGAGCAGCACGTCCAGGAACTTGCCGCCGACTTCCGCTTGCAGCGCTGCGTCCGCCGCTGCCGGAGTCATCGCTGATCCGTGCTTCGCGATCAGCGACTCGATCCACGCTGCATGCTTGTGCAGCGGATGGTCCGCGTCCTCGCGGATCTCGCGGCCGTAGCCGGCTGCGCCGGCGAGGAGCTGCGCGATCTGCGCCAGCTCTTGCTGCAGGCGGCCCGGCAGCACCGCCAGCCCCATAACTTCAATCAAGCCGATATTTTCCTTCTTGATGTGATGCAAGTGCCGGTGTGGATGAAAGATGCCATCCGGGTGCTCTTCGCTGGTGCGGTTGTTCCGCAGCACCAGGTCAAGCTCGTACTCGCCCCGCGCATTGTTGCGGGCGATCGGCGTGATCGTGTTATGCGGGATGCGCTGTCCGTCCTTCTCGGAGAAGGCCAGAACTTCCGCTTCCGCATCGCTGTACGCTCGCCAATCGTCGAGCAGTTTGCTCGCCAGCTTGTACAGCGTCTCTTTGTTGTGGCTGCTCAGGCGGAGGACCGACATCGGCCATTTGACGATGGCGGCCTTCACGCCGGCGAAATCCGGGTGCGCGAAAACCGCTTCGCCAGGCGCTTTTTCCATCGGGAATTTGTGGCGTCCGCCCTGGAAATGGTCATGGTTCAGAATCGAACCGCCGACGATCGGCAAATCCGCATTCGAGCCGATGAAATAATGCGGGAACTGATCGATAAAATCGAGCAGCCTGCGGAACGTTTGCGCCGTCGTTTTCATCGGAATGTGCTGCTCGTGGAAAATAATGCTGTGCTCGTTATAGTACACATAAGGCGAGTATTGGAAATACCAGTTCTCCTCGTCCAATCTCAGCGGAATGACGCGGAGGTTCTGTCTGGCCGGATGATCCACCCGCCCTGCGTAGCCCAAATTGTCCGCGCACAGCAAACATTTGGGATAGCTGCTTTGCGGCAGCGTTTTGAGCAGCGCGATTTCTTTCGGATCTTTTTCCGGCTTGGACAGATTGATTGTAATTTCCAGATCTCCGTAATCCGTGCCGGCTAACCAATACGCGTTTTTGCGGATTCGATCCATGCGGATGTAGTTCGAGTCAATCGACAGCTTGTAAAAATAGTCCGTAGCCGCTTCCAAGCTCTGCAGCTTGGCGGTAGTCCGGAACTGATGCACGACTTCAGAAGGGCGCGGCATCAATAACCCCATAATTTTGGCGTCCAGCAAATCCCGGTATGTCGCCGTATTGTCTTCCAATAAGCCTGCCTCGTAAGCGTCGTCAAGCAACTGCTCCAGCAGCTCGACAGGGCTGTCCAGCCTCTCGTCCGGCACTTCGCCGCCATAAGGCTCGGCGAGGCCGAATAAATCCAAAAGCGCGTTCCTTGATGCATACATATCAAGCGGCTCTACAAGTCCGTTTTGCTTCGCGAACTGCAGCATCCGTTCTATCGTCAATGCCGCACGAGGCGGCGTCGTTCCGTTCCGTTCCATGGTCGCCCTGCTCCTTTCCATAATCTCTGCGCTGTAACCGGGCTTGGTATTGTTTCTTACTTATCCCCGTAGCCGCCGGGGTGGTTTTGATGCCAATTCCATGCGCTCTCGATGATAGCTTCAAGCGAATCGCGCGACGGCTTCCAGCCGAGCTCCGTTCTCGCCCGCTCCGAAGAGGCGATCAGGACGGCAGGGTCGCCGGCTCGCCGCGGCTCCACGACAGCCGGGATCGCATGGCCCGTCACTTTGCGCGCGATGTCGATAACGGCTTTTACCGAGAAGCCTTTGCCGTTGCCCAGGTTGTAAATGCTGCTTTCCGCGCCCTGGCGCAGCTTCTCGACTGCCAGGACGTGCGCGCTCGCCAGGTCGCTGACATGAATGTAGTCGCGGATGCACGTTCCGTCTTCCGTCGCATAGTCGTCGCCGTAGATCGAGATGTGCTGTCTTTGGCCGAGCGCCACCTGAAGAATGATCGGGATCAAATGCGTTTCAGGGCTGTGATCCTCGCCGATCTTACCGCTTGCGTGGGCACCCGCCGCATTGAAATAGCGCAGCGACACATATTTGATGCCGTGCGCGGCATCGAACCACTTCATCATTTTTTCCATAGCCAGCTTCGTTTCGCCGTACGTGTTCGTAGGCAGAGTACGATCCGTTTCGAGGATCGGAATGTTTTCCGGCTCGCCGTAAGTCGCCGCCGTGGAGGAGAATACGATTTTTTTCACGCCATACTCGTTCATTTTCTCCAGCAGGCACAGCGTGCCGTATACGTTGTTATGATAATATTTCGCCGGGTTGGTCATGCTCTCGCCCACAAGCGAATTCGCCGCAAAATGAATGATCGCGTCAATCGCATTTTCCTTGAACACCGTGTCCAAAAACTCGCCGTCGCGCAAATCTCCAACGTACAGCTTGCCGCCCAGAACCGCTTCGCGATGCCCCTGCTGCAAATTGTCGACAACGACAACTTCCTCGCCTTTCGCCAGCAGCTCCGCTACCGCATGCGAACCGATATACCCGGCTCCGCCGGTGACCAAAATCGCCATTTTACAACGCCTCCCCGATTTTTTCGACTCCATTCCCGATTTCACATACGTAGAAACTTGGCGTCAAGCCTGTTTTTTCGTTATATTCCCGGCCTACTTGTTCGATAAATGTCTGCACGCTGTCTTCATGCACCAAAGAAACCGTACAACCGCCAAAACCCGCACCCGTCATCCGCGCGCCAAGCACGCCGGGAACTTTCAACGCCGCTTCCACCATAGCATCCAGCTCGGGGCCGGTCACTTCGTACAGGTCGCGCAGCGAGTCGTGCGAGCCGATCATCAGCTTGCCGAACGCCTCCAGGTTGTCCGCTTTCAGCACCTCGATCGATTGCAGGACGCGGTCGATTTCCTCAATAACGTGCTGCGCTCTGCGGCGGACCGTCTCGTCAGGAATAAGGTCCTTGTATGCGCCAAACTGCTCCAGATTGATTTGGCCGAGCAGCGTGATGTCAGGGAACTGCTTTTGCAAGTAAACGACGGCTTGCTCGCACTGGCTTCTTCTTTCGTTGTAGGCGGAATCGACAAGCCCTCTGCGCTTGTTCGTGTTGCCGATCACAAGTCTGTAGCTGCCGCCCCGGAACGGCACATACTCGTATTCAAGCGTATCGCACATCAGCAAAATCGCGTGATCCCGCTTGCCGTTCGCCACCGCAAATTGGTCCATAATGCCACTGTTGACGCCGACGAACTGGTTTTCCGTTTTTTGCGCGAGAAGCGCGATTTTCACCGTGTCGGTCGGATAACCTTCCAGCGTCAGGAGGCCGAAAGCCGTAACCACCTCAATCGAAGCCGAGGAAGAAAGACCTGCGCCATTCGGTATTTCGCCATGGAACAAAAGATCGTAGCCATTCGTCACCGGAAAACCTTCTTTAGCCAGATGGACTACGATTCCTTTGGGATAGTTCATCCAGTCGTCCGCTTCGTTATATGCCATATCCGCCATGGAAATTTGTTTGCGCAGCTCCATATTCGTAGAGGCAAAGCCGATCTTGTGATCCGCTCTCGGACGAGCCAGCATCGTCGTTCCGAACGTCAGCGCCGCAGGGAATACGTAACCGCCGTTGTAGTCGGTATGCTCCCCGATCAAATTTACCCTTCCTGGCGCATGGAAAGCCGAAATTGCTGCTGTAGAGTCTCCGTAAATCTCAATAAATGTCTGCTTTAACGCTTGCAAATCTGCCATGTCGGCACCGCCTTTTGTGGGAATGAGATTCGTTGTATTTGGAATGTTTGTAACTACAGTATAAGAGATCGCGTCGTGATTGACTATGGAAGGATGTTATTATTACATGGAAAAATGTGATTTACAGCATTCATTTGCAGATGGAACTATGCTAAAATCGGAGGATACCGCATGGAATGCCGTTCACATAGAAGGAGGATAGCGCCGCTATGCCGAAGCCTCACAGCTACTACGTGGTTTCCAATCCGCTAACGTCTCAGGATAGTGAACTGCTCGTGCTGTTTACGGGAGAAAGCCAGACCAAGCCGGAGCATCGTCTGGGCCCCAAAGTGTACGATTACTATTTGATACATTATATCATATCAGGAAAAGGCGTTTTTACGTGCCGCGGAGAGGAATATGAGCTTGGCGCCGGAGACAGCTTTCTTATCGAACCCGAGCAGTTGGTTAGCTACATCTCCGACCCGGAGGAGCCTTGGCACTACTGCTGGATCGCCTTCACGGGCCCGCGCGCTTCGGGGCTTGTCGCCGAGACCGGGGTCAGCTCCGCCCGTCCGATTGTACGAATGAACCGAAACCGCCATATTCCGGTCATTTTCCACCAAATCCGCCACGCCTTTCGGGCGCGGGGCGCTAATGCGCAATTGAAAGCGAGCGGATATTTGCACCTGCTGCTTTCGGAATATTGTGCAGCGCTTGCGATCCCTTCCGCGTCCTGGGCGGTCGCCGATGCGGAGAACGATCGCGTCGTGCAGCAGGCGATTCACTACTTGTCCACCCAATACGCCGAGCCGATCACCATCGAGCTCATGGCGGAAAACCTCGGTTACAACCGCGCCTACCTGTCGCGGATATTCAAACGTCACACGAAAGTGACACCCGTGACATTCCTGCTCAAACTGCGCATCGATAAAGCCAGGCAGCTGCTGCGCGAGCGTCTTGAGCTTACCGTGGAACAAATCGCCTCCTCGGTCGGCTTTCACGACCCGCTGTACTTCTCGAAGCAATTCCGCCGCTTGTATGGCGTGTCGCCTACAGAGTACCGCAATCGGATGAAATCTTTGCAGCTATGATTAAACAAAATCAATCAACCTTTTCGGTATTTTCGATTTTTTTGCAAAAATCAGTTTAAATCGCTTCTTTTTCGTATATAATACGGTTATAATTGCAAAAAAATAGCAATCAATTTGCAATTTGTGTATGGAGGTGTTTACATGCTGGTTATGTTTCGTGCTAATAATTTTTTATCGTTTCAGAACGACGCTGTTCTTGATATGAGGGCTGCTTTCTACAAAGAGCATGAGTCGCATATCATTTCTACAAAATATTTCAACTTATTGAAGACAGTCGCCATTTACGGGGCCAACGCGAGCGGCAAAACCAATTTGATTAGTGCCCTTTATTGGTTTAAACGATTTATTCTAAATCAACTTTTTCAGGACTCTACCGCCTATGACGAATCAGATCGCTTGACCTCTATCGAACCTTTTCTATTAACGGATGCAGAAAAGGAATCGGTTGAATTTGAAATGATATTCATTTACCAAAAATTCCTTTTTCAGTATGGATTTTCATTCTCCGAAACGACGATTAAGTCGGAATGGCTGTATGTTGACAAAGATCTTGTTTTTGATCGCGATGCAAACAAGGGACTTGAATACGGTCCAAAGTATCGGGGGCAGCTTCAAAATCTGAGCAAATACCGCGAGGACCGATTGTATCTTTCCGTTCTCGACTATTTCGCCACGGATAAAGTCAAGGAAATGATTGATCATTTCAAGGGCTTTTTTCAGAAAAATTTTAATGTGTACCACGAATTAGTTCTAGAATCTACTATCAAAGGTACGGCCGGATCCGTTTTTAACTCTAAAAAATTGCTCGACAATGAAATGTTCCGCATGCAAGTTGCCGATTATGTAAATTTAATTGACGTGGGTATTGAGAATATCACCGTTGAGAAAGAAATGCGGCTGCATCCCAAAACTGGCGAGGAACAAGAGATTCCTGTTATCAAAACCGTTCACCCCATCTATGATGCAGAGGGCAACCGGGTCGGCAGCAAAGCTTTTGATCTTTCCAAAGAATCTTCCGGGACATTGCGTTTTTTATCATTTATTCAGCGAATTTTGATTCTGATGGAAACCGGAGGTGTGTTCATAATCGACGAACTGTCCGCCAGACTGCATCCCTTACTCACCAAATTTATCGTGGATATGTTTCAGTCCGAAGCTAATTCCAACTATGCCCAACTCGTTTTCACCACTCACGAAACGTCCATATTAAACAAAAATCAGTTCCGTCGAGACGAGGTTGTGTTTGTTGATAAGGACGACAAGGGAGTATCTCAAATTTATTCTCTTTCTGATTTGAAAGCCATTCGATCTATCGCCACCTACAATAAAGATTATTTTAACGGTAAATACGGCGCAATACCCATTTTCAAAACGTCCCGCTTAAGTAACGGCAGGAATTAATATGGTACGTTTAAACCCTTTCATTCCAAGGTCGTCAGATACGAAGGCAGGTCATTTAGGCAAAATCCTTCTTTTTTGTGAAGGCACGACTGAAGTCAATTATTTCGAATTCTTTGCCGCGATCATACAAAAAAACCGCAACAAATATTCCCATATCGATATCGTTCCTACTTTGGCCGGAGGGAATGCGAGAAGAGTTCTTAATTTCGCGAATCATTATTTGAATGACGATAACAATTTGCGCAAATACGGCCTATACGAGAAGTGTTTGATTTTCGACTGCGACGCTCCTCCCGAGATCGAAGAAGCTATTTCCGAAATGCAGCTTTCATCCCACGATTACGTAATACTGCCAAGCAATTTATCCTTTGAAATATGGCTGCTCATGCATTTTGAAGATGTTAATGTTAATTTTTCAGACACAAAAACTAAGATTTTTGAGCGTCTTAAAGCGGTACTTGGCAGAGCGGATTATGAAAAATCGGATAAAGGCATGATTCGGCAAATAATTGGGAACGGGGATAGCATAAGGAAAGCTATTTCAATCGCTCAAACCTTAGACCAGACATATAAAGAACAAGGGCTTTCCATAGACATACATATTCGTCAAATGAACCCCTTCACTCTAGTGTATACGTTAATGGAGCGAATTCTGGACGAAATGCATAAATCGGAATTATAGACTTCTATTATTAATATTAAAAACAAAAACATGCACCCATTCGAGCTTAGTCGCCCGTTCAGGTGCATGTTTGCTGTTATCGTTTGCCCGGATCGTAGGGCTCGCCGAGCGAGGATGGGGCTTTGGCCCTGCCTACTGCGCCGGCCAGCACAAGAATTGTCAGTACATACGGCAGCATGTACAAAAATTCTTGCGGAATGCTTTTCGTGAAATCGAACAGCTGCAAAAAGTTTTTCAACGCCTGCGCCATGCCGAAAAATACCGCCGCGCCCAGCGCGCCGAACGGATGCCACTTGCCGAAGATCATGGCAGCCATCGCGATGAAGCCTTGCCCGGAAATCGTATTGTGCGAGAAATTGCTTGTCGTCGTCAGCGTGATGGTCGCTCCGCCCAGCCCGGCCAGCGCGCCGCTGATGAGCACCGCCATGTAACGGATGCGATTCACTTTAATGCCCATCGTATCCGCGGCGCTAGGATGCTCGCCGACCGAGCGAAGCCGAAGGCCGAACGGAGTTTTGAACAGCACATAGTACGTGACCGCGACTAAAATTAACGCCAAATATGTCGTTGGATAAGCGGTGAATATCGCGTACCCAAGATACGGAATTTGCGACAGCACGGGAATCGCGTATTTGCTGAACACATCGTTCAGTGTTTCCGTTTGTCCGGCGCCGTTAAATAAAATTTTCACCAAATACACCGTAACGCCGGCCGCCATAAAGTTAATGACGACCCCGCTGATCACCTGATTCGCTTTGAACGTAATCGACGCCACCGCATGAATCAAGGCAAAGATAAGCGCAAACGCCACCGCCGCCAAAAGCCCGATCCACGGAGACCAAGCGCCCATATTCGCTTCTTCCGCATAGTAAGTTCCGACCGCCGATGCAAAGGCGCCGGAAACCATCAGCCCTTCGATACCGATGTTGACCACACCGGATCTTTCCGAGAAAATGCCGCCCAAAGCCCCAAAAATAAGCGCCGTTGAAAATACAAGCGTCGTATTGATCAGCTCGCTGCCTTTGGTAAGCGTCGTATTCAATATTGTAAGAAAATCCATGTTACAACGCCCTCTCTTTCTTGCGTTTCGCATAGAATGGGAGAAGTATCCATTTTACGATCCCTTGCGTCGCTACAAAAAAGATAACCGATCCGATCACGATGCGAATAATTTCCGGCGGCACGTCCGCGCCAAAGCTCATCCCGGCCGAACCGTATGTCAGACCACCGAACAAAGCCGCTCCGAGAATAATTCCCCACGGATTGTTGGCCCCCAGAAGCGATACCGCAATGCCGTCAAAACCGTAGCCTGGAGACGCCGCAGCCACAACCTGATAGTGGAACACGCCGAGAATCTCAAATACTCCGGCGAGCCCGGCAAAGACGCCGCTGATGAACATCGCTTTCACGATGTTGCGGTTGACGTCCATGCCCGCGTATTGGGCCGCATGGATATTGTGGCCGACAGCCCGCAGTTCGAAGCCTTGCTTTGTTTTCCAGAGGATGACGTAGAACGCGACGGCGCCAAGCAGCGCTATCAAGGTCCCCCAGTGAATTCGAGCGTTATCCATCAGCTGCGACAGCCAGCCGATATTGACCATGGCCGACTCCTGAATCATATAAGAGCGCTGCTGCTTGGGCTCCAGCAAAAATGCATTCACGATATAATTTGACAAAAACAGCGCGATCCAGTTCAACATAATGGTCGTAATGACCTCATTCACACCGCGCTTCGCTTTGAGGTAACCGGCAATAGCTCCCCAAATGCCGCCGAGCAGCGCTCCTGCGAGAACAGCCAGCGGTGCATGAATGAACCATGGAAGCCCTTGGATTTTCACGCCGATTAAAGTAGCCCCGGTCATGCCCATGACGACCTGGCCTTCGGCTCCGATATTGAACAGGCCTGTCCTGAACGCAAAAGCAACGGATAAACCGGTCAAAATCAGCGGCGTAATCGATCGAACCGTTTCTCCAAGATCGTAAGGACTGCCGAAAATACGTTTGAACAGTGCGATATAGGCATCAATCGGGTTGTAACCCCCGGCGAGCATGACGAGCGCCCCGAATATAAGCCCGAGCACAATCGCGACGAGCGGCATGACCACAGTATCGCCGGTAAAAACCCTTATAGCTTTATTCATGGGCTGCTCCTTCCTTCGTGCTCCTGCTGCCCGCCATCAGCATCCCGATCTCCTGGTCGTTCGTTTCCTGCGGCAGCACTTCACCCACAATTTGTCCTTCATAAATAACAGCAATTCGATCCGATACGTTCATAATTTCATCCAATTCAAAAGAAATCAGCAGCACAGCCTTCCCTTTATCGCGCTGCTCAATCAGCTGCTTGTGCACGAACTCAATGGCTCCGACATCCAGACCGCGAGTAGGCTGCGCCGCTATAAGCAGGCTCGGGTCCTTGTGAATCTCCCTCGCAATGATCGCCTTCTGCTGGTTGCCGCCCGACAAGGAACGAGCGTTGTTATATATGCTTGGCGTACGCACGTCGAATTTTTGAATTAACTCCTCGGCATGCTTGTCTATGGCATCGTAGTTCAAAAAACCTCTGCGATTATATTCCGGATGAAAATATGTTTCGAGAACCATGTTCTCGCTCATTGTAAAATCCAACACCAACCCGTGCTTATGGCGGTCCTCCGGAATGTGCGACAATCCGGCTTCCGAGATCGCCCTTACGGAATGATTGGTGATTTCCTTGCCCTGGAGCACTACGCGCCCGCTGTCCACCGGCCTCAGCCCGGTCAGCGCCTCGATCAGCTCGCTCTGTCCGTTGCCGTCGACACCTGCGATGCCCAAAATTTCGCCGGCCCGGACTTCAAAATTGAGCCCTTTCAGCGAAGCAAGGCCTTGCTGGTTGCGCGCCGTCAAATTCTGCACCTGCAGAACAGGTTGTCCAGGCTTCGCTTCCTGTTTGCTTACTTTAAACGATACGTCGCGCCCGACCATCTTTTCCGCCAAAATTTGCGGATTGGCCTTCGCGCACTCCAGCGTGTCGATGACTTTACCCCTGCGGATAATCGTCACCATATCGGCAATTTCCATAATTTCTTTCAGCTTATGGGTAATTAGAATGATGGATTTGCCTTCCTTCACCAAATTGTCCATGATCTCCATAAGCTCGCTGATTTCCTGCGGAGTCAACACCGCCGTCGGTTCGTCGAAAATTAAAATGTCCGCACCGCGATACAGCGTTTTCAAAATCTCCACACGCTGCTGCATGCCGACGGAAATGTCTTCAATTTTTGCTTTCGGATCGACTTTCAATCCGTACTGCTCGGACAGTTTGCGCACTTTTTCCTGAGCGGTGCGGTAATCTATATTCATCCCTTTTTTGGGCTCCATGCCCAAAATGATATTTTCCGTAACCGTAAAAGGCTGCACCAGCTTGAAGTGCTGATGCACCATGCCGATTCCGAGCTCAATCGCCCGGTTCGGGCTGTCGATATTGACTTCCTTGCCTTGAATTTTAATATGGCCTTCATCCGGCTGGTACAAACCGAAGAGAATGTTCATGAGCGTCGACTTGCCCGCTCCGTTCTCTCCGAGCAATGCATGAATTTCACCTTTATGCAGCTGCAAGCTGATCGAATCATTGGCAACGATTCCCGGGAACCGCTTCGTAATATTGTAAAGCTCGACAACAGGGGTTACTGTGCTCATCGGATCACCCTACTGATTATTTTTAGAGGAAGTGCAATAAGACGGTATCGCTTCATGAAGCGAAGTAGGAGATAGGGAGAAAAACCTTGAGAACTAAAGAACAAGGCTAGTTATGCAACCAGCCTTGTTTTAACAATAGCATGCGACACGTTCCTCGAGCTGACGCTGCGCGCGGACAGGTGCTTATTGTTCAGGGACTTTGATTTCGCCGCTAATAATTTTCGCTTTGTATTCATCGACTTTTGCCAAAATTTCAGGCTTAACGTTTTTCTTGGAAGTTTCAGGCAAGCCTACGCCGTTGTCTTTCAGACCGAGAACTATGGTTTTGCCGCCTTGGAACTTGTTGTCGATGACATCTTTGGACACGCGCTCAACCGCTTGATCAACGCGTTTCAACATGGAAGTGAGGGTGACGTCGTCGCCAAACTCCAGGGATTGGTCTTTGTCGACACCGATTACCCATACTTTTTTGCCGGCTTTGAAACGGTCCTTCGCTTCGTTGAATACGCCGTTGCCCGTCGAACCTGCTGCGTGGAAAATGATGTCCGCGCCATCGTTATAGATGGTTGCGGCTGCCGCTTTGCCAAGGTCAGGCTTGTCAAAAGCGCCTGTGTAGTTGATTTGGATTGTGGCTTTAGGGTTAACTGCCGCAACTCCCGCTTTGAAGCCCGCTTCAAAACGTTGGATAACCGGAATTTTCACACCGCCGACGAAGCCGATTTTGTTCGTTGTCGTTGTAAGACCTGCAACTACGCCTACCAGATAAGCGCCTTCTTGCTCGGAGAATGTAACCGACTCTACGTTCGGAGCTTCTACGACGTTGTCGATAATGGCCAGTTTTGCATCAGGGTTCTGGGTCGCTACCGTTTTCAGCGCATCGCCCATCAGGAAGCCGATTCCCCAAGTCAGGTTGTATTTATCTTTGACGAATTGGTTCAAGTTCGGGATGTAATCGGAGTCGCTTTTGCTCTCCAGATTTTTCACATTGGCGCCGGTGTCTTTTTTCAGCTTTTGCAAGCCTTCCCAAGCGCTTTGGTTAAACGACTTGTCGTTCACGCCGCCAATGTCGGTAACCATTCCGATCTTCATGTCTTTGGCCGCGCCGCCCGGAGTTGCCGCCGCCGTAGCTGCCGCACTAGGAGCCGGAGAAGCCGATGCGCCGCCTGTTTTATCCTCTTTCTTTGCGCATCCGGACAGCACTACCGCTGTCACTGTAACAGCCATTAATGCAGTTGAAAACACTTTTTTCATCGTATTACCCCCAACTAATAAATTTGACTACTTCTTTAGACTGCTTCACGAAAGGCCAACTTGTAGTGTCACCATGAAGGAATGAAAATATGTAACGCATTCATGTGTCAATTGTACCATCAATTCCAAGGGCGGAAAAGTAGTTTCCCCGTTATTGCGGCACAATTCGTCATGTCATACAAGGTAACATAATCATGTTTGTGACTGGCTACAAATAGGTGTAGAGCCCCAATTCCCGATTATACTACCTGTGGTTGATAAAATCCATATCATTTCCGTTAACTTATTTTGTCTTTCATTAATTGAATGAATTCCTCAGGATGCAGAGGGCTGCTGAAAAGCTTGCCTTGAGCTTCCGTGCATTGCATACTTTGCAAATGTTCGAGCTGCTCCTCGGTTTCCACTCCCTTGGCGATCAGATTAAGACGCAGACGCTGCGCCATCATGGCGATCGCTTCCGCCAGCAGCTGATTTTCGCCGTCTTCGGGAAGGTCGCGGACGATCGTGCTATCGAGCTTGACGCTGTCCATCGGCACCCGGTCGGCGCCGCTTCTGGTGAACAGGCCGGTGCACAAATCGTCCATGGCGATTCGAAATCCGAAAGCTTTCAATAACTTCAGCTTCTCGCCGGTCTCCTCCACGCCGGAAGAAGATATGTCTTCCGCCAAATCGAGCTCGATCATGCCGGGCTCAAGGCCCGTTTCCTTGATGGCGTCGGCCACCAGATCGATGAAGCCTCGGTCCCTGAACTGTGAAGCGGTTACAGCGACGGTCAGCCGCAAAGGAGGATATCCCGCGTCCAGCCAGCTTTTCGCCTGTTGGCACGCTGTTCGCAGCGTCCACTCGCCGATGGCGGTCATCAGGCCGGTTTCCTCGGCGACGCGCACCCACTCGCTGCCCGGGATTTCCCCCTGCCCCGGACAGTGCCAGCGGATTACCGCCTCCATTCCGATCAGACGTTTGCCGGAAAGCTCATATTGCGGCTGATAGTACAGCTCCAGTTCGCCATTGTCCAAGGCGGCGCGAAGCGCCCGCTCCATGCGCTCCGGGCCTGCCGGCTCGGCATTTATTTCTGCGTCATAGAAACGGAGGTAATTTTCCCCATGCTTCTTGGCCGCATACATCGCTTCGTCCGCATGCTTCATTAACTGCCGCGGCGTCTCCCCGTCATACGGGTACAGCGCAATCCCCATGCTTGCCGAAACCGCAAAAGGGCTTCCCTCAAGCACAAAAGGCTCCTCAAGCGCCGCCTGAATACGGGACGCTGCGAGGCGGACATCCTCCTGCTTCATAATATGAGGCAGCAAAATCGTAAACTCGTCCCCGCCCTGACGGTATACGGTATCTTCTTCCCCAAGGCTGCTTGTCAGCCTTTGGCCGGCCTGCCGGATGAGCATGTCGCCATAAGCGTGCCCGAGCGTGTCGTTCACATGCTTGAAACGGTCCAGATCCAAAAAAATAACGGCAACCAGTTTATTGTGGCGCTTGGCATGCAGCAGTGACCGCTCCAGACGGTCTTCGAACAGCCTGCGGTTCGGCAAACCCGTCAAGGAATCGTGATGCGCGATGTATTCCATTTCCATGCTCCTGCTCTTATAATGCTCCCGCGACGCAGCCAACTGCCGGATCCCGTAGACGAAAAACATGCACAGGACCGTATGAGTCAACAAACTTGCGAACAATTCGGACGCAAGAAACACGAATGAAAGCAGCAGCCATGCGCACGCCGCTGCCGCCAATAAAACAATAGAAGCCTTTCGCTTGACGAGAAAAGCGGAGCAAGCAAAGCCCGCAAACAATATCCCGGCCAGCCAGCCCATTGCATGGAACGATGCCGAGACAAGCAGATTCGCCGTCAGCAGACTGACGCCAAGCAGGCACAAATATTCCCACGCAAAGTTAATTGCATGCCGCTCCCGTTTGGATGATGTACCGCCGTTCACGCTTATAACCTCCTCCCCCCAAACCTGTATAAAGAAGAAAAGGCTATTCCATCACATGGAATAGCCGCAGGTAGTACCTGTTAGGTATAATTCAACCCTTCGGCAGCCCAGCTGTCCTAGTTGAATGCAACCTTAGACCTGCGGCTTTGCGTCCTTGCCTTTCGGCAAGTTTGCCTTTTTTCGAAAAATATTCGAGTTTTCTGGGACTTATTTACTATACCATATTTAACCAAAATTAGCTAATAGAATCTTCCGGTTCTGCTGTAAATCGGAAATTTTCAAATGAGCAGATTGAACAGCTTCGGATCCTTGTTAATCTCGATGTAGCCGTAATCTTTGCGCGAGAGGCGCTCGATAAGCCCGTGGTAGTCGTCCTTGTTTTTCAACTCGATGCCGACCAGCGCCGGCGCGTCGTCTCTATTGTTTTTCTTCGTATATTCAAATCTGGTAATATCGTCGGAAGGCCCGAGAACTTCCTCCAAAAACTCGCGCAAAGCACCGGCGCGCTGCGGGAAGTTCAAAATAAAGTAGTGCTTAAGCCCCTCGTAGATCAACGAGCGTTCCTTGATTTCCTGCATCCGGTCAATGTCGTTGTTGCCGCCGCTGATGACGCAGACTACGTTTTTGCCGCGGATTTGTTCCTTGTATGCGTCAAGCGCCGCAACCGGAAGCGCCCCGGCAGGCTCGATCACGATCGCATTGCTGTTGTAAAGCTCCAGAATCGTCGTACACTCCTTGCCGGCTGGCACGATAACGATATCCTCGACATTCTCCTTGCAAATCTCGTAATTCAATTGCCCTACCTGCTTCACGGCCGCCCCGTCGACGAATTTGTCGATCGTTGCCAACGTGATGACTTGTCCCAGCTTAAGCGCCTCAGACATGCTTGCGGCGCCCTCCGGCTCTACGCCGATAATGCGCGTCTGCGGAGCTACGCTTTGCACATAAGTGGAAATTCCCGAGACAAGTCCGCCGCCGCCGATCGTGGCAAAAATAAAATCCGGCGTCTCAGGCATCTGGTTCATAATCTCAAGACCGACCGTGCCTTGTCCGGCAATCGTGCGCGCGTCGTCGAACGGATGAATAAACGCCTTGTTCTCCCGGGCGCAGTACTCCCTGGCCTGAGCGGAGGAATCGTCAAAGGTATCTCCTGTAAGGATGACCTCGACAAAAGCTCCGCCGAACAGCTTGACCTGCGAAATCTTTTGCCGGGGCGTCGTCGTCGGCATGAAGATTTTTCCTTCGATGCCCAAGTGCTTGCAGGAAAAAGCGACTCCCTGCGCGTGATTGCCGGCGCTGGCGCAGACGACTCCCGCCGCCCGCTCCTCGGGAGACAAGCTTTGAATGACATTATAAGCTCCGCGAATTTTGAACGATCTCACGATCTGCAAATCTTCGCGTTTCAAGTATACGTTGCACTCATACAAGTTCGATAAAAGCTCGTTGCGCTGCAGGGGCGAGGGCTCGATCACTTTGCTGAGCACATGATTCGCCTTGATGATGTCTTCCAGACCTACTCTTCCATTTACAGCCATGCTCTTCTGCTCCTTTTGCCGTGTTCGCACAAGATTAAGTTTTAAAGCCTATTGTAACATATCTTGCAGGGCTGGGAAGCACACGGGGAATAATTTTACACGGCGGGTTTCGGAAAGCGGGAACCGTTTCCCGTAAAAAAAACAAGCACACCGGCGATGCGGCATGCTTGTTCCATAAGGATTTAGTATACGTAACGGGGTCGCTGGTCCTGAAGATCGGCGCGCTTTTGCAGGTAGCGGGAGAACGCTACGGCAGCCTGTGCTTTCGTCACTTCCTGCCCGGGCTCAAAGCTGCCGTTATTCAGCGACATGATATCCAGACCGACGACAATCGCAGCTTCTCCGATATTTTTCAGCTTGGCCGCATCCGCAAAGTTTTTGTTGAAAACATTCTCGTATTTCGTCAAGCTTTTGTAACCAAGCGCCTTAACGATGAGCTGGGCCATGTCTTCGCGGGTGATTTTGGCTTCCGGATTAAAATCCTCGCCAGGAACCAGCAATCCGCGGTCGACCGCATTTTCGACATAGGCGAAATATTTGGACGTGCTTTGCACATCCGCGAAGGAAGCTGCGCGTGCCGCAGGGTAATAAATGCCGCTGTTGCCTCCGTTCATCGCAATGACCAGCATTTTGATCAATTCCCCGCGAGTGATGGCTTGATCCGGGTTCACCTTGCCGTCTTTGACGTCAAGCGCTTGATAGTCCAGCATCAATTGCAGCTCGTTCTTCGCCCAATGATTCTCGATATCGTCCACTTTCACGCGTTCCAGCGAAATGACTTCGCCGTTGGAGGCATTGACCCACTGCCCCGTCTGGGCGTTCAGGAAGAACTGTTCGCGCGTGAATTTCGGAATCAGGGAGTAGACCAGTTTAGCCTCGAGCTTTTTATTGTCTCCGCCCACAGGAGCGCTCGGAACGCTTTCTCCCGCTGCGATCATCAATCTGTATTTCTCGATGGGAATGCCCCCTGGAGCCCCGCTGTTCGCTACCACATAGTTCAGCTTGATCTCATACTGCGAGAGCAGCGTTTCTTTCGCTTTGTCGAGGGCGATCACTTCGGGCTTCTGCTTCGGATACGGCAAATTGGTAATCGAATTGTAGTAATTCAAGATCGCGCCGTCAGTCCGGTCAATGCTCACATTCACACTCTCGTAATTGGCGCTCACGCCATCGATAACCCGTTTGAAATTGAACTCCCAGGTGCGCTGCTGTTTCAATTGTTCGGCAGGTATGTTCTTTTCTACAGGTGCGCTCATTACGAGCTGGTCCGTGTAAGCGGGCAAATTCTTTTTCACAAAATCGATGACAGACGCTTTGGCCGTATCCAGCGCTACCTTGCCGTCAACCGGCTTGGTCCCGTCATTTGGATAATTAATGTACTTGTTGAAGCTCATAATCTCGCCGGTTTTGCTGTTCACCGCAGCCCAGGCGCCGCTGCCGCCGATTTTGCCTGTCGAATCGTTCTCAGCCGCCGGCCGGCTCCAGTTCAGGTTCCAGCTTGAGCTGCTCTCTCCCGTCTCAGGGGAAGTGACCTCGTTGTAGGAAGCGTCGCGCAGCTTGTAGTCATCGGGCAGCTTGAACGCATCGGTTACCTTTTTGACGGCTTCTTCCTTGGTCAGATTCAAATTGGAAGCCGGTTTGTCGGACAGCGGTTTATCTGTAAGCGGCTTGTTGTCACTTGCATAAAGAGACTGGGAAAAAGCGCCCTGGTTCCAAACTTCGCCGTTCACAGCGTTTAGGGCGAATGGAACTAATGTGTAGGCAATGAGCGGTTTTTTCTCGCCTTTTGCTTCATAAGGGATTTGATAGGCTAAGGTAACGTCGGCTTTGTCTTTGAAGGTCTGGGCGATTTTGTCCTCGCCGATCGGCGTCACATTCGTCTCGAATGTCACATCGTCATCCCAGTTGTAATTGTAGCCGGTTACCTGCCCGTCCCCGTTCACAGTGACATTGACGCCGTTCTCCATAAACGGAATGCCGTTAACCGCCCGGTCAAAACGGATGTTGTACTGATAATTTCCGTTCAGAGGGGTGCGGAAGGAATCCTCCTCCGTCTGGTTGTACAGCAGTTCCTTCTGCTTATCCGGATTCACCTTCCCGATCCATGCGGAAGCGATCGCTTTGGCTCCTTTGAAATCGACTTTCGGCGGGTAGCTCAATTTATGCTCGGGATCTTTGTCGTTGATCGAATATCCGACCATCTCTCCGCTAATACCGTTAATCGTAACATGCAGATCGCCTAAATACTGGTCTTTCACTTTCTTCACGAAACTTAAGTTCCAGTTCGGAATGCTGTGTCCGTTCATTACATAATAAGCGTTCAGGTTAGCCGACTGCAGCGTATACCCATCCGGAATTGCAACGTATTTCCTGGCAAGTTCAAGGGCTTGGTCTTTAGTAATTTTGGGCTCGAGCTGTGCGGTGTCGTCGCCTTTGATGGGCAATCTGATAGCTTGAGTCCCTACTGCGGCATCATTCGCCCATGCCTGCGGAGCCGCAGTGAGCAGAAGCGCTGATGCGATAGCGACGGTTCCTGCTTTTTTGACCAGTTTCAAATGAATCTTCCTCCTCGTACGCTTAATAGCGATAAACTTTTCCAGTTCTACACCCTAGACGCCGCCATCCGAAAAAAGGTTGCTGGCCAAACGCCATGAAAATAAGGAAAATTATCGACCTCCGGTTGGGTGAAGCCCAGCCACGGTACAACCAAATGCGTTGAAAAATGGTTTATTCTGCGAGATGTGTTTCGGTTGATTGAGCGGATGATTGCACATGTACGGGGAACGATTCTGCCTCCGAATCATGTAGCCACACTTAAAAAGATACAAGAGATACAAGTGGAGCAAATCTCGCTGCCGCTGGCAGGGTAAGTCCTCATTAATAGGCAACCGAAAAAAAGACCATTCACGAAACAAGGGATACGTCTATCCAAATTCGGGGACTGAAATTGAGTCGGTATGAGGAACGATTCCTCGTTGGAAGTGGGATCCCTTTCATTCCTATTTTCCAGAATCGTCCCCCCCCTCTACTAGTGTTTCAAACTGATATAACGCTTTTTGAACAGCCTCTTATTAGGGCAAATTTCAACTCGTTTTTACAACCATTGACCCTCAAAAAAATTCTTCAAAAAGTCCGCTATATGTAGTCTTATAAAAAGAGGCTAGTAATTTAATATTAAACCAATAACAAAAAGAAACATTTGTTCCCATTTTTCGTATAAGAGGTTGTAAATTTATGATATATTTTACTTTATTAATTAGGAGAGTAAGAATGAAGGGGGTGGTGTGATTGTTAGAACAATATCGTCAGGTTTTACAACGCTTGGCATGGCGTATTCAATATCGTGCTCGTAAGCACATAAGTCGTGAGATTATATCAATAGATTCTTTTGAACATCTCCCTAATTATCGAAATGATGTATCAGAAAGATTAGACTATATTCAAATTGATGAATTAATTCAAAACATCGATTCAGAAAAGGGACGCTATATTATTAAAAGAATTTACATAGATGGATTGAAGGAAAAAGAAGTTGCTGATGAACTCCATATATCGCAACAGGCAGTAAGTAAGTGGAAAAAGAAAAGCTTAGAGTGTTTGAGGTATAAAGTAGAATTAGAAAATCAATAGGCAATTACTGGAGGAGCAGGAGGAACAGTGAATGCAGACAGAGCGAGATCAATTTATAACTGAGTTAATGAACCATCAGAAAGAAGACAATAAAGAAAAATTTATCGAAATGCTCTTATTTTACTTTGATGAAGAGATCCGAAATATGTCTAGATATATAAAAATGCCTAGTGAAGATGCCATACAATCTATTAAAACAGATTTTATTGAATATATTATAAAAAATTGGTAGGAGGAAAGTTTATGGACGTTCAGATTTTATCTTTAATTTCCCAGTATGGTTTTCCTATGGTGGTGGCAATGTTTTCTTTAATGAGGTTAGAAAAAACCATACAATCTAACACTAAAGTTATGCAAGCAATTGCCGTTAAAATGGGGGTATCTGTTGAGGTAGATAAATCAACTAAATAGACCTCCATAGCTATCAGCGAAGCCACTGGGTGCATACGAAGAACCTGTTATCTAAAACCATGATATTATTCGGGCCGTGCCAATTCAGCAGCCGTCAAACCGGGTCTGTGGCACAAACTCCTGCTTCCTCGCCAGCGCCCGGTCGCCCGGCTTGCGATAAGACGAATACCACCGGCACTCCTGGAAGCACATCACGACAACCGAACGAATCCGCGGCAGCTCTATTAGGCCCATAACCAGCGTAGCTGTCTCCATGAGCAAAGTGGATGTAATTTAATTTCCATGTTTTAGCTTGGGAAGCTCCGGTATCGTTAGTATCGGAACTTAACTTCCATTCTGATTTTCTTCTGACGCTGGATTTAAGTGAGTTAAAGGCAATAGCATAAGAGGATCGCTTCAGGCGGTCCTCTCTGTTTTATTTCATTTATTGAGGTCGTTCATTTCTCTACATGGAGACGTACACAATATGGTAAATTTTGTATTAGTCACCATGATATATTTGATTACATAAGCTCTCTTTAACTGTTCCCAACAAGCAGGAACTGAATCAAGGTTGTAAAAAGCGAATTATAATCTCCTTATATAGTGAGAAGGATGATTTATATCATTTGGAAGGTTGGGAATGGCCTTTAATATGATACATTCCTATCATCCATAAATCTCAACTATAATTTGGAGGATGATATTATTATGGCAAATATTGTAGAAGTTCGAGTTACAGCATTTATTCCTGATGTTGAGTGGATTGAGTTCTTACGCACAACTGCCGTTCGAATCCTATATAACGGTAATAATCGTAGTTTTACTTACTGGACCGAGAATAATCCCCATGCATTTAAGTTGGCATCTCACGTAGTGGCTAACTTTACGAATAAATCGGTTCAGCATTATGCTGGTGTGGGCCCTACTATAGAAAGAACGGTAGATATTAACACTGGGGAAGTTATTCGCAGCGACATTAAAGGTCAAGCATCTAGCGATGGAGTTAAAATGATTTCGTATCTTTTTGATCCCTTGCATGGAGATTGGGTCGATGTTAAACTGAGCGCAGACGTAGCTATTCCAACGTTTAATCCATCGCCTGCAATCAATTGGGATTATACCATCAGAATTTATAAAAATGGCAATGTTTCCGTTCAAGGATCACATGACGGATATCCAGCACATGAAATCTGGAAACGAGTAGATTCTTCGCCATTTCCGGTATCAATTCACCAATACCACCCAAGCTCTAAAGGATACACAGTTCACACCGGCTTATTCCCCGCTGCAAGCCAAACAGTTAATGCTCAAGGTTAAAAAAGAAAGATCAAATCCCTTTTGGGGGATTTGATCTTTCTTTTTTAACCTAAATACCTATTATTCAAGTACTTTTCGATTACTGTGGTACAAATGGAAAATAATATGGCTGCTCCTACAAAAAATGAATAAAGTAAAATCGCAAAATCTGAAAACAAGAATTCTCCCTTACTTAAATAGCCAAAACCACCAAACATAAAAGGAACTATTATCGCGGTAAATATACTAAAAATCACCAATACAATTGTTTTAAATATAAAATTTACAATTCCAAAGTGGGATTTAGTAACACGGAAAAATAAATTGACGACAAAATAAATCGGAATAGAAAAAAAAATAAAAAATATAGTTATCCAAGGATATAGTAGATCTATTTCACTTTTTTCAGGTATGGCGAGTAGATGTTGAGCTATTTTGTAAAAAAGAACTCCTGATAAGTAGCTGACAGCAACTACTACTGCATAATTCAAGAATCGAATCTTCATTACTTAATACTCCTTTTTCAATTTATTAATTATCCTGCTGGCACTATCCAACATTTTCTCAAAAAAACGGGGCGAAACAACTATGAATCGTTTGTTTGTTCGATTGATTGAACTAGTAAAATAATCAACAATAATTCCAACAAAATACTATAGTACTATTTTATCACATTTAAGTGGATATTAAAAATTATACCAGGGGCACGCCAAATGAGAAAACCGCTGTATTTTCCGGGTACCATTTCTGCATCAAATCCAGCAGTAGCCTTTGCCATGCCTTTCGTAAATATTCGTACGAGATGTATTCCACACCTCTCCACTCTTTATTCTTGTCTAATGTACCTTCTGTGACTAGTGCATGAATATGCGGGTTAAACTTTAAATCCCGTCCGAATGTATGAATGACGGTGATGACTCCTACCTCGTATTCCTTACTCTTATTCATTCGCCGATAATAATACTGGAACACAAATGGTCCATGAATATTTGTTTCAGTACGTTTGTCTCCATATTTCAAGCATACCAATTTTTGTTTAGATAGGGTACCCCTTACGCTTTTACGCTGTAAAGAACTTAAACATTCTTATGTGGTAAAAAAAACGGAAGCGTAACTCCGACCGCATCCAGACTTTCTCAAAACTCCGAAGCACACGGTTTGTTCCCGAAATGACGCTGTAATTTTGAACACACATTTTTTCATCTTTTAAAATTTTGTAAGTAGATTAAAATTTGTAACAAACTATAGATTATATGTTATAATGACATCGTAAGTATTCTAACATATAGAAGGGAAGTTTTGATTCATGGCAACTGTACTTTATATCACTGCACATCCTCTCGATTCTCAAGCATCTTTCAGCCTTGCTGTAGGAAAAGAATTTATTGAAGCATACCGCGAAGCAAATCCAACGGATGAAGTTATTCATCTGGACTTGTATAAAGAAAATATCCCGCTAATTGACGCCGAGGTTTTCAGCGGTTGGGGAAAACTTCAGTCAGGTTCTTCTTTCGATCAACTGTCCGGTGCGGAACAATCAAAAGTAGCTCGTCTTGGGGCACTCGTTGATCAATTCGTAGCTGCCGACAAATACGTTTATGTTTCTCCAATGTGGAACTTCTCGTTCCCTCCGGTTTTGAAAGCATACATCGACGCTACTTCAGTTGCGGGTAAAACTTTCAAATACACCGAAAATGGTCCCGTCGGCCTGCTGTCCGGCAAGAAAGCCCTGCATATTCAAGCTAGCGGCGGCGTATATTCGGAAGGTCCTGCGGCTCCATTAGAATCGGGATACAGTTATTTGAAGAAAGTTATGCAGTTCTATGGGGTTCAATCGCTCGAGGGGATTTTTGTCGAGGGAACGTCATCGGCAGAGAAAGCTCCGGCTATTAAAGAAAAAGCAATCGCAGATGCCAAAGAGGCAGCAAAACGCTTCTAAACGATTCCCGGCTTCCTTAGCGGAAAGACCCCTGCTACAAGCAGCGGGTCTTTTTTTGCCGCAAAAAAAGATCAAGGGCTCTCAAGCCCTTGATCTCATTCAGGATTTTGCATCTGCTGTCCCCAGAATCCGCATTAGTTCCTGCAATTCTCCCTGCGTCAAATTTCTCCACTTGCCTGTCTTCAGATTGCCGAGATGCATGTGCATAATCCTCACGCGCTGCAAACGCACGACCCTGTACCCGAACACTTCGCACATGCGGCGAATTTGCCGGTTCAGCCCTTGCGTCAGGATAATGCGGAACACTCTTTCGCCCACCCGGTGAACCTCGCAGGGCTTCGTAGTCGTGCCCAGAATTTTGACACCGCCGGCCATCCCCTGCAAAAACATCGGTGTGACGGGTTTATTGACCGTTACGATGTACTCTTTATCGTGATTATTTTCCGCACGCAAAATTTGGTTGACGATATCGCCGTTATTGGTCAGCAGGATCAATCCTTCCGAATCTTTGTCCAGCCTTCCGATGGGGAAAATTCTTTCGGAGTGCCCGACAAAATCAACGATATTGCCCTTCACATGCGTTTCCGTCGTGCTCGTAATGCCAACCGGCTTGTTCAGCGCGATGTAGACATGCTCCTTCTTGGCTCCGATCGGCCTGCCGTCGATCCGCACTTCGTCGCCCGGTCCGACGACGCTGCCAAGCCCGGCCACCTCGCCGTTAATGGTGATCCGCTTCGCTTCGATCCACTTGTCCGCCTCCCGTCTGGAGCAGACGCCGGTTTCGCTGATGAATTTATTGATCCTCATAGGCGGGAAATCCCCTTGCTAGTAAAATGTTGCCGCAGCAATCGTACAGAACTATTATGCGGGATTCGTCCGCGCGGTTCAAGTAGGCTCCGTACTCCCGGCTCGCGCGCCCCGCATGGAACATGTACAATAGATGGAATACTAGGAAAGCGGTGAATGACGATGCACATATTCATTTTGGGCGGGACTGGGCGCGTAGGCGGCGAGGTGCTCCGGCTTGCATTAGATGACGGGCACAGCGCAACCGCGCTCGTGCGTGATCCCCGGAAGCTCGGGCGGCTGCCGGATCGCCTTGCTACGCTTCAAGGAGACGCCTGCCGCGAAGCAGACGTCCTAGCAGCCATGCGAGGCGCGGACGCCGTCGTCAGCTGCCTGAGCACAGACGGAGGTGCTGCGCTGACCTCAAGCATGCCGCTTGTCATCCGCGCGATGCGGGCTCACGGCATCGGCCGGATCGTCACCGTCGGAACGGCCGGCATTTTGCAAAGCCGGGAACACCCCGGCCTGCTTCGCTACGAGGCGCCGGAATCGCGGCGCACTTCCGTCCGGGCCGCCGAAGAGCACCGCAAGGCGTGGGAGCTTTTGGCGTCGTCCGGCCTGTCTTGGACGGTCGTGTGCCCGACTTATTTGCCCGACGGCGAACGGATTGGGCGGTATCGGGTGGAAAAAGATGTTTTGCCCGAAGGCGGCACATCGATATCCGTCGGAGATACGGCCGAGTTTACGTATAAGCAGGTGTTGAGCGGCGAATTCGCCGGCTGCCGCGTGGGCATTGCTTATTGACAAAAAACTCCTCTAATCGCTGCTTCGAGCGATCGGAGGAGTTTTTTTGCAATGTGCAGCTTACCGTACGGCCCACGTAACCGTCAAGTGCCCGCGCCAAAGCCGGAATGGTGACTTTGCCGAGGACGGCAGCACATCAACGCGTCAAAACCGATGCGTCTAAGAACGATACGGCTGCGTTCGGCACGAAAAATGGGCGCCAAAATCAGCGTTTGCCCGTTCTCCAGCCTCCAGGCTGCGCGAAAGCCTGCTAAGCGAGACCCCTTGGCAACGAAGAGAAAACCCGCAAAAGCCTTGCCCTATCGCCAGACCGGTTCACCCCGCAGTCTAGCTATGCACAAAAAACCTGCAAAAATACATCTTTTTGCTAGTAGATACGCTGACAGCGCAGAATTCCTGCAATTGTGCAGGCTTTTCATCGAACCCAAGGGCTTAGGGGCATTTTCATCGAAAATTCCTGCACAATTGCAGGCTTTTCGCCAAAATAAACCACATTAACAAAAAAAGCCTGCACTTTCGCAGGTTTTTCGAGTGGCCAAGCCACTTCGCGAATGGCTACGGCTGTCCCCACCGACTGCCGCCATACAGCGCAACACCGCGCGCTGGGAGCTGCGCGCGGCGTCGTGACTTTCACGGGCACTCCGGGGAATGATTGGAGGCCAGTCGTGCCGGTCAGTACCTTCTGCCACCGCCGCCGGTTATTGCGCGAATATTGATCCAGGAGATTACGATGCCGACGATGCGGAACAAGTAACCTACGACAGGTATAAAGCTGAGGAAAGACAGCACGACGTTGGCAATCGCCGTGTTCGTCGTGCCGTTGCCCGCTAGCCAGGCAAGAACCAGACTGACGAATACCAGCGGGATGACCCACGTATAGGACCACAAATACATAAAAGGAATGAGCCCGATCAAATAACCCGCCGCAATGCCGATTTCCGAAATCAGTTGAATCAGGTTCAAAAGGCGAAGCGTATCAGAACGCATCTTCGTTCCCCCGTTCCCCAATGGGATGGTATGCCCTTCCATTGTAGCATACTCCCAACCGGCCGTCTTTAAACGGACGGCCGGTGGGTGTCCGCCGCCCGGAGCATCGGCGGCCGGCTATACGCCGCTCTCCGCTTGCTCGGCGGCGACGGCGGTTTCCAGATGTCCCTGCTGCAGCTGGTACATCTGGTAATAACGGCCGAGCTGGCGCATCAGCTCGTCATGGCTGCCCTGCTCGACGATCTCGCCATGGTCGAGCACAAGAATCAGGTCGGCGTTCTTGATCGTCGACAGCCGGTGCGCAATGATGAAGGTGGTCCGCCCCTTCTTCAACACATCGAGCGCGGCCTGAATGACGGCCTCGGTCTCCGTATCGATGCTGGCGGTCGCCTCATCGAGAATCAGAATCGCCGGGTCGAACGCCAGCGCCCGGGCGAAGCTGATCAGCTGCCGCTGGCCGGCCGACAGCGTGCTGCCTTTCTCGATCACCGGCTCGTCGATGCCGCCCGGCAGAGCCGCAAACATCTCCGCGGCGCCCACATCGCGCAGCGCCTGCTCGACCCGTTCCCGGCTGATGGCCGGATCGTCCAGGCTGATGTTGGACGCAATCGTGCCGGTGAACAGGAACGGGTCCTGAAGCACGATGCCCATGTGCTGGCGCAGCAACTGTTTGGGCATCTCGCGCACATCGCGGCCGTCAACCGTAATACGGCCCTCTTTCACATCGTAGAAGCGGAACAGCAGGTTCAGGATCGAGCTTTTGCCTGAGCCGGTATGCCCGACCAATGCGACGGTCTGGCCCTGCTTCGCCTCAAAGGAAATATCCTTGAGGACGTACTCGCCCTCTTTGTAAGCAAAGCGCACATGCTCGAACTTGACGTTGCCGAGGTACCGATCGGCCTTGCCGTCAACGACGTCGACGCCCTGCTCGTCGAGCAGTTCAAAGACGCGGTCGGCGGATACGACGGCTTTTTCCAGATTGGGCAGCTGGTTGACAATACCTACCATCGGATGGAACATCCGGTTCAAATAATCAACGAACGCGTACAGCACGCCGATCGAGATGAGCGTGTTCATGCCACCGCCGCCGATAAGCCAGATCAAACCGAAAAAGAACAAGTTGCGGATCACGTTCATCAAATTATGGGAAGTGTAAGAGTTCAGGCTGAGCATTTTATTTTGATAATCCGTATACTCGTCATTCAGTTGTTCGAATTCGCGCTGCGTCTCCTTTTGCCTGCGGAACGCCTGGATGATCGGCATGCCTTGAATCGCTTCGTTGATCATACCGTTAATGCTGCTGAGCCGCTCGCGGATTTCCTGATTGTAACGGGTCGCGAACTTGCGGTACACGACAATCCATACATACAGCATCGGAATGACCGGCAGTGTAAACAGCGCAAGCCGGTAGTCCAGCACGAACAGGGCGGAAATAATGCCCACGATATAAATCGTGCCGGTAAAAAAGTTCGCCAGCACCTGAACGTACAAGTCGCGCACCGCCTCGGTGTCGTTCGTGATTCTGGAAACGATTTTGCCTGCGGGCTGGTTGTCGAAATATTGGATCGGCAGCCGCTGGATTTGCGCGAACACGTCCGCGCGCATGCGCTGGATAATGCGGTTGGCCGCCGATTGCAGCAAAAACTTCTCCCCGTACGTAAACACCGCACCCAGCAGGATAAGGCCAAAATACAGCCCTGCGAGCTGCATAAGGCGCTGCATTTCGGGCGCGTAGAAGGCGTACAGCTCCTGCAAGCTCAGCTTTTGGGCCGCATAGTCGGCCACCTGGCTGCCCTGCGTCACTACGAGGCGGCCGTTCTCCAGCTTGCGCGCCCCGTCAAAAAGCAGCGGCTGCTCAATAAGCGCGAACTGGCTGCCCGCCTGCAGAATGCGAATCTCTTTCCCGCGCGCTTCCCCCTCGGAGAAGTTGTCGCTTCTTTTGTACCAAGTTCCTTTGTACGGAACGGCCTTGTCGGTTTGTATGGCCGACTCCGTTTCATACCACGGCTTCTCGATGCCGAGAATGTGGCGGTCGATCATCTGTTTGGCGATAAAAGGACCCGCCAGTTCCGCCGATACGGCCGCCGCCAAAAGCAGCAGCGCAAGAAGCAGCGGTTTTTTGAACAGTGCGGCATATTGAAATAGTCTCTTGCCCGTATGTCTCATATGGGGCCTCACCTTCTTTTCACTCAGGATATGTTATCTCTTGATCCGATTATTACCCGATTTGCGCTTCCAACTGCTGGCGGTCGTACTGTTCCTTGTACCAGCCGTCCAGCGCGAGAAGCTGCTCGTGCGTTCCCTCTTCGACGATATATCCTTCATCCAACACTACAATCCAGTCGGCGTGCTGCACGGCGGAGAGACGGTGGGTTGTGATCAGCGTCGTTTTGCCTGCGCGCTCGCTGCGCATGCCGCTTATGATTTCCGCCTCGGTTTTGGCGTCGACGGCCGACAATGCGTCATCGAGCATTAAAATCTCGGGATCGACGAAAAGCGCTCTGGCAATCGATACACGCTGCTTCTGCCCGCCGGACAGAGCGACGCCTTTTTCCCCGACGAGGGTGTTCAGTCCTTCCGGGAGAAATTCCACGTCCTTGCGGAACGCGGCCAGCTCCAGCGCCTTGTTCAGCTCCTCCTCGGTTCCTTGAGCGCGGCCGAACATGATGTTCTCTTTTACCGTTTTGGAAAAAAGAATCGGTTCCTGCGGCACATAGCCAATCCAGCCATGGAGCGTTTCAATGGTCAATTGCTCGATCGGCGTATCCGAAATGGAAATGCCCCCCTGGCCCAGCGGGTATTCTCTGAGCAGCTGTTTCAGCAGCGTCGTTTTGCCGCTTCCCGTCCGTCCAACGATGCCGAGCGTCTGCCCCCGCTGGAGCCGCAGCGAAATGTTGACCAGGTTATCGATCGATGAGGAAGGATAGCGGAATGTCACTTGATCGAAAACGATCGAGTACGGCACCAGCATCGTCGTCGCGGCAGGCGTATTGTTGACGTCCGGCTTGTAGCCGAGCGTCTCGTTCACGCGGTCCAGCGAAGCGTTCCCCCGCTGCATAATGTTCATCAGTTCGCCGATGGCAAACATCGGCCAAATCAGCATGCCAAGAAACGTATTGAAGGATACCAGTTCCCCTAGCGTCAACTCGCTATGAAACACCATATAAGCGCCGTAGCACAAACCGATGAGGTAGCTGATCCCCACGAGGATTTTCACAGTCGGCTCAAAGAGCGCGTCGATGCGGGCTACGGCGATGTTTTTGCGGTAGACGTCGTCTGTCATCTTTTTGAAGCTTTCCTGACTTGCCGTCTCCTGCACGAAAGCGCGGATTACCCGCACGCCGGCAATCGTCTCCAGCACACGGTCGTTCATCTGGCCGAAGGCATCCTGGGCGCTCATGAACCGGCTATGAATGCGGCTGCCGTAAATCGTGATGCAAACAGCCATAATCGGCAGCGGCACAATCGCCGCCAAAGTCAGCTTCCAACTAATAAAAAAGCCCATCATGAACAAAATCGTAGTCATAAACAAAGTGGAATCGACAAAGGTTAAAATGCCGAACCCGGCTGTCGCGGACACTGCCTGGAGGTCGTTCGTCGCCCTCGCCATCAGATCGCCCGTGCGGTTGCGCTCGTAAAAGGTGGGCGTCATCCGCAGCAAATGCCTCATCAGCCGGTTGCGGAGAATGCGCTCCAGCACAAACGCCCCGCCGAACAACTGATACAGCCATACGTAGGACATCCCATAGCCGAGCACAATCAGCGTCCCCCAAAAGAGCAGCAGCTTGATCAGCTCCATGCCGGTCAACGTGCCCATGTGAATCCCGTCAATGGCGTAGCCGATCAGCTTGGGCGGAATCACATCGATAATGCCGACAATGATAAGCAGACCCACGGCTAGCGTGTACCGCTTCCATTGCATGCGGAAAAACCAGCTTAATTTCTTTAATACGATAAACATCTATCACTTCGCTCCTTTCGATTACTTCATCTGTTCTGGTCCTGCCGTCTCCAACAACGCAAATTGGGCACACCGCACGCAGCGATATGCCCTCCAAGAAATCAAAAAGCGCACGTTACGAACTTGCTTCGTAACCCGCGCTCGTGTAAACGTATGAACGGATGCGGCAGCAGCCTGCACATAAGCTCAATGCATGCGGACTGTTCGTCGGGTTACAGGATATGAAGTTGTATGGTTTGATCCGCTATGTGCAAGTTCATCGTATAGATGATCCATAACCATTCCACTCATACTGAAACCCTCTCTTTCCAAAAGCTGTATGTTTTGCATTACAGAGGTGATTCTAACACCGTTTACTGGAACCTGTCAATTGGAGAATATGACTATAATTATTTGCGCCTCTTACCCCTTAAATGTCACACATGTTTCACAAACATGCGGCATATGGATGCAATATAAGCAAGGAGGGGATCGGATGGTTGATCAGGTGTTTGCGCTCATGGGCTGGATTGTTGCATTTGCCGCGGTGACGGGGGGCGTTATCGCGGGCATCGCCCGATTTATACGCCGCGATTCGGTGGACTACGATACGGAGTTTTTATGGGAGGAACGGAATACGCGGGAGGAAATGGAGCTGAAAAAGCGCGAATAGCCTGCGGCGGTCTGTATGAAATAAGCCCGAAGGATTACAATCCTTTGGGCTATTTTTGTTTGCATCATCAAGCTTCATAGGAAATAGTTTATAATAGCCTCAGCTGCTTCTGTGGCGGCATCTTTTTCTCTTAAAGAGGCGCCTATACGGCGTGCCGCCTCAAGATAAGACGGGTCGCTAAGTACCCGTTGCGCCGCATCTCGAAGCTGATCCGCAGATAATCCATCTTTGTCCAGGAAGATACCTGCGCCTAGCTCGGCGACGCGTCGGGCAACCATCGGCTGATCGGCCCCCTGCGGCACGACAAGCAAGGGCACATCGTGGAGCAGTCCTTCGTTCGTGCTGTTCATACCGCCATGTGTAATGAACAGCCGCGCCATGGAGAGAACCTCCAGTTGGGGAACGTAAGGCCTGACAATGAAGTTACCAGGGATCTCACCCAAAGATTCAATCGGAGTATTCCGGCCGGCCGAGAGAATCACGGTATGTTCAGAGCAGCCAAACGCATCGAAGCAGAGTCTATAAAAATTGAAATCCTTGTTGAATGCTGTTCCAAGTGAAATGTAAATAACGGAGGAATCTTCCAATCCGGGGAAATGAACCTCACCTTGCGGAAGCCGGGCGGAAACCGCGGGTCCGACGAAACGGAAGCGTTCATCAAAGGACTCTCCTTGAGGCTGAAACACTCTGGACGTATAAACGACATTTAACGGCTCCGGGTTGAAAAAGCCTTCATAGGGCGAAGTTATCTTATGGCCGAATTTTCGCTCAATCTCCGCACACAGCTGCTCAAACTCTGAAAGGGTCGTTTCGTCCGCTTCAGACAGAACACTCAGAAACATAGGTACCATTTCAAAAAATTTTTCCGTAAAGGCGAAAGTCGTACAGGAATTGACCGCAGACACTCCAAGCAGGCGAGCAATCGCCCCGCCGCCGCCGAACATTGAATCGTGTACGACGCCGTCGAAATGTTCCTCTTTTATTTGCTCCATCACTTGCGGGACCAAAAGCAGAGTCGCACTGAGCAGCCCATTGATCTTTGCCAGCATATGAGGACCATTGTGTATGAATTCTTTGTAAATTTGGAAAAAATCATAGGTACGGACCTCCGCCCCAGCAGCCTCCAACCGTTCCCTGAAGTGATCCGTTGTGTAATAAACGACCTCTTGGCCCCTCTGAACCAATTCCTTTACCACACTGATGGTTGGGTTGACGTGCCCTTCACCACCGCCATTCATGAAAAGAATACGCCCCATTCCAAACACTCCTTTTTCACCATAAAATAACTATATTTCCATTTTATAAAAAATCTTGTTCCTTCTCTATCCGTCTGGAGACTTAAAACCAACATAGAAATCTACGAACTTACAGTTTCTCTATATTCTTGTTTAAGCCAGAAGTTTGTATTTGTAAGCCGAATTTTGTAAGACGAATATTGAGGTTTCCGTTGAAAATGACGAAAAAGGCGGAACTGGCGAATACGTTGTCGGAGGGGAGCTTGGTGCAGCCATTCGTGAAGCGGCATGGACGCTGCGACGGGTAAACAACTGCACTTTCTTTTTGCAGGTTTTCTCCATGCTTGCTCCACGGAAACGCAAAAAGCCTGCAACAGAAAGTGCAGGCCTTTTCGTAAAAGTAGCATGTGCTGCCCCCGGGGTGACAGTCTGACTTTCGCAGCAGGTTTTGCGGGCATTCCAGCCACTTCACACACAGCCCCACCGTCTTTTGGAAGGTACAAGTTTCGGGCGGAGCAGGCTCGGCGAATATCGTGATAAGCAGCATTAGAGCAAAAGGACTGTCCTGGAGGCCGTTATCCCCCTGACAGTCCTTGCCCGGCCGTGCTGCTTGCCGGAGTGTCCCGTGGCTTTTTGCCGGCTTGATTTTGCCTGCGCTGGCCCTGCCTTTGCATTTGGCCGCCTTGCCCCTCGCACCTGCCGCCTCGGAGGTGGCCCGCCGCCGGGTCTAGGCACCACTTGCCCGCTAAGGTGCCCCGTATAGGCAAGCGCGGCCAGGCGCTAGATCAGCCCCAGCAGCAGGATGACGGAAATGGCGGAAATGATCAATCTGACCACGGGGAGTTTGAACGAGACGCGCATCTGCGGATTCAAAATGTGCATGATGCGGACGTTCATCGAAGTCTCTGCGAACGAAGCGTGCGAGATGGCCATTTGCGGAGCCTGCCCCTGCTTCAGCAATTTGAGGAGTGCGCTGCCCAAGTGGCCGGGGTGCTCCATTTTCGAAATCGCGTGCTTGTCAGCCCTGAGCTCGATAATAATTTTATATTTATCGGCTACCCATTTGAATATCGGGATATACCACAGTGAGACAGAGCTTACGGCCAGGGCGAAAATCGCCAGCGGGTCTCTCTGCCGGAGGTGATATTTCTCGTGTTCGATCACGGCATGAAGCTCGCCCGGGTCCAGCATGTCCAACAGGCCCGTCGACAAAATGATGCGCGGCTTCCACAACCCCATCGTCAGCGCTACGGGAGCAGGATGCGAGATCACGCTCAATTGCCCGGCGCAGAGCTGGTATTCGCTGCCGTACCGGGACGTAAGCACCGGGTTCACATGGCCTGACAGCTGTTTCGCCGATTTTGCGGAGATCCATGCATGATTGGCGAGCATCCACAAGAAAGCCGAGAACGAGTATACAATCAGGACGTTGACCGAATTAAAGGCGATGTGCGCCGGGACGTGCAAAACTTCAAACATGACCACGCAAAGGTCAAACAGATTGAAAGACGGTTTGAATCCGATCAGGCGCCCCAGAGCATAACATGTCATCTGGCATAAAATAAAGCCCGCGGCCAACAAGGTCGTGAACAACATGAATCTGGGACGAGACCCGCTCATGCATCATCTCTCCTTTTTCAATTCTTTTATTTTTTGCTCGAGTTGATCTAGCAGCTGCGGGTCCGCTTTGTCGAGCGCATCGACCATATGGGTTACCGCCAGGGTGCCGAATTCTTCGATCAGATCAAAAGCAAGCTCCTTGGACTGCGCCTCCATGAACGCTTCCCGCGACAGGACCGGGCTGTACGCAAAAGACCGCACCTGCAGCTCCTTCCGGAGAATGCCTTTGTCCACGAGGCGGTTCATGACCGTCATGACCGTGTTGAAGCTGAGCGCCTTCTCCTGATCCAGCTTCCGGTGGACGTCCTTGATCGTCATCGTCTCTTTGGAGCTGTCCCAAAGAATCTCCATAATCCGTGCTTCCAACGGGCCGAAAAACCTGCTCAATCCGCTGCCTTGATATTTAAAATTGTGCATTTTCATGGTTTAAACACCCCTTACACTACAAATTGTAGTAACTGCACCAGGTGAAGTCAAGACGTTTTTACCCGGGAAAGGGTGGCATTTTGACAAATGGGCAAAAAAATTTTATAATAACTTATATATAGTAAGTTAATAATTATTTTAAAGCAAAAATAGAGGAGGCGTCTTTATGAACATTCAAGTGTATGCGCCGTCGCAGCAAGGCTCAGGGGCGTTTGACGGAGGGAGATTCATCGAGCAGCGGCCGGTAAATTTTCCCGGCGAGCCCGGGGCCGTCGATCGCGTAGGTCCGCTGTTTTACTGGGCCTGGGGCCGCGCAGTAGAAGATGCGGAGATCGACATGCATCCTCACAAAGCTTTTGAGATTATGACGTACGTCATTAACGGCAGCGTCGAGCATCGGGATTCGCTCGGCACGCGGCAGACGGTCACAGCCGGCGGCGTTCAAGTGATGCAGGCCGGCTCCGGCATTTATCACGGCGAGGCGTTTCGCGGCGGCAATGCCGAAGGGCTGCAAATCTGGTTCGAGCCGCATTTGAGCCAAACGGTGAAACAGTCGCCATCGTATCATCAATACGACGACGCGCAGTTTCCGAGCGTCGAGCAGGACGGCGTCACCGTGAAAACCGTCGTCGGTCCGGGAGCGCCCGTCCGTCTTGAGACGGACGTGAAGGTCTTCGACATCGCGCTGGCGGACGGAGCCGCCTACGCGTACAAGCTGGAGGAAGGCCGGCGCCTCGCCTTCCTCGTCATCCGCGGAGCCGGATCGGGCTCCGCCGGGGATAGCCCGTCCCCCGCATTCGCGCGGGGGGACTTCGCTGTCGCGCAGCCTGCTGCCGGAGGCGGGCTGCTGGAGCTGAAAGGCGGCGCGGACGGCCTGCGGGTCGTCGCCATCGATGTGCCGGAACAGCCGGGATACCCGCTGTACCGCAAATAAGGCCGGCCTGGCGGCACACCCCGGCCGACAGCAAAAAAGCCCCTGCGGATAAGGGGCTTTTTTGCCTGTTACTGCATGCTTTGCAGCCTTGATTGTTCCTGCCGGAGCGCCGCCTCGGCTTGCTCTACGGCTGGCTGATTATGGTGAGCTTTTGCCTGTTCGACCGCTCTTTCCGCCTGCTCGATCGCATTGTGCGCTTCCCGGATCGTCTGCTCGGTCGGATGGGACATCGCGCGGGAAACCGCATTGTGCACGTTATCCACGGAGTTCTGGGCGGAAGAGACGACATTTTGCGATTGTAAACTGGAATCTTGGCTGGCCATAACTGCCTCCTCATGTGTAATTGCGCTACACCCGCTATGTTGAGGCAGTTGGGCGATTTTTATGCAGCCCGTTTATTTGTCCGAAAACTTGATGGAATCGAAAGCTTTGTTGAGCCGCGCTTCATTCTCCGCCGTGCGAACCGCCTCGCGTATGTGCAGGATCGCCGTGAACGTTACGTTGTTTTGGCGGAAAATATAAATCGTCTCCTGATACGGCATTTTGTTCAGCGCGTAATGAACGACATATTTCTTCGCCTTCGCCCCGCCCGGCAGCGTTACTTCCTCATCCGCATATTTATATTCGCCGTCGTTGTCATGGTTTTTCTTCTGCAGCGCATCCTCGGCTTTCACCGCATCCTCGTAGCTTGTTTTCGAATCGGCCTGGATCGACAAGCTGCCGCCGGTGAATACGAATTTTTGACGGTCGTCTTCCTTCTTGTCGTAAGATTTGCCGTTGGTCCATGTTTCCGGAATTTGCAGCGTGTACTTGTACTTATCGTTCTTGTAAGCTACAGTCCGGTCCGGATCGAGCAGTTCGTTAACATCCTGAATAAAACCGAGCTCTTTATCCATCAGGCCTTTATCGACTTTAGCCGAAGCCGTGATCGCCTCGAGCGTCTTATTCACTTCGCCCTCGTCCTCATCTTCCGGATAAGTGAAGTCGATCTCGTACTTGTACTTATCCTTAATAAAATACAAGGAGTAAGCGGAAGTCCACTTGCTGCCAAAGGTTTGCGAGTAAGCGACCTTCAAGGCGGGAACGCCGGCCAGTGTCAGCTCGACAGGTTGTTCCATTTTGCGGTAATCCGCCACGAACTGCGATTCAAAATGCTTGCGCTCCCGGTCGACCCACGCCTTCAGCGTATCCCCGGAAGATGCGGAAGTCACGCTCACCGCAACGACTTGCGAGTAGTCCGCGTTGTAGAAGGAGGAGCCGCTCAAATAGCTGCTCTTTTCCCAGCCGCTCGGCAGGTCGAAAGACAAGCCGTACCCGTTCGAGTGCGATGTATTGGCGTCGGAATAGACGGAGATGTCCTTCAGCGACTCATCTTTGCCGTTAAAAGAAAGCTGGAAGCTGTCGAGCAGATCGTTGAAGCTGTTTTGCTTGAAGCTGTTGTTATACTGAGCCTTCCTTACATATAGTCTGACCGTGTACAGTTTGCCCTGATGCAAATATCCCCGCGTCTGAACGTAACCTTCCTCTCCGGATCGGCCGACGATTTTGGCGTAGGAGACATTGTCCTGCTTGACGTACTGCCTCTCCAAAATCGTCGCGCCGTCATAGTTCTTATCGCCGCTGCCGTCCAGCTTGCTCAGCAGGGCCGAAGGCGACAGCTCGTCGCTCAGGTTGCTTTCCACATCGACGGACAAATAAAATTCGCCCTTCGCATCCACAAAGCTGACGGAATCGCCGTTATCCGATTGCTCGCTTTTAACGAGCCCTGCGGGGTACTTCATCGACCAGCCGAAATGGCTGTCGCCGATCTTCGTTTTGCCTCTGTCGGCATCCAGATAGGAACCGTCCGTATCCTGGGTCGCGTGCGACTCCTCGGTTTGCGCTTCGCCGAGCGTTATCGACTTCGTCACCGACGAATTGCCGGATTTGACCGCAATGCTCACGGTGTCGCCGGGCAAATACTTTTTCAAAGCCTCGTTGTAATCGACCATCGTTTTAACCTGGCTGCTGCCGATGCTTTCGACCAGATCGTCCTGTTTGATGCCCGCTTTGGCCGCAGGAGAATCGGGATCTACATAGGCGACGCGCAGGCCGGTCGAACTGGGCAGGCCGACTACCGCTTCCCAGCTCTCTTCCAATTCAACGCCCAGATAAGGACGTTTAACTTTGCCGTAAAGCTTGAAATGATTCAAAACATATTTCACCGTATCGATCGGAATCGCAAAGCCCAAATTCTCAACGCCGATTTCCGCATACTTCATCGTGTTGATCCCGATCACTTCGCCGTTCATGTTGATCAGCGCGCCGCCGCTGTTGCCCGGATTGATCGCGGCATCCGTCTGAATGAGCTGATACTGCGAATTGACCGATCGGTCAATTCCGCTCACGATGCCTACGGTCACCGAGTTGCGCAAGGCAAAAGAAATCGGCGTACCGATAGCAGCGACAGTTTCCCCGACCTCAATATCCGATGAGGAATCGGCGAACTTCGCGACCGGCAGGCCGGTGGCGTCGATTTTGACGAGCGCAAGGTCGCTCTCCTCGTCGATGTTCGTCGCGCGGCCGTTGTATGTAGTGCCGTTCGACGAGACGACAACGATATTTTTCATATTCTTGACGACGTGAGCGTTCGTAACGATCACTCCGTTCGACTCTACGATAACCCCCGTACCGTGCGCCAAATTGTAGCGGCTTTTCTCCCACGCCTTGTTCGTATCCGAAGACGGCTTGCCGATAATCGCAACGACGGAAGGCGTCATTTGCTCGACAACTTTAGGCACTTCGGATTTTTGCGCCGCATAGGAAGGCGCCGCGCCCAGCCAGGAAACGACCAAAACGACGGCCGCCAGCGAAACTAAGCTTCTTTTTGCAATACTTTTCCATTTCCCCATTGTAGTTTCCCTCTCCCGGCGTCATATTGCTGGACATTGATGAACATACAAGCGCAAAATCTACTCTACCAATTCCTGCATTTTCTAAGAAGATGCAATAGCTTGAATCTAGCACATCCGGCGAAAGGAGACAATACAATTTTTCCCACAAAAAGGGAGGCAGTTCGGGTACATAAAAAAGAAGGGGTTTGTCGCGAGCTCTCTTTTGGCAGCCGGAAAGCGGGGTTAGACAAGCAAAGGTGTGTGCGGAGCCATTGGCGCAGCCGTTCGGGAGGCGGCTTGGCGGCCGGGAAAAACCTGCGAAAGTCTGAGTGTCCGCGAAAGTCGTGTTCACCTGTTAGGGGCGGCCAGTTGGGGGCCAGCTATTTGGGATGCAACCATCGTGAAACGGCCTGGTGAAACGAAAAACCTGCGAAAGCGCAGGCTTTTTCCATGAAAGTAGTTCAATTTGGCGAAAAGCCTGCAATTGTGCAGGAATTCCCAATAAAAATGGGTCTAAGCACGTATGCACGATAAAAAAACTGCACTTTTGCAGGAATTTTTTGCAGTTGGCGTAATAACGAGCAAAAGCCTGCACTATTGCAGGTTTTTTGCACATTTGCCACTGATTAGCCTGCTCTAACGGGCGGATCGGCTGGCGGGCCACTATCGCCGTCATGCAGCGCAACACCGCGCACTGGGAGCTGCGCGTGGCGCGAATAAGCGAAGCATGGCGCTTCGCAGCCAGCATTGGCCAGCTTCAGCGCCAAACCAGCAGCTACTCCCTGCGCACCGAACAGCTATCAGCATCACCTTCGACGCTAAACCGGCGGCCGATCCAGGCGTACCAATCAGCTTCCAACATCGCCTTCGCTGCAAATTCCACTGGCCGGTCCAGGTGCACCAACCAGCCTCCGGCCTCGCCGTCCCCATCAAACCCGCCGGCCGCCCCCGCGCCTCGATCAGCCTCCGGCGTCGCCTTCGTGCCATTCCACGATCCGGTGCGGATGCGTGTAAACCGCCAGCTGCTGCCCGCGGATAAAACCGACCACGGTGATGCCCAAATCGTGCGCCAGCCGCAGCGCCAAATCGGTAGGCGCAGACTTGGAGAGCAGCAGGCCGACGCCGATTTTGGCCGCTTTCAGCGCAACTTCCGAGGATACGCGCCCGCTAAAAGCGATGAGCTTGTCGCGCACGGAAAGACGGGTTCTCAGGCAGTGCCCGTATATTTTGTCCAGCGCGTTGTGCCTGCCGATGTCTGTTCTGCTCAGCAGCAGCTCGTCCGCGGTGCAAAGCGCGGCATTGTGCACGCCGCCCGTCGCGCGAAAGTCGCCGGAGCGCTCCTGCAGCTCGCTCATCAGCCGAAAGCACTGCCGGACGGACACCTGCAGCTTTGTCCGCACCGTTTTGGCGGTTCGCACATCGTTATGAAAATAAAACTGCCGGCTTTTGCCGCAGCACGATCCGATCCAGCGCTTCGACGCCATGTCGCGGCTCAGCTCGTGCTTATGCCGCAGCTTGACGTGGGCGAACCCGCGGTCTTCGTCGAGCGAAAGCGACTCGATCTGGTCCGCGAACCGGATCAAGCCCTCCGACGCCAAAAAACCGGTCACCAGATCGACTACATCGACCGGCGTGCAGACAAGCGTGGCGAACTCCTCTCCATCCACCTTCAGCGTGAGCGGGGCCTCCACTGCGATCTCATCCGGTTCGCCGATCAGCTCCGGGCCGCCCATATAGCGGTAAACCTGCCATGTCGTGGCAGCTGCCCGACCGGCGCCGCCGGCCGCCGCAGCATCATGCTCCCGATCCATGCGCATCACTCCATTTCCGTTTCAAGCTCCTGAATGCGCTTTTCGACATAACTCGTATCTTTGCGGGCGTGGAACGTCTCCGCTTTTTCCACAATGACCGCCGTATTATATTCCGGTATGCCGGCGTACTGCTCATATACGCCTTTGGGAATCAGCGAATTGCCTTCCGGCCAATGCACCTCGATATTGCCCTGCTTCACCGCAGCCGTTTTCAGCCTGCCGTGCATGCTGCCATAACTGTTAAAAACGATGACGGCCTCGCCTTCCGCCAAAGCAAGCTCCCGCGCGTCGGCGTCATGCATCAGCACATCATACCTGTCAGCGTCGTTGAACGGGTCCGTATCGCTATATATCATCGAATTGAACTGTTTGCCGCGGCGCGTCGTCACGTAAAAATGCCCCTCCGGCTTGCGCAGCTCCGGCAGCACGATCGGCAGCAGCGCGCCGCGGCCGTCCGGCGTCGGACAGATGCCGTCCTCGCACAGCCAGGCGCCGCCCCACTGGAACACGTCGCCGCGCTCCCGCAGGTGCTGGATGCCGTCGTAGTTCGGCGCGGCCTCCGCAATTTCCGCGCGGATCGCCTCCGCGCTGCCGCAGCCGAGCCGTGCAGCGGCTTCCGGCTTCACGCGGCGGGCGAGATCGACGTAGATCGCCCACTCCGCGCGGGCTTCGCCGATGCGGGGGCCGGCGATCTCCGGCGAGAAGTACACCATCCGCTCCGTCGAGGTGGACGTGCCCCCTCCGGGCTGCTCGTAGCGCGTCATCGCAGGCAGTACCACTACGGCCTCCCGCGCGTCAACGAGCGTGGAGGTGTTGAGGATGATGTCCTGATGGACGCGGACATCGACTGCCTCCAGTGACTGGCGGACGAACGCCGGGTCCGGCATCGTCTCGAGAAAATTGCCGCCGGATGTGTAGAACATCCGGAGCTTGCGCTCCTGCTCCTCGGGCAGGAGCGCGTTCTCCAGGGTGACGCCGACGATGTCGCCCTGCCAATCCGGCAGCTCGAAGCCCCAGAGCTGCCCGATGCGCTTGCGGTCGGCGGCGCTGCTGAATTCGCCGCCGGGGAGGCTGAAGGGATCGGCGCCCATTTCGCCCGATCCCTGGACGCCGCTGTGGCCGCGGATGGGCATCAGCCCGCAGTGCGCGCGGCCGAGAAAACCCCGCAGGAGGGCGAGATTCGCCACCTGCGAGATGTTGTCCGTGCCGAAGCGGTGCTGTGTGAGCCCCATGCTCCACACGAATACCGCGCTCCCGGCACGGGCCAGCAGCTCCGCGAACTCGCGCATGCGCTCGCGGGAGAGTCCGGACGACTGCTCCAGCGTCGTCCAGTCCTGCTGCGCCGCATGGGCGCGCAGCTCTTCGAAGCCGTTCGTGTGCGCCTGCACGAACGCGTGGTCGATGGCGGAGCCCGGCTGGCGCTCCTCCATCTCGAACCAGTGCTTCATGACCCCGTTCATGAAGCCGATGTCGCCGCCGATGTTCACCTGGTACACATCGTCGGCCAGCTTCGTCCCGAACAGCGCCGATTCGGCAATGGAGGGAATCCAGTACTGCTCCATGGACGGCTCGTAGTACGGGTTAATGACAATGATTTTCGTCCCTTTGCGCTTGGCCGCATACATATACTTCGTCGAAACCGGCTGGTTGTTCGCGGCTACGCTGCCCCAGAATACAAGGACGTCCGTGCCGATCCAGTCCTTGTAATTGCAGGTCGAAGCGCCTACGCCGATGGAGCGCTTGAGCGCCGTCTTCGACGGCGAGTGACAGATGCGCGAGGCGTTGTCGATATTGTTCGTACCAAGGAATCTGGCCACCTTGGCCGCGGTATAATACGACTCGTTCGTGATCCCTCGGGCGGTCAGATAGAACGCCATCTGCTTCGGATCGATCGCCCGAATTTTGGCCGCGATTGTATCCAGCGCTTCATCCCACGTCGCGCGGCTGAACTTACGCTCTCCGGCCCGCCGGATAAGCGGATACGGAATGCGGCCGAGCGCTCTGAGCGCGGTGCTGTCCATGCGCCGCAGCTCATCGATGTCGGCGTGCAGCACCTCCTCGCGGATCGCGGGCATCGTATTCAGCCGCAGCACGTTGAGCCGCGTCGTGCAAAGATGCGGTCCGTCGAGCGTCTGGTCGTACAGCCCGGATACTCCCAGCGCGCAGCCGTCGCAGACGCCCTGCGTCAGAATCCGGTACGCGTACGGCAGATTGTCCCTGTTCTGCCAGGCGATTTTGGCCGTCTCGCGGATATGTTGCGGTTTGATTTTACCGAGCCCGAACGGAACAGCGCTGACCCACAGCTTGGGATTCGGCATGGCAGGCAGCTTGATCGGCCCGGTATGTTTGGTTGTACCCATGTTCCTCTCTCCTCGTATAGTTATAGGGACCGGACTTTTCCTTCGGCGCAATTGCTGCTTTTTCACAAAAAAACCACCGCAAAACCGCCTATCTGGTTCTTAGGTGCAGATCCAAATAAGCAGCTTCACAGTGGTTAGTCTCCGGCAGGTTCGCTACCAAGCGCCAACAGCACTTCATGCATGTATATAATTGTTTTGGGGCTTTACTTGCAAAATTTCCGCTCGATGTCCTGATCGAACACAAAGACCGACATTCCCGTATCTTCCAGGATATCGATATCGACGAACAGCCGGACAAATTGGGCGCCCAGCAGTTCTTCCATTTCTACGGGCGGATGATCGCGGTACATTTCTTTGACCATTTCCGTGCGAGCCGTACGAAGCATCTGTCTGCCATCGTCGGTCTTCGCGATAAATTTTTCCACGGGGGACAAATTGCCCTCCATCTCGCAAATGGCCCAATGTTTGCAAAAGGTCGTCTTGATCCGTTCCGGCCCCTTGCCCATGTGCCGTTTGCGGTAAGCCTTCACGAGGTTGCTGAATTCCGCCTCGGTTCGGTTCATGAGTCAGCCACCTTCATTAATCTCTTCAGGGCGTCGCACCGCTTGCGCGCACATATTCATCTTAATGGAAGGAAGGCTTTTGTTCAATAAGAAATCGTTCGATTACCGGTCCCCGGCCACGATTTGCAGCAGCTCTCCGACTGTTTCCATCGCATACTGGGCTTGCCCGCAGGAACGGGCTTCCCCGACGGCAGCCACCTTCATGCCCGCGCGCAAAGCTGCCTCCACTCCGGCTTCCGCATCTTCGACGACAAGACAATACTCCGGGGCAATGCCCAGCATGTCCGCCGCCATCAGGAACACTTCCGGATGCGGCTTGCTTTGCGTAATGTTATTTCCGTCCGAAATTGCATGAAAGGAGCCGTCAAGTCCGGTTTTTCTCAATATGAGCGGAGCGTTCTTGCTGGAAGAGCCGATGGCGATTTTGATGCCCCGCTGTTTCAGCGCTTCCAACGTTTCTTTGACGCCCGGCAAAAGGTCCGCTTCCGTCAAAGCCTCAAGAAGTTCCTTGTACGCTTCGTTTTTTTGCTCCATGAGCTGCCATTTCTCCTCTTCGGAATACATTCTTGACGACCGTTCGAGGATGATGTTCAGGCTTTCCATGCGGCTTACGCCCCTCAGCCGGTGGTTGATCTCCCGGTTGAATTCGATATTTTCACGCTCGGCAATTTGCTTCCACGCTATGTAATGATAATGATCCGTAGACACGATTACGCCGTCCAAATCGAAAATAACTGCCTGATAGCGCATTGGAACCCTCCTTGCCGCTTCTTTTTATAGTTTGGCTTCCCAGTAATTGCAGTATGGATCTATCGGGCTCACGCCTTTGAAAGGGGTGCGGCCCAGCAGCTTGTCCACTACGGCGTCGACGACATACTCACTGCTGGAATAAGCGTTGACGAACGTTTTGATCTGCGGCACATCCTGCAAATGGTACGGGCTTGCCAAAGAAATGAAAGCTGTCGGCACTTCGTGGATCAGGAACGGCATATCCAGGCCCATCGGCGGCGCCCAGGTGATGCGGACGACCGTCTGGTTGCTCGCGGTTTCGATGCTGGCGTAGTACAGGACGAGGTCGTAATTGTCTTTGTAGTCTTGAATCGGCGCAAACCTGTTCGCAACCGCAGTCGCCGGATCGAAAACCTCCACTTCGAAGCCTTCCCGCTTCAAACGGTTTACAAATGGAACGTGCGCCTGCTGGCTGCCGTAATTGCTCCCGTCTCCCGTCAGCACGAAACATAGAACGCGTCTGTGCCTTTGCGGATCGATCGGCAGCAGCGCCTGCGTATCCTTCACGAGGGTTACGGCTTCGTCCGCGCATTCGCGCGCCCACTGTTCGTGCTCGCCGCATTTCAGCACCGTTAACGCTTCGGGCGCAGGCACGAGCGATCCTTCGGCTTGCTTTTTATGCAGCCCAAGCGAAGCCTTGAAGGCCAAAATGCGGGTGACCGCCTCGTCTACGCGCTCTGCAGTCAATATCCCGTTCTCCAATCCTTTGAGCATGAATTGGTAATCTTCGTACAGGTTCTTGTTGAACAAAAACATGTCGCAGCCGGCCGCGATAGCTTTGGGTACGGCAAGCTCCCGCTTCTCCGCCATCGTGAATCCGCCCATGTTCGTTGCATCCGTCACAATCATTCCGTTGAAGCCCAGCTTCCCGCGCAGCAGCGTTTGCAGCAGCTCCGGGGCGAGCGTAGCCGGCATCAACTCTTCATCGCGGATTCCGGGCGCAAGCAGCCGGGAGTATTCCGGCAGCATGATATGGCCGATCATCACCGTATTGGCGCCGGCATCGATCATTCCTTGGTACACCTTGCCAAAAGTAGCGTCCCACTCCTCGACCGTCAGGGAATTGATCGCAATGTGCAGATGCTGATCGCGCTCGTCTACGCCATCGCCCGGAAAATGCTTGATCGATACCGCAACGCCGTTCTCCTGAATTCCGGTCATATAAGCTTTGCTCATCGCAAGCACGCGATCCGGGTCGGAACCGTACGTCCGCGTGTTGGTGATCGGGTTGCGGAAGTTCATGTCGATATCGATAACCGGCGCAAACGACCAGTTGCAGCCTACCGCCGCGCCCTCGCGCCCGGCAATGACGCCCAGCCTGCGGGCATGATCCGCGTTGTCCGTCGCCGCTATTTGCATAGGGCGGCCGTAAAAGGTGCCGTCCGAGGCAATTCCATTGCCCCCTGCTTCCAGATTGGCTGCGATGAGCATCGGGATTTTGGATTTCCCCTGCAAAAACCGGTGCACATCCTGATTGGCCAAGCCTTCATCCGGCCGGTACATGATGCCGCCGGGCTGAATGTCCTTCAGAATCGCCGTCAATTCCTCCCGGTCCTTCGTTCGGCCGACAGGGCAAAACAATTGACCGATTTTCTCCTTTATATCCATCCCGGCCAGCGTAGACTTCACCCATTCGATGTCTTCGTCTTCCAGGAAAAAAGGGTTCGCTTTTAAATTAATCATCTTTATTCTTTGTCCCTCCATCATTGCTTACGTTAAAATAGCAGCCTTACCGGCCCCAACAACCCGCTGGGTTCCTGCTGGGCAAAACGCGAGAAGAAATCGCGCCTTTCCTTAACTAGCGTATTCGTCACTTCGATAGCCAGCGCATTGGTTCCGGGGCGGACAAGCCCGCTAATATCGAGGCGATAAGGCGGACAAATGCGCACGCCTGCCGATTGCCCGTTCACCCAAACTTCCGCCGTTTCGTACACTTCCCCCAGGTCGAGCGCAACCGGGCCCCCGCCGTATCCCCATTCAAATTCCGTTTCGTACCGGAAGGTGCCCGAGAATCGGGGAAGCTTGTCCGGCCGGCTCATGCTGACCAATTGTTCCACCGTACCCGCGAAGACGAACGAAGGATATTGCAGCGAAGTCGCCGTGGCCAACTTCCAATTTCCTTTTATTTCAACGCTCTGAGTTGGCGGTGTATGCGGCTGCAGGACCCCTTTCCCAGTTATTCCCTGAAAATCCACAGGGCTGCCAGTGTCTTTTCCTGCCAATAAAACGATCGTTTCATAAGGGCTAAGCCGCAAGGATACGGCCGAGCCTTCCAGCGTCGCTTGACTGTCGACAGAGCTTATTCGGTTAAAGAGAGCGTCATACGCCAGAATGCTGCCGTTAACCGGCAATTGCACGTTCGTTTCAATAACTTCCGCCGGATGCTCGTTGAAAAATAAAAACACATCCAGCTCCTGCTGCTCGTAGCGGTAATAGCGCAAGTACGGCTGCTCCGTATCCGTTTCGATGTCGCCCAGGCCCATCTCGCGAATCCGCGGGGCCAAGCCGCTCAGCGGAACGACCTCCGCCCGCGGATGTGCGGCGAGGGCGTCTAGCGCAGCGGACGCATCCGTTCCTTCGCTGGCGCGCTCGGGCCAGCCGCCCACGAACAGCAGCGGCAGCCCCAGGTCCGCCATGCCGGCCAGGCGGTCGAGCAGCTTCTGCGGCAGCGCCTCGGCATAAGGGACGATCAGGCAGCCGTAGTCCTCCGGACCGACCGTTAACCGGCCCTCGGAGACGGATGCCGATTCCAGGAGCGCGTCGACCGGCAGCACATCGCAATCGATCTGCTTGCGCGCCAGCTCCTTCACGGGCTTATGGAAATACATATAAGCGCCCGACCACTCGGCTTCCGCGTGATACAGCACAGCCGTCGGCGCGCGATGCCGCCCTCCCGACAGCAGATGGCTCATCCGGTTCGTATAGCGGTTAAGTATGCGGTAGTACCGGTACTGCGGATTATGTCCCCGCGCGTACAGATGAGGAGGACAGTCCGGGTCCGGGTACTCTTTTTGCGAAAAAGCATGCGGGATGAAATAGTTGACACCGCGCACAAGCATGTGGTCCGTCAACCATTTCATCAGCTTCAAGCCCTCGGCCCATCCGTATGCGCCGAACACTTCGGCCAGCGTGCGCCCCTTTTTCTTCGGATCGATGTGTCCTGCCGAAGAAGCGAGCTTGGCCAAGCCGTAATGGAAAAATTCGCTGTCCACCGTTCCGGCGATCCAGGAAAAGTCGGCTTCGTCAAAGCCCGGCACGAGCTGCCACAAGACGACATCCACGCCGGACATATCCTGACCGGACACCGCCCTGAAGAAATGTCCCGGCCCGCAACCCAAACGCGCGTGAACGTTGTTATCTTCGATTACGTGGCCGATGTACTCCACGCCGCGCTCGCGGCACCAATCTCCGAGCTGCGTGGAGAAGTTTTGCGCGTACAGCCTGCTGACGACGTTCATATAGGCATAGCGCACGGCAGCCGTCAGTTGCTCGTCCGCTTCGTGCCAAAGCAAAGGCAGGTACTGCCGGCAGGACGAGCCGAACTCCCGCTCCAGTTGCTCTAGCAGATCGCCGGTCCACGGCAGGACCACGTCTTTTTTCCCGGGCTTGGACTCAAAGTTGTATATGGCCCGGTCGTTGTAAAACCCGGGTTCATCGGAGAAAAAGCCGGCGAAAGTTGCGCCAAAATCATCTCGATAGCGTTCATAGTAAGCCTCGTACATCGTATCGATCAGTACGCGCACGGATTCGGCGGCCAGCGGATTCACATAGTCATCGTACTTTTCGGGCGCCCCCTTCGGCGTTCTGACGAGCATGTATATGCGCCAAAACCCGGCCGGAACGTCCCAGTACAGGACGCCGTCCCGTACCTCGGAAGAAAGCTCGGCATATTCGCCGATCAGCGTGCCCCGCTCCGCATCCCGGCGAACGGCGACAACGGCTTCCAGCGCCTCTCCCTCCGACAGCCAGGGGTCGATGAGGAAGGAAGCGTCCTTCATCGGGCCCCGGGCGTCGATGTGACGCTCGGCCAAATACAGCCTGCGCAGCTCCCCAGGGGCCTCCTTCAGCTTCCCGCCTGCGTGGCCGGTCGGAAAATGATCGTCGTCGAACACCCACACCCGCATGGAGCGGCTGCGCGCCTCCTCCATAATCACGTCCATGTCCGCCCACCAGCCCGGGCCCAGGAAGTCCGGATGAGGCCGCGACTCGATGCATACCGCCTTGATGCCGGCTTCGTCGATCCGGGCCATCTCTTCGCGGATGACCGCTTCCCCTTCACCCCGCTGCCACACCAAAGGCAAAATATAGTTGCCTTCTTTTCCTTCAAGCACATCTCTCAAGCGATTGTTCAAACGCCTTCAACCTCCGCTGTCAGTTTCGCGTACCGCCGGGGATCAGCCTTTAACGGCCCCGATCGTAATCCCTTTTACGAAATATTTCTGGAAGAACGGATAAGCGACAAGAATCGGAATCACCCCGATGACGGCAATCGCCATGCGGAACGTTGCGCTCGGCAAAGTCGCCAGCGCCTCGCTGGACTGCGAGCCCATGGAAGGGTCGCTGCTCAAAAATTGGATATCCGTCATAATCCGGTTCAATATGCTTTGCAAGCTGAACAGCTTCGGATTCGTAATGTAGATCAAGCCGTTGAACCAATCGTTCCAATATGCGATCCCTTGAAACAGCCCGATCGTCGCGAGTATCGGCATGGAAAGCGGAAGCACGATGCTGTAAAACGTTTTGAATACGCCCGCGCCGTCCATGCTCGCCGACTCCAGCACCGGAACCGGGATCGTAGTCTTGAAAAACGTCCGCATCAAGAGAACGTTGAAGCCGTTCATCAGCAGGCCGGGAATAATGAGCGCCTGAATCGTATTTTTGATTTCAAACACTTGCGTATAAATCAAATAGGTCGGAACGAGACCGCCGTTGAACAGCAGGGTGAAGAAGACGAAAAAAGCGAGCGGATTGACAAAAGGAAGATCCCGCCGGGACAGCGGGTACGCCAGCAGCGACGTAATGATAAGGCTCGCCGTCGTCCCGATCGCGGTGACAAAAATCGTAATGCCGTACGCCCGGAAAATATTAGTCGCCTCATTCCACAAATAAGCGTAGGCGCTGAAGCCGAAATGTTCCGGAAAGAAGGAATATCCGTTTTGCACGATGGTCTTTTCATCCGTAATCGAGGACATGAACAACAAGAGAAAAGGCAAAATACATGACGCTGCGTATATCCATAAGACTGTGTGTCCGATCCACTGCCATGTGCGGGTTTCTTTATTAACCATTGGGGGACCTCCTTAAAATAATGCATTCTCTTTGTTGATTTTACGGACGACATAATTCGATAAGAGCACCAGCACGAACCCTACCAGCGATTGATACAAGCCCGCGGCGGAAGACATGCCGATATCGCCAAGCTGCATCAGGCCCCGGTATACGTAAGTATCGATAACGTTGGTCGTGTTGTAGAGCGATCCCGAATCCATCGGCACCTGGTAGAATAGACCGAAGTCCGAATAAAAAATGCGGCCGATCGCGAGCAGCGTCATCATGGTGATGACCGGAGCGATGAGCGGAATCGTAATGTTGCGGATTTGCTGCCATTTGGAGGCTCCGTCCAAAGTAGCGGCCTCGTAGTATTCCTGGTCGATACCGATAATCGCGGCCAAATAGACGATACACAGGTACCCGGCTCCCTTCCAGGTATGGATAAAGGTCAAAATGTACGGCCACACGCCCGGCTCGTTGTACCAGGAGACCGCATCCAGGCCCAGCATCGGAAGCACCGTTTTGTTCACGAATCCGTTATCCATGCTCAGCATGGCGAACACCAGATAGCTGACGATGACCGTAGAGATCAGGTACGGCAGCAAAATCACGCTTTGATAAAATTTGGACAAAAATTTGTTCTTGATTTCATTCAGCAAAATGGCGACTCCGACAGCCACAACCAGGTTGATAACAATAAAGACTGCATTGTATAAAATCGTGTTTCGCGTAATGATGTAGGCGTCCGCCGACTTGAACAAATATTCGAAGTTTTTCAGCCCTACCCAATCGCTGCCCCAAATTCCTTTGGCGAAATTGACTTCTTTAAAAGCAATGACCAGCCCGAACATCGGCATATAGTTGTTGATGATCAAGTACACGATTCCCGGGATAATCATCAAATAATACGGGAAAAACTTTTTAAATGTTTTCCATGCCCGGCTGCTTGTCCGGGTATTGGCTGTTCGCTCGGCGCCCAGCGCATTCGCGTTTGATGGATTGTTCATGTCTCTTTCCCTTCTTTCTCTATTCGTCTTTGCTGTACTTTAATAGTAAGAAATTCGCGGTCCCCTCACTATGTCGGACTCGACTTTTCATTAGCACATTTTCGACTTCGTTCGCGGCCGGACTTGGCCGGCTTCCAAGCAAAAAGGCCGCCCCCTCCGTCACTTCCGTGACTCGCGGGGCAGCCTCTGCCAATTGCCGGTTATTTGCTTTGTTTTGCCCATTCGTCGAGCTGTTTTTGTTTCTCTGCGATGATTTTGTCAATGCCCGAGGATTTCAATTTGGCAATGAATTCAGGCAGTATTTTATCCGGGTCTACGCTTCCCGTTTCAAGCGCCAATTTATATTGGTTGAGCACGTTCGTTACCGCTGCATACTCCGTTTTTACGGGGTCCGGGCTGAAGGAGAAGCCAAGCGCTTTCGATTTGCCTGCTTGCTTGTTGAAGCTGTCCATCTTTTCCCAAATTTTTGGGTCGTCTCCGGTAAACACATGGGACAAGAATTGGTTCCCGAACATCCAGCCTTGATTTAGAGCGTAAGCTACCGATTTGGCGTCCATTCCGGCCGGATATTCAATTACACCGCTGTTGTCAGCTTTTTTGACGTAATCTTTGCCTTCAATCCCCCAGTCAAGCAGGTTGACGATGTCTTTGTCGGAATACATCAAATTCAGGAACTGCATCGATTTGTCCGGTTTTTTCGCATTGATCGGGATGCCCCACATAATGGTTGCAACCGTCGACGTTGTCATTGTGGCCGGAGTCAGAGGAATCGTCACTATCGGCGTCCCCACGCCTCTGCTATCCTGCATATCCATGCCCGGCTTTTGATTCGTCAGATAGGCGATGCCTTTGCCGGCTTTCAGCAGAGCGAAGCTGCCGTCCTTATTCGTCGCCGCATCCTGCATAATGTAGCCGGCCGTGTACCAGCTTCTCATTTTCTTCACGAATGCCGCATATTCGGGTGTTTCATAGAGATTGACAACTTTCAGGTTGTTGTCGTAATTCGGCAGGACGCCGATGGCGTCGCCCAAATTATCGAACCATCTGTAGCTGTCCAGGAAGGATAAGCCTGATGTCTGCGGAACAAGCGGCGTCAGATTCGGCTCGGCGCTTTTGATTGTTTTGAGCGCGCCCTCGAGGTCGTCCAATGTCTTGATGCTGTTCGCATCGATTTTGTATTTATCCAAATATTCTTTCTTTATATTCACGCCGTAATTTACGGCCAAATCCCGATTGCTCGGAATCGCGTACGTGCTGCCGTTCACTTTGGTCGCGCTGAGCGAGGCCGGATCAAATACTTTCTTGATATCCTGCCCGTATTGATCCAGCAGCGGGTCCAGCTTCATCAGCTGGCTTTTGGCTACGTAACTCGTATACGTTCTTCCGGAAACGAACATCAGATCCAATTTTTCATTGCTGGAGAGCATCAGGTTGGACTGCTGAGCCCAAGAGCCGACATTGATCGGAGTCAGTTTCACCGTAGCATTGATTTTCGGCAGCGTAATTTTATTGATAGCGTCCTGCACTTCCTGCATATTGGAAGGTATCGCATTGTACGCGGAGAAGGCCACGGTCAGTTCGTAAGGGGCCTCTTTGCCCCCTGCCGCGCCGGACGGCGAAGCCGAGGAATTGCCCGCGGCGTCCTTGCCCCCGCATGCCGTAAGCGTTATCATGCTTCCCGCTAATACAACGCCCAACAATTTGGTTGTTCTTTTCATTGTACTCCCCCATTTGAGTAATTTATGAAGCTACCTTGATTGTACGGCTGCACCGATGGATCTACTATGCTCATTTCGACTTTTCATTAACACGGATTCGACCTAAAAGTCACTTTTTGGCACGCTGCCTGTAGTCGCTCGGATTGAGGCCGGCGTGCTTGCGGAACACTTTCGTAAAATAGGAAAGGTTATTCATCCCCACATGCGTAGCCACATCGGTGACCGGCATATCCGTCTTGTTCAACAGCTCCTGCGCGATCCGCAGGCGCTCGTGGAGCAAATATTCCTTCATGGACATCCCGGTTTCCTTCTTCATCATACGATCCAAATAGTCCGGATGGAGAAAAAACTGATTGGCGATATGCTCCCGGCTCAAGTCCTGGTCATAATGCTTGGAAATATATTTCCCGACTTTGGAGGCTACCGAGTGCGTCGCTTCGATTTCGCGGATATGATCCATCGCCTTGGCGACCATATGCTGAATCCATTCCAGCATATCCATGACCGAGCGGCCGCTCCCCGCGGACAATTCAATGGACCTGCTGTCCTTGAACAGCTCGCGGGCCTGAATCCCCTTCTCCTTCAGGACGGAGTATACAATCTGCATAAAATCGTGATGGAACTGGTGCATGAAGGCTGCGTCCATCCCCGAATTTTGCACGGTTTTCGTCAAATAATGCTTAACCTCGGCCAGCACCTGATCTTGAGCGCCCTGCGCCAGCATGACCGACCATACTTTCATATCGGGCATCGCCGCCGAAACGGACGACTGCGGCTGCCAGCTGCGCAGGAACACCCGGTTGTAATAGGCGACATTATTTTTCTTAAGGCCGAGCAGTTGGCGCACCATCTCGGGCATTTCATGAATCAGAGACGCGTCCCCGACATAGCAGGAAAGGTCGCAATAAAAGTAGCGGTAGCACGATGAAATATACGCCTCCAGCTTGCTTTTCAACAGGTTGGCATCCAGCCGGGCATCTGCGGGCAGCAGGAGCACGGCAAGCATTTCGTTGCGATCCAAAGACATCAGCTGCGCGTCGATGCCCAGTTCGCGAATGACTTCCGCCGCGGCATTTTTCAAGCCGTATTCCAAAATTTTTTCATCCCGCAAAGTCAGCGTCTTATGCCATCTCTGCACATGAATCAGCACGGGCAGCACACGCATGTCTTTGGCGTACGTAATTTTCCGCTCATCCATCGCCTTACGGGCGGCATCCGGATTGGACGGAATAACCAAATTCACGATATCCAGCCAAAACCGTTCGATGAACAAAGGATGATGCTGGACCCAGGATTGGCTGATCTGCGCCAATTCGCTTTCTTTGCGCACCTTTCCGATCGCTTTGACCATCACATCCTCCAGATCTTCAGGCGTAATCGGCTTTAGCAAATAGTCCAGGCTGCCCAGTTGGATCGCTTTTCTGGCAAAAGCAAAGTCCGCGTGGCAGGTCAGGAACACGGTCTCGGTCGCGGGATAATGCTCTTTGACCCAGGACAGCAGCTTCAGCCCGTTCTCCTGCGGCATTTCAATGTCGCAAAGCATGATGTCGATGTGATGGTTGGCGAAAATCTCTTTGGCCTGTGCGGCGTTATAAGCTTCATAGATGGCGGAAATTCCGATTTTGTCCCAATTCACGACTGTTTTTACGCCTCTGACAGCAAGAGGTTCGTCATCGACGATGAGCAAATGAAACATATAGTTGGAACCTCCCATTCATTAGTGATCCGGCTGCAGGGGCAGCTCGATTCGGACTAGCGCTCCCGAAGGCGTACGGTTCGAGAACGAAATGCGGGCGCGGTTGCCGTACAGCAGCCTCAGCCGGTGCCACACATTCCAAATTCCGATATGCTCCCCCTGCTCATCTATAATCCGATTGCCTACCCTGAGCTCCTGCAAAACAGCCTCCGGAAATCCTCTTCCCGTATCGCCGATCTCGATCCGTATATGCGGGTCCGGCTGCGAATCCTCCATTTCGATTCGAATAAAGAGCGCAAGAGGAACATCCATCTGCGGCGCATGCTTGATCGAATTCTCGATGAACGTCTGTATGACCAGCGGAGGCACGTGAATTTTATGGAACGATTCAGGCGTCTCAATGCGGAAGTTCAACGTTTGCTGGAACCGCAGCTCCTGAATCCGGATGTAGTTGCGCACATGCTCCAGCTCATCGTTCAACGGGATGAACGTCAAATTGCTTTTTAACATATAGCGAAAATATTTGACCAGGCGCAGCGTCATTTCCTGGATCAGCTCATAGTCTTTGACCAAAGCCAGATTGTACAAAATGTTCAAGGAATTCAGGAAAAAATGCGGGTTGATCTGCAATTGCAAATACTGGAGCTCCGCCTTCTGCTTGCTGATTTGCTCCTCGTACACATGAATTTTCAATTCCTCGATCTGGCCGATCATCTTGTTGAAGGTCGTATGCAGCAGTTGGAACTCGTCGGAAGCAGGGTACGGCTGAATCCGCACTTTGACGCCCCCTTCCCCGATGCGCTTCATGGCCGACACAATCCGCATCAGCGGAATCAGCATCGTCTTGCGAAGGAACAGCAAAAACCCCGGCAGCAGCAGCAATCCCAAAAAAGAAACCACAAATACGATTCGATTCAAATAAGGCAAGTTTTGCAAAATCGTCTCATTCGGTATCATCGCAACGAGGCTGAAATTCGCTTTCTTGGATCGTTCGCCGACGATCAGGAATTGATTCTTGGCTCCGGTCAAATAATACTGCTGGAAGCTCCGGCTTAAATCAACGTCCTTGGCCGGCGCGCGCGCATCGTCGGTCATCGGCTCGCCGCGGTCCGTGACGAACATGGAAGCGCCCTTTTCCCCGATATGAATGAGCGTCAGCGGCAGCATTAACGTTTTGACATTGACCCAGGCGCCTACGTACATATTGCCCAGCTTGAGAATGCGAAACAGATAATAATCGCGGTTAATCTTTTTGACAAACCAGTTGCCCTGCAAGGACGGCCCGGTTTCAGGCGCGCCCCCCAGTTCCGTCCGCAAATACTCCCTGACAAAATCCCTTTCGCCCGAATCGGACACCTGGTTTTTGACAACATCCAGCAAGTCTTTTTGCGCCGGCGAATATATAAAGTAGGAATCGACTTTATACATTAATATGTCATTCGAAAGCTTGTCCGACAGATGAATCTTGGCCAGCATATAATCATCCGGCGTAGGCGGGCTCCTCAGGATTTGCAGCTCAAAATTGGCCGACAGCAGTGAATTCAAGTATTTATCCGCCTCGTCCAGCCCGCTGTCGATTTGCCCCATATACAGGGAGATCATATTTTTGTTGGACATCGCGACCTGCTCGCGGACTACGTGAATCGCGTAAAAATTATTATAAAAAAGCAGCCCCAGCAAAGGGATGGCGACAAGCAAAAAGCTGATGACCAGCTTGAACCTGATCGAATTCCAGGGAATGTGCAGCTTGGGCAGGTTCATAGAGCCGCTCTCCTTTTTAAACCGGATTATTCTCACATATGATGTTACATCGCGATCTTAATACCCACATTAACGGCGCGCCGCTTTTTTTGCTATCCTGGATTCGACCTAACTACCCAACGAATTCGACTTTTTTAGCAAACAATCGAAAAAAACGCCAGGAACATAGCGCCCTGACGGTACGATCCTGCTATAAGTTCCACCGCTCCGTTGAATCCAGCCGGGTGTGCTGCAGCTCTGCATGGCGGCGGGCGACCTCTGCCGGCGGCGGCCGATGCGCCTGCTCACCTTCTAGTTTGCAGCATTATTCGACAAATATCCAGCGCACTTCGAAGGGGTCTGTACAATGCGAAAATCCCTGCACTTTTGCAAGCTGCCCAGTAACCCATATGCCTGAACCTGACGCACAATTTGCCTGATTGCGTGAAGAAAACCTGCAAAAGTCAGGCTGTTGAAAAACCCCCGTGTCAGAGGCGATAGCCACAATCTGCCTGGCCGCGCAAAGAAAACCTGCAAAAATACATGAATTTGTCTTTGATCGCTGGCCACCGAGAATTCCTGCAAAAGTGCAGGCTTTTCACCGCGAACATGGGCTCTGGTTCATTTTTATCGAAAATTCCTGCACAATCGCGGGCTTTTCGCCAAAATGAACCATGATTACAGAAAAAACCTGCACTTTTGCAGGCTTTTCCCTGTCGAGCCGCATTGTCCCATGGGCCTGCATGTATGCCTTCCGCACCTTAGCACGCCCCACGAAAAAAACACCGCAAAAAAACACCTCCCTTGCGTTCGCATTTCAGCGAGAAGGAAGGTGTTTTATTTAACGGAAGCCTTTGGGGGCGTCTTCCTCAGGGATGCCGCGAAGCAGCGCATGAAGAAGGGCTGCCAGCTCCTGTGCGGTGGCAGCGTCCGAGATGCCGCCTTCCGCGCTCAGCTTCTTGTTCACGAAGGGAACGAGCATCGTTCCCCCTTCTACTACATGCGCTGTCAGCATGCGCAGAGTCAGCATTAGCGAGGCATGCGCCTGCCCGCCCCCTGTCGCCAGCGGGGACGCACTAATCACAGCCGTAGGCTTGTTCAAAAACTCACCCGAAGATACGATCCAGTCGAGGGCGTTTTTCAAAACGCCCGGTACTCCGTTCGCATATTCAGGCGTACATAGAAGCACTCCGTCAGCCGCCTTCAGCCGCGCGCGAAAATCGTTGACCGCGGCAGGCGGCTCCTCCCCGTCCAGATCAGGGTTAAAATGCGGGAGCTCCCCGATCCCTCCATACAACGTAACCGTCATAGAGCCGGGGGCCAAAGCCGCCGCTGCGCGCAAAAGGATCGTATTCGACGAGCTTGCCCGAAGGCTGCCGGATATCGCCAAAATGTCCGCAGTTTTTCCATCCATCTCTTCCATTTCCTCCTTGTTCGTACAGCCATAGCGCTTCAAACCTATTCTAAGCCATGACATTAATGTAAGAGTCAAGGGATGAAAGAAACGTTGCGACTAGTGGCAGCCGCCTGATGATCGGCTCTAAAGGTTCGGCCTGGTTCCGATGACGACGGTGGCGTCCAGTTCGTCGGAACTCGCCACCTGCGGGATCAGCCCGCTGCGGGCAAAAATCTCGACGGTCTGCGGAGACTGCCGCTCGCTCGTCTCGACCAGCAGGCGGCCGCCCGGCGCCAGCCAGAGAGGTGCCGCAGCGGCTACCCGCCGCTGGAGGTCGAGCCCGTCCGCGCCTCCGTCGAGCGCCACCCGCGCCTCATGGACGCGGGCCTCCGGCGGCAAAAGCCTGATCGCTTCCGTGGGCACATACGGCACGTTAGCGATCAGGATGTCGACCCGGCCGCGCAGAGCGGCCGGCAGCGGCTCGTAGAGGTCACCTTCGTACACGTGACCTCCGGCAGCAGCGACGTTGCGGCGAGCGCAGCGCACCGCGGCGGGATCGATGTCGACGGCGTGCAGCTCGACCCGGTCCAGACCGGCGGCCAGCGCGACGCCCAGCGCGCCCGTGCCGCAGCACAGGTCCGCCACTACGGCTCCGGCACGAGCGAAGGCGGCGGCCTGGCGGACAAGAAATCCGCTGCGTTGCCGGGGGACGAAAACTCCCGGGTCCACTTCTATCCGCAGACCGCAAAACTCCGCCCAGCCGATGACGTGCTCGAGGGGCAGGCCGGCAACCCGCCGGTCCACCATGCCGGCAAGGTCGGCCGGCGTCCGCGCCGCAGAAATGAGCAGCCGGGCCTCATCCTCGGCGAAAACACAACCGGCCGCCCGCAGCCTGGCCGCGATCCTTTTACACTCCTCCAAGTTCAAAACAGCGCCCCTTATGTTCATCAATCCCTCTCCTCTACGAAAGGTTACAAATTCATTATGAACATTTTATCCCCGTCTCAGCTTGCCGGACAGGTACAAATTCGTTATAAGGGACTTCCCCGCCCCTTAACCGCCAAAAAGACTGCCAATCCACGGCAGACCCGAATTCAATCCCTGGCTGCTTCGCTAAACGCAAGTAAAAAGAGACCTGCTATCGCCCCGAACAGGTCTCTTTTTGCACTCGTTTCCTTTCACTCAAAACAAATCCAGCTGCCTCGGCGCCAGCCCCTCGTAGTCGAGCCCCAACATCTCCATCAGCTCTTTGGCGTTGCCCGCCGCATGTCCCCCCGAGTTGTTGTTGAAAATAACGCATATATCCTTCACCTGCTCCTGCAGCTGCAGCAGCCGCTCTTTCCATTCCAGCAGCTCCTGCCGGTTGTAATGATATAAATACCGGACATCGCGCCAGTTTGTCTCGCTGTTTTGCTTCCAACCGCTTACGTTGCGGCCGTGAAAACGAACGATGGTCATGTCCGGGTGCGTCGCCCGCAAAACCGTCGGCACCGAACCGATCCCCGCTTGCGGCTCATCGCAAATGCTGTGCATCCAGCCTTCCCGCTGCATAAAAGCCAGCGTCTTCTCCATCATCCCATCCGCAAACCAGCTCTGATGGCGAAACTCCAGCGCGGCCGGCAGGCTGCCCATCTTGGCCTTCGCATAGCGGAGCAAGTCGACATTCGCCTTGCTGCATTCAAACCATGGCGGATACTGAAACAGTACCGCCTTCAACCGGCCCGCCTCCTGTACCGGACGCACCGATGCCAAAAAAGCGTCAAACATCTGCTCCGTTCCGGCAAAAGGATTCTCGCCCCGCAAATGGCCCGTCATGCCCTGATATGCTTTAACAATAAAGCCGAACCCGCCCGGCGTTTCATCCAACCATTTGCGGTAATTGCGCTCCGGTTGAACAGCATAAAAGGAACTGTCCAGCTCCACAATCGGAAAATGCGCCCCGTATATTTGCAATTTTCCACGGCTGTTTTCGCCCAAATCATGGTCGCCCCATCCGCTTAATCCGATATAAATCAAAGGCTATCCCCTCACCGCGTTTTTCCTTCCATTGTAGCCAAGCGGATGTTCAAAAATCAAATCACACTTTCCCTAAAATGCACCAGCTGTACTTCCATTTCTTTATACTAATTACAAACTTTTTACTAAAATATTGAGGTGAAACAAAGGGGACTCTATCTGGAAATTTATATACTTCGTGCCGCAGCCATTCGTTCGATGGCCTGGCAGCAGCGGTAAAACCTGCAAAAATGCAGGCTTTTTCGATGAAAGCGGCTCGTTTTGGCGAAAAGCCTGCGATTGTGCAGGAATTTCCGGTTGAAATGGGTCTAAGCCCGGGGGCTAGATGAAATTGCTGCACTTTTGCAGGAATTTTTCGCTGCTGGCGCATTGACGAGCAAAAAACTGCACTTTTGCAGGTTTTCTTCTTCTCGCCTTATCCCCAGCACAGCAAATGAGCTTCTCAACAGTTTGAATAATACAGGCCATAACGCAAGCTTCTGTGCCGCGCCAGCTCCGGCGATGCACTAGCCCGGCTTCTCCAGCATCAGGGTCCATCCATGAGCCGAGCCGAAGCTTAACGGCGTCTTTGACGGCCCGTTGGCTTGTCACATCACATCGTCCCGGAAAAGCTCGTTGTAGTACACGTATTTGCTGGCGGGGTACTTAAAGCCCAGAAACATGCCGGAATACGCGATCTCCAGGCTGATCAGCCGTTTCGTCCTGACGGTGCTGCGGATCAGCCGGCTGAGGAACGCTTTATTCCCCTGTTTGATCGCATGGGCCACGAGCGCGGCATATTGCGGATTGCGGGCGAGCTCCCGGTAAAGCGGGACGACCTCCCTGGCTATCGCCCGATGGATCGAGCCGTTAAAAGTGAATTGCGCCTGCCCCGGGCGGATCGATGTCGCATTGGTAATTGCATAGATCGGCTTCGGCAGCGGAAAATCAACGAAATAGCCGATGCCGTTCGAGGCAAGCGAGGATAGCGGCTCAGCGCCGATCACGGAGCGGAGCATCTTTTCCATGACCGCCAGATCCGCTTCGCGCACGGCTTTGGCCCATTTCTCGGCAAAAGGGCGGCTGGCAGCTATTTTGCAGTAGAAAGGAAGCATGATTGCTGCCGCTTTACGCAGCGCGAGTGCGGGGAGAACGATTTTTTTGCGAGAGCTTTGCAGCTTTACCGTTTTCATGAATACCCCTCCCTGAATGAATCTTCCGTATTACAGACTATTACATCAGGGAGCGATAGGTGCGCCAATTGCGTGCAGCACAATAAAACCCGGGGAGCTTTTGTCCCCGGGCTCGCTATAGCAACCGCATTTATGTTAATATTGCCCGGCCGCTGCGCCGGCTCGGTTTTGGCCACTTGGCCTTGAGGGCCGCTTGCACGTCAGCCCAGAGCTGCTCCTTGGTTTTGCCGTCGATGCTGATGCCAAGCTTATGCGCCCGCTTGAGCAGATTGCCGATTTTCTTTTGCTCCCGGGCCTGCCCGATCGCGGAGCGAAGCTGCTTCGCCGTCAATCCGTCCGTGCCGATGCCGAGTGTTCTCGCTGTTCCTTGCAGCTTTGCCAGCTCAGCCTCCTGAATCTCCGTCTTGAGCTCCTCCTGCGTTTTACCGGCCATAGTACCGATGCCCAGCTTCGCCGCCTTTGCCTGCAGCCTGGACAGCGCCCTGTCCTGCAGCAGCCGCTTGCCCGGATAAAAACCGGAGCTTATAGACGTTTCAACCGCGGCCTCCAGCTCCGCTTCGGCCATCGTCGGAATGCCTGAAGCTATAAGCTCTGCCAGCGCGATTCCCATCAATTCTCTATGCATCATCATACACACTCCTCTATATTCAAATACGGTTTTTTACTATTTACCCCCATCATAGCGGAAAAATATGTCATAAGTTTGACTTCGGCGCAGGCGGCAGTTGAATCGAGAAAACTGTGCCTCTGCCGGGCATGGACTCCACCCGAATCCAGCCTCCGTGCGCCTCTACGATGCTTCTGCAAATGGCGAGGCCGAGGCCCGCGCCGGTGCGGTTGCGGCTTTCGTCCACCTTGTAGAACCGGTCGAATATATATGGCAGCTTCTCCGCCGGAATGCCGGGGCCGTTATCCCATACCTCGATCCAGCGTTCGCCTCTTAGCTCCTTCAAGCGGATTCCGGCCGTGCTCCCCGGCGGGATATGCGCGATTGCGTTGTCCAGCAAATTGATGAACACTTGCTTGATCCGGTCCGGGTCCATATAAAGTACGAAAGGAGCTTCCTGCGCCTCGACCCACAGCTCGATGGCGTTAGCCTTCGCTTTCATCGTCAGTCCGGTCGCTACGTCCTGCGCAAGCTCCGCAGCGTCCGCCTCGACCCGGCTCAGCGTCACCCGCTTCTCGTCAAAGGACGAAAGCTGCAGCAAATCGTCCACCAGCTGGCTGAGACGCTTCGTCTCGGACAGGGACACCTGGATAAAGTCGCGGGCGTCCGCGGGATCGACGACTTCATCGACGATGCCTTGCAGAGATGCGCGGATCGTCGTAATCGGCGTCCGCAGCTCATGCGAAATTTCCGAGAGGAAACGCTTGCGCCCCTCTTCGACTTTCTCAAGTTTGCCCGCCATCCGGTTGAGCGAACCTGCCAAAGAGGCGATTTCGTCTTTCCCGCGCACCGGCACCCGGCCGCTGAAATCCCCCGTCGCCAAAGCTTCCGCCGTTCGGCTCATAAGCTGTATCGGCTTCACAAAATGCCGCGAAACGGCGTACAGCACGATCCCCGCCATCAGCGCGATTAGAACGGCGGACATCATAATCGCCTGGTTGATCCCGCCGATCACCCCCTGGATGCTGCGCAGCGGGGTATACAGGAACAGACCGCCGGCAACCTTGTTATCCAGCAGGACCGGTTGTCCGACAATCAGCATATTCACTTTGCTGTTCTGGGTAAAGGGGCCTTTGACCGTAATTTGTTCGCCGTTAAGCACGCTCTGCACCCATTCATTGCGTTCCGGCACTTCCCCCAGCGGGATGATCTTTTCTTGATTGACACTGGGATGCCTGATGACGGAAACCCGCACTTCGGACGTTTTTTCCAGAGCGGTGATTTGTCTGCGAAACTCCTTTTGCGTGGTAGATCCGTCAAACAAGCCTTTGGCAAGTTCCTCGACCTGGCCGATCTTTTCCTGAAGCAGCTTCTCGCTGTGCTCGTACGTTTTCTGCCTCATGGTATAGCCGATCGTAGCCGCGATCGCGAGGATCGAGACGAGCGTAATAGCCATGTAAACAAACAGCAGCTTCCGGTAAAAAGAATTCAGCATGAGTCCGCTCCCTCGAATTTATAACCGATGCCCCATACGGTGCGGATATTCCACTCATTGTCTTTTTCCGTCATCGCCTTCAGCTTTTGCCGGATGCGCTTGATATAGACATCGACCACGCGGTCGTCGCCGTCAAAGTCCCAGCCCCATATTTTCGAAATCAAATCTTCCCTGGAGAACACCTGATTCGGAAAACGGGCGAAAAACAGCATGAGGTCATATTCCCGTTTCGGCAGCGATACTTCTTTGCCATCAACCGTGACTTCATGCGAGATGGCGTCGATGCGCAAGCTGCCGAATTCGTAAACATCCGTTTTGACGGGAGTTTCCAGCCGGCCTGACGCTCTGCGCAAAATGCTCGTAATACGGGCGACAAGCTCGTTCGGATCGAACGGCTTGACCATATAATCGTCGGCTCCCATTTGCAGCCCTTCGATCCGTTCTTCCACCTGTCCTCTGGCGGTCAGCATCAGGATGGGCACGTCGCTTTTGGCGCGAATCTGATTGCAGACACTCCAGCCGTCCTGCTTCGGCAGCATCAAATCCAGCACCACAAAATCCGGATTCAACCGTTCGAACAGTTTCAGCGCGGCATCGCCGTCGTGCGCCGTTTCCACTTGAAAACCGCCCTTCTCCACATAGAGCTTGGTAATGCGGCAAATGTTCACGTCATCGTCAACGATCAAAACGGTTTTCTTCATCGTGCCCTCCTTGTCTCTCCGTCGCAACCTGTCTGGTTCCATTATACTTCGTTCAAACCCAAATTTCACGAATCGCGGGTCTGAACAAGAAACTGGACTTGCGACCGATTTCAAAGCCGTTTTCATGATTTATTTTCATAAAAGAGGGAGGCACGTTACAAAGTTGTGAACGATTTTGACCAAAACGGCGAAAAAAAGCTGCTCCCGCAGTCATCGGAGGATGACGGAGGAACAGCCTTGTGGTTTTATACTTCAAATGAACTTTTGAGCGAGACGATCAGGTTGAACACGAGACGGTCGACGGTCGTATGCTTCGGATCCACGTTGAAATAACCGTGACGGAAAAATTGGAACTTGTCATGCGCCTTCGCCTGCTTCATGTTGTCTTCGACGAAGCCTTGCACGATTTGCAGCGAGTTCGGGTTCAGCTTCTCCAGGAAGGAGGCGGCGTCATCGTCGTTATCGTCCAGAATAAGCGGCTCATACAAGCGGAATTCCGCAGGAACCGCGTGTTTGGCGTCCACCCAATGGATCGTGCCTTTCACTTTGCGGCCGGTAAATCCGCTTCCGCTCTTCGTTTCGGGATCGTATGTGCAGTGCAGCTCGACGACTTTGCCGTTCTCGTCCTTAATAAAATCGTTGCATTTGATGAAGTAAGCGTGCTTCAGACGCACTTCGTTGCCGGGAAATAGGCGGAAATATTTGTTCGGCGGATTTTCCATGAAATCGTCCTGCTCGATGTAGATTTCGCGGGAGAACGGAATTTGGCGGTGGCCCATTTCCGGATTTTCCGAATTGTTTTCCGCATCCAGCATTTCGGTCTGATCTTCCGGGTAGTTCGTAATCACGACTTTGAGCGGGTTCAGAATGCCCATCGTGCGCAGCGCCTTCAGCTTCAAATCCTCGCGGATGAAGTGCTCCAGCATTTTGCTGTCGACGACGCTGTAGCTTCTCGCTACGCCGATTTCACGCGCAAAATTGCGGATCGCTTCAGGCGTATAGCCTCTGCGGCGCAGCCCCGAGATCGTCGGCATCCGCGGGTCGTCCCAACCGTCAACCGCTTTCTCGTCGACGAGGAGCTTGAGCTTTCTTTTGCTCATGACGGTATTCGTCAGGTTGAGCCGTGCGAACTCGTACTGTCTCGGCACGTTCGGCATCTCGCATTCGCGGATCACCCAATCGTAAAACGGGCGCTGATCCTCGAACTCCAGCGTGCAAATGGAATGGGTCACGCCTTCGATCGCGTCTTCCAGCGGGTGGGCAAAGGCGTACATCGGGTAGATGCACCATTTGTCCCCTGTATTGTGGTGATGCGCGTGAACGACGCGGTAGATGACCGGATCGCGGAAGTTGATGTTCGGCGATGACATATCGATCTTGGCGCGGAGCACCTTTTCGCCATCCTTGAATTCGCCTGCGCGCATCCGTGCGAACAGGTCCAGATTCTCCTCCACGCTGCGGCCCCGGAACGGGCTTTCTTTGCCGGGCTCGGTCAGCGTTCCGCGGGATTCGCGGATTTGCTCGGCCGTTTGGTCGTCTACATAGGCAAGGCCCTTGCGGATCAAGACGAGCGCGCGGTTGTACATTTCCTCGAAGTAGTCGGAGGCAAAGAACAAGCCGTCCCATTGAAAGCCGAGCCAAGCCACGTCCTCTTTAATGGATTCTACATACTCCGTATCTTCCTTAACCGGATTCGTATCGTCAAAACGCAGGTTGGTCAAGCCTTTGAACTCGTCGGCCAGCTCAAAATTGAGGCAGATCGACTTCGCGTGCCCGATGTGAAGGTATCCGTTCGGCTCCGGGGGGAATCGGGTGACGATCTGGCTGACTTTGCCTGATTGCAAATCTTCGATTACAATGTTTTTAATGAAATTGGATGGAGTGCTCTTCGTTTCCATTGATGCCAGCCTTTCTCCCTCGGGTTTAAAGTTTTATTTTCTATCATACACTAATTCTTAGCAAAATATAAAGGAGCCAGCGCCGATGGAGAATTTTGAGTCCAATTTGGATAAATATGCAGAGCTTGCCGTAAAGGTGGGCCTGAATGTACAGCAAGACCAGACGCTCGTTATCATGACGCCGATATCTTGCGCCGATTTTGTCCGTAAAGTAGCCAAGAAAGCTTATGAAGCGGGGGCAAAAGACGTCGTCGTCGATTGGGACGATGACGAAGTGAAGGCGATCCGCCTGAAGCACGCGCCCGAGTCATCCCTGCTGGAATACCCGATGTGGAGAGCGAACGGGCTGGAAGAACTGGCCAAAGGCGGTGCAGCCTTCCTCCAGATCTACGCGCCCAATTCGGACTTGCTCACGGATATCGCCCCGGACCGCATCGCTACGTCCACCAAAACGGCCGCCGCAGCCCGGGAAGGCTTCCTGAAGTACCTGCGCAACAACCAGGTGAACTGGCTGCTCGTTTCCTTCCCGACGCCGGAATGGTCGGCCAAGGTATTCCCCGGACTTGGCGAAGCCGAGCGGATCGAGAAGCTGTGGGAGCAGATTTTCACGCTCACCCGCGTCAATACTGCCGATCCTGTGGAGGCATGGAAGCGGCATTTGGCCGTGCTGACCGGCAAGCAGCAAATGCTGAATGCGAAGAGATTCAAGCAGCTGCATCTGCAGTCGCCGGGAACGGACCTCTACATCGAGCTCGCTTCCAAGCATGTGTGGGTTGCCGCAGGCAGCGACACCGAAAGCGGCATTCCGTTCGTTCCGAACATGCCGACGGAGGAAGTGTTTACGATGCCGCGCAGGGACGGCACGAACGGAACCGTGCGCAGCACGCTGCCGCTGAGCTATCAGGGCTCGCTGATCGACGGATTTACTTTGACGTTCGAGAACGGCAAAGTTGTCAAGGCGACGGCGGAGAAAGGCCAGGAAGTGCTGAACAAGATACTGGACATAGACGAAGGAGCCCGGTACCTGGGCGAAGTCGCTTTGGTGCCGCATAATTCGCCGATCTCCCGCTCCGGCATTATTTTTTACAATACGCTATTCGATGAGAACGCATCCTGCCACGTCGCGCTGGGCAATTCCTACCCGTTCACGATCGAGGGCGGATCGGCGATGAGCGCCGAAGAGCTGGCCGAGCACGGCTATAACAAAAGCTTGATCCACATAGACTTCATGATCGGCTCGGCCGAAATGGATATCGACGGCATTACGGAGGATGGAACCCGCGAACCCCTGTTCCGTAAGGGCAACTGGGTATAAGCGCTACAGCGATTTCTTCACCTTCGAAGAAACGAGCGCCCACTTGCCTTCCTTCCACTTCCAGATCGACAATGCATAACCTAGCGTATCGGCGTCAGCCATGCCTGCGATTCTTTGAACGCCTTTCAGTTCGCATACGCCGTCCTGATCGGCATCCATCGTCTGCAAGTCGCTGTACGGATTAACGCTAACGAGAAACGGTTTGACAAGCATGCCGTTTTTGTATACGCCGGACTGATCGTAATCCTGCTTTTTCTCCTTGAGGTCGATTTTGAAAGATTTGCCCGTTTCTTCGATTTTCAGCTTTACCACGTAGTTATGCTTGAACTTCGCCGTCACGCGAAGCGGCTCAGGGACCGGCAGGGCTGTGGGCACATTATTTTGCAGCGAATAGATGTGGGAACGGGACGCTCCGCCGCTGCCGCCGGTTTCTGCGGAGACATAAATTTCGGGCAGCTTGTCGCCGTTGAAATCGCAGAACCGCATGTTCGGGTTGTGGCCTCCCTGCAGCGGAATCACCACCTGATTCCGGCCTTGGCCGCCGGTTACGACAACGAACAGCCTGGAAAAATACGAGCCCGCAGCGTCCGCCTTCGTTCCGCCCAGCGCCACCAACTCCGGCTTGCCGTCGCCGGTCACATCGATTTCTCTCGTCTGCAGCAGCAGGCCTTGTTCCGCCCCCGCCCCCGCTCCCGGCCCCGGGGTTGACGGCTCCCGGCGCTCTTCCGCCGCTGCCGCGTTTATCCCCTGCAAGGCTAAGCCGCTTAATAACACTCCGACCGCCGCTGCATGCAGGGCGGTTTTCGCTATTTTTCTGAACAATGCGCTCCACTCTTTTCCTTTTGAATTCGTAGCGGTCTTATTTTTTCTAATTTTTCCATCAACTATTCGGAATAAGGATGGGCTTTGCAAATCTAATTTCCAAAAGGATTCGCCCATCCCCGAATCGAATTGATTGAGAACTAAAATTTTATGGATGAGGTGCGACCATTGAAGCTTGATCGTCTGCTTGCAATAACGATGCTGCTGCTGAACCGTAAACGAATCTGCGCCAAAGAGCTGTCGGAGCGCTTTGAGGTATCGCTGAGAACCGTATACCGCGATGTGGAAACGATCAATCAGGCGGGCATTCCGATCGCCTCTTATGCCGGCGCAAACGGCGGCTATGAAATTATGGACCAGTACCGGCTGGAGCGGCAGTTTCTCACGCTTGAGGAGCTGCAATCGATTATTACCGGGCTCAAAGGCATCCGCTCCAGCATCGGCGAGCAAGAAATCGGAGGCCTGCTGGACAAAGTAGGCGCGCTGGTCGCCAAGTCCGAGCAAAAGACGGTGTCCGAGCTGCACAATCACCTCGTCATCGATATGAATCCGTGGCACAGAAGCAGCGCCGAAAAAGAGAAGCTGCAGTCGCTGCGCCACGCAATCCGCCAAACGAAGCTTATCCGCTTTCAATACACGACATCCCAAAGCGAGCTTTCCGAGCGCACCGTCGAGCCTATGGGCATCGTCATCAAAGGCTTCGGCTGGTATTTGCACGCCTACTGCCTGCTGCGGGGCGATTACCGCGTCTTCCGCTTATCGCGCATGAAGGACATCGCCATGCTTCCCGAGACGTTCGTGCGCAGGCCCGAGACGCTGGAGACGCTGTCCTATAAGATAGGCAAAAGGCCCGAGGCGTCCTACGTCAAACTCCTCCTGCACATGCAGCCGAATGTCCGCGCTCAGGTGGAAGACTACTTCCATCCCGAGCAAATTACGGCTCAGCCTGACGGCACGCTGCTCGTCACCGCGGTCCAGCCTGACGAGCCCTGGCTGTACGGCATGCTGCTCAGCTACGGCCCCAGCCTGCGCATTCTGGAGCCCGCGCACATCGCCGGCATCGTCAAAGAAAAAGCGCAGCAAGTCGCCGCGCTCTATTCCTAAAAAACACTGACAACCTGTTGTCAGGGAGGCTCCTTTATACTAAGGCTATTACGCATAACAAGGAGGCTTCTCCCCCATGATTACATCGATTCAAGCGTTCGCAGCCGAATGGAGCAACGAAACCAAAACCACACAGCGCGTGCTGGACGCGCTCACCGACGCATCTCTGAGCCAGGGAAGCGAGTCGAACTTCCGTCCGCTGGGACAGATCGGCTGGCATATCGCCACGACGATCCACGAGATGCTTTCGCGGACAGGCCTGCAGTTCCAGGCTCCCGAAGGCGAAGAAAAAGCCCCCGCTTCCGCCGCGAAGATTGCTGATACTTACCGCGCCGCTTCGCAAGCGATGCTGGATGCCGTGCAGTCGCAGTGGACGGACGCCAAGCTCCACGAGTCCACCGACATGTATGGCGAACAGTGGCCGAACGGCCTGACGCTGCGCGTCCTCATTTCGCACGAAATCCATCATCGCGGCCAGATGATCGTACTGATGCGGCAGGCCGGACTGTCCGTGCCGGACATCTACGGGCCGACCCGCGACAACTGGATCGAGTGGGGCAAGCAGCCGGTCCTGTAGGAGCCGTCCCCGAGCCGCCTCAGCGCGTTGATCGAGTCGCGACACATGGCCGACCGACCGCCGTCATGCAGCGCAACACCGCGCGCTGGGAGCTGCGCGCGGTGCGTTTGTGTGGGGCGCTGTTGCTGCTCTCGGTGCGTTTGGACGGGGCGCTATTACTGCTCTCGGTACGTTTGTGCGGGCGAAGTTGCTGCTCTCGGTGCGTTTGTGCGGGCGCTGTTGCTGCTCTCGGTGCGTTTGCGCGGGCGCTGTTGCTGCTCTCGGTGCGTTTGTGCGGGGCGCTATTTTTGGGGGAACAGTCGCTTTTCCTGGGCGGGCAGCCGCTTGATAGGGGAAAAGCCTGCGAAAGTGCAGGTTTTTTCTGCGAAATTGGCTTATTTGGGCGAAAAGCCTGCAAAAGTGCAGGAATTTTCGCTGAAAGTGAACCTGAGCCCGTGTCCCCGCTGAAAAGCCTGCACTTTTGCAGGAATTCTTCGTAGGCAGCGATCAGTGACGCAAATTCATGTATTTTTGCAGGTTTTCTTGATGCAGCCAGGCAGATTGGGGCTATCACCTCATGACGCAGGTTTTTTTTCAACAACCCGATGCGGTCCGGGAAATATTCCGGACCGCATCTTTTTTCAATTTTCACGAAAACGAATGAAAATGCTATCTTGAGTGCGAAAATGTAAGATTCGCGTTTATGTAAACGCTATCTTTAGGTTTTGTGATATGCTGCCGGGTATTTAAAGCCAACTTCCAACCTTTACTTAAGTTCCTTTCAGGCGTATTATTCAAAACGTAGTTCATTTAGTACAATCATATGAATCCTTTATCGCTGAATTTCCTAAGGAAAACGGGGGAACCAATGAGGCGTTCATTGCCTTTGGGGTGAATCGCGTACGGACGGCATCCGTGCGTGTAGGGCTACTCTCAGAGTCCGAATCCGACAGCTAACTTCGTAAGCGTACTATGGGAGAGGGATGAATCCGTGCTGCTTATTTCGTGAGCCACAGGGTCAGACCCTGTGGTTTTTTGCTGCCAAAAATAGCCCTGCGGCAGTCGCGGACAAGTGAAACTACTTAATTCAGGGGAACATACAGGAAAGCGCCGGTGGAGGGTAACTATGGTAAACAGATTAAAAAGAATGCTGATCGGGAGACCGATGAAATCCCACGAAATCGAGGACGAGAAGCTGACGAAAATCAAAGCGCTTGCCGTCCTGTCATCGGATGCGCTGTCTTCCGTCGCTTACGGCACCGAGCAAATTTTGCTCGTTTTGATGACCCTCGGCTTTGCCGCCGTTTGGTACTCCATCCCGATATCCATAGCCGTATTGGGGCTGCTGACCATTCTGGTCCTGTCCTACAGGCAGACCATATACGCCTATCCGTCGGGCGGGGGCGCGTACATCGTAGCCAAGGATAATCTTGGCGTAGGCACAGGGCTGGTCGCAGGCGGGTCGCTGCTGGTCGATTACATTTTGACGGTAGCCGTCAGCTCGTCCGCGGGCACGGATGCGATTACGTCCGCTTTTCCGGCACTGCACGATCATCGCGTGCTGATTTCTTTGGTCATGATTTTATTTCTTACGATCATGAATTTAAGAGGCATTGCCGAATCCGCATCGGTTCTCGCACTGCCGGTCTATTTGTTTGTCGCCGCCATTTTTCTTCTGATCGTATCGGGTCTGTTCAAGTACCTCACGGGCGGCATTCATGCGGAGGTTCCCGAGATCGGAAGCGTTGTGAGCAATGTGAGCTTATTTCTGCTGCTCAAAGCTTTCAGTTCCGGCTGCTCCGCGCTGACCGGGGTAGAGGCCGTGTCCAACGCGATACCGAACTTCAAAGCTCCTGCGGAGAAAAATGCGGCCAAAACATTGATCGCCATGGGCGCCATTCTGGGCAGCATGTTCATCGGCATCAGCCTGCTTGCCTACTGGTACGGAATCAAGCCGTCTCCGGAAGAAACGGTCGTTTCGAAAATCGCCGAAGCCACGTTCGGACGCGGGGTGCTGTACTACTGCATTCAGGGCGTGACAGCGCTCATTCTCTTCCTGGCGGCGAATACGGCTTACTCGGCTTTCCCGCTGCTGGCCTTCATGCTCGCCAAAGATAAGTTCATGCCGCACATGTTCAAAGTCCGCGGAGACCGTCTCGGCTTCTCCAACGGGATCATCATGCTGGGCGTACTGTCCGCTTTGCTGGTCATTCTCTTTCACGGGAATACGGAAAACCTGATCCCGCTTTATGCAGTCGGGGTGTTCATTCCGTTCACCTTATCCCAGTTCGGCATGATGGTTCGCTGGATCAAATTGAAGCCTGCCGCGTGGATCGTCAAGTTCATCATCAATACGATCGGGATGATCACTACGCTCACGATTACCCTGATCTTTATTTTCACCAAATTCAGCCAGGTTTGGATGGTTTTCATCTTTCTGCCGATCGTCATTTTCCTGTTCTTCCGCATTCACAGCCACTACATGAACATCGCTAATGAATTGCGCGTAAATCTGGAAAAGGATAAGCCGGAAATCAAGGGAAGCACCATCGTCATTCCCGTTGCCGGCATTACCCGGGTCGTACTCAATTCCATCAGCTACGCCAAATCGTTAACCGATAATGTCGTTGCCGTCTACGTCGGCTTTGACGACGATGAAATTCACAAAATGGAAGAAAAATGGGAAGAGTGGAATCCCGGAGTCCGACTTATCGTGCTGCGTTCCCGCTACCGGAGCGTCATGAAGCCTCTGATCAAATTTATCGAAACCGTGGAGTGGAAAACGGCGGAGACGGATCATATCACCATCCTGATTCCGCAATTTATTACAAAACATTGGTGGCAAAATCTGCTGCATAACCAGACGAGCCTGCTCATTCGGGCTTATCTGTACACGCAAAAAGATATCGTTATCGCTACGGTTCCTTTCCGCTTGCATCGTTAACCGTTCATGCACCACCGGGGCAGGTGCCGCTTCGGTCAATCTAACCCAAGCAGATTGGCCAGTGGTTTGAACAACGGCATAATCCAGGCACTTGGCCCCGGCAGGTCCGGTTTGAACAAAAGAATAATGGATAATAGGCAGGCGGCCAAAGTAATACCTCCGGCCACCGCCTTCTCCTTCACACCGATACCCGGCGCACCCGAAGACAAGCCGAAATAGACAATCAGAGCTACGCATACGATACCGGCTACTGCAAGGCTTTTCAGAAGCGTCCCTCCTTATTTCTTGCGGATTTTATCGGCGGGCATTCCTTGAGGCAAGTCCGATTTGCCGACTCGCGTAATTTCGGTCCGAATGCTGACATCTACCGGCAGTTCCCTGAACATTTCAGCCCACTCCTGCTTGTTCTTTGCCCATTCCCGCGGATAATGGTTCCGGAATAGATCGGCGAAACCGAACGCATCGATTTGCAGCTTTTTTTGAGCGTTCGCCAGCGTGGACTCGACAGTTTCCGCGAGCTGCGCTTTCCACGCCTCCTTCGCTTTCCGGATGAACTCGATACTCATGTTGTTCGTATTCGTCGTGTTCAGAATCAAGTCCCCGGATATCTGAATATCGACGTTCATCCGCCACTCTCCGGCGTGAGTTATTTTTGGAGTGATGCGCGAGTTCGCTTGGATCAGATGAACCGCCACCACTCCTTCCACACCTTGCAAATCGAAGGAAAAGTTCATCGTCTCCAGCTCGTTGCGGAGAAGCAGCAGCCCGATCGTATCCGTCTTGCCCAGCATGCTCGCCAGCTTGTCCTTGCCGAACACCGCCACCCCGTTGATGGCGGTCGTCATCTGCATCGGTCTGTTCACCTGCTTCCATGAGATCGGATCGACAATCGTCAGCACGGCGGATTGGCTGTCCCCTTCCACCATCTGCGTCAGCCGCTTCAGCGTAACAAGCATGCCGAGCTTCATATTGCCCATCTCCCGAAGCTCCTCCGACGTGCTGCGCTCAAGAAGCGGCTGAAGATCCAGCACGGAAATGGCTGTTCCCGGTGTAACATACACATAAGCGTGTTCCCGGAACTGCAAATATCTGAGAAAAAAATCAAGATAGGGGCGGATTCCTTTCTCCGCCGCTTCTTTTCCGAACACGATCACCTCGCTGTGCCCCCAGAACAAATAGCGCGACAATTTGCGCTGCAGCTCGATCATTGCCTCGTCAATGCTCTTGCCGGTCCCTTTGCGCAAAAGCGTAGCCCCGGTTACATTACCGCCGCTCCCTCCCGTACTGCCTTGCGGGCCGCCTCCCGCTGCCCGGGGAATGAAGATTTGCGCCGACAGTTCGACCGCTCCGCTTGGAGTCACGTCCACTCCCGTGGCGAGCACGATGGCCAAATCATTGATTTCCTTCCTGTCCCAGCATCCCGGCAAAGCCAGCAGCAGGGAGAGGATCAGGACGACCCGGCCCCCTCGCTTCACGAACGATCGCCCGCTCTTCCTGCCCGTTCTCCAGACGCTCATTCGGGCGAAGGGGATCGGCTGTTCCGTATTGCCGCGACAAGCAGCAGAAGGCCGGGCAGCAGGATCAGAGCGATCATCGTGTACAAGTTGCCGACGGCGCTGAGCAGGCTGGCAATCTCGCTCTGATTGGATGCAACCCAGAACGAAAAGGCCACCGTCAGGAAAGCCAACGGGAACACCAGGGGCCGGTAGTCCTTCAGGTTCAGCAATTGGGCGACGGAGACGGAGTTCAAATAGAGAAATAAAGAAACTTTTATCAGTATCCCGGTAATCCAAATGGCAATGATCACGGCCTCCAGGTGCTGCAAAAAGTCCGCATAGCTAATATAACGGGCCGCTATCATAACCGGATAGGCGAGCCTGTCCGTTACGTCGCCGAACAGAAACAGACAGGAAATATTGACGGCCACCATCGTGAAGGTTGTCACACCCAGCGAGATCAGGGAAACCCGCCATACGCGGTCCCGGCCGGTAACGTAAGGAAGGAAAAAGCTGAGTAAAACGTATTCGCTCAGCCAACTGGCCGGAGCCACCGCGCCTTTGAAAATGGGCTTCAGCCCCTTTTCCGCAAACGGAAGCCATTCGTCGGTTTTCCACTCGGGAATCAGCAGCAGCAGAATAATAACCAGCAGGGCCGCCATCAGCGTCACGAGAATGACAGCGGACCGGCCCAGCACTTCGATCCCGCTGACAACATTGAGGGCGCAGACGAAAATAAGACTGCCCATAACGACAAAAAGCGGCGTCTGCGGAAGAATGGCGCTCAGAATAAACTCCCCGTATTCTCTCAGCACGGTTCCGTTCAGTTGAGCCAAGTAGAACACAAAAAACAGACCGAACAGTTTCCCCGGAACTTTGCCCAAAATCAGAACGCTCGATTCGATGGGAGACAGCTGAGGATGACGAACGTTCAGACGGTAGGCTATAAAGATCGCCAGCAATCCTACGGTAGAAGCCAGCAAAGGCGTCATCCACATGTCGTGGCCCGCGTAGCTCATCGTTACGCTGGGGACGCTGAGAACCGCTGTCGCAAGGATGGTCGGGAACATGATCGCGCTCATCTGCAGGGGGGTAATTCTACCTTGTTCCATCATCGCCCTCACCTCTTTTCAAATCGACATTCCCCCGACTGGGCTTCTCCGGCCACGGTCTGGCGCCCGACAGCTCGGGACTGCCCGTACCGCTCCAGACCGGAGAGCGCATGAACACGTCCTTGAATTCACGCAGCCGGGTCGGTGTGACCGGAGTTAAATACGGAAGCCCGAATGAGCGGAGCCTGCACAAATGAATGATCATAACGATAAAACCGAGCATGACACCAACGAGACCGAGCGTGCCGGCCAAAAACATGATCGGGAACCGGAGCAGCCGCGGCGGAATGCCGAGCGAGTAACGCGGAATCATAAAGGAAGAAATCCCCGTAATCGCAACGACGATAACCATGGGCGCGGATACGATCCCCGCCGATGTAGCCGCCTGCCCGATAACAAGCGCCCCGACGATGCTGACGGCCGAGCCGACCTGCTTCGGAAGCCGAACGCCCGCCTCCCGCAGAGCTTCGAACGTAATCTCCATAATCAACGCCTCAATCAGCGCCGGGAACGGAATTTCCTCCCTCGATTTGGAAATATTGAGCAGCAGCACGGTCGGAATCATCTCTTGGTGAAACGTAGTAATCGCTATATAGGCAGACGGCAAAAGCAGCGAAATGACAAAAAAAACGTAACGAAGCCAACGGACAAACGTGCTTACCAGAATATTTTGATAATAGTCCTCGGGCGACTGCAGCAGCGAAAACAGGCCGATAGGCGCCACCAGCGCAAATGGGGTGCCGTCGATCAGAATGGCGACCCGCCCTTCCAGCAGGTTAGCACACACGACATCCGGTCGTTCCGTCGGCAGCAGTTGAGGAAACGGAGAGAACGGATTATCCGATATCCACTCCTCGATCATTTCGCTTTCCAAAATTCCCTTGGCCTGAATAAGTTCCAGGCGGCGGCGTATCTCCTTTACCAGTTCCGGATTGGCCAAATCTTTTATATACGCGATGATAATATCCGTCTTCGAATGGCTGCCGACGGATAGGTTCACCGTTTTCAAATTGGGCGTTTTGAGCCTCCTGCGAACGAGGGGCAGATTGACCCCGATTCCTTCGGTAAACCCTTCCCGCGGTCCCCGAATCGTCGATTCGGCAACAGGCTCCTGGACTTGGCGCTGATCCAGCCTTATAAGATCGAACGACCAGGCGGTCATAGAACCGTCCAAAAACAGGACTGGATAGCCTCCACAAATTTTGTTCACCGTTTCATTAATCCCGGTATGCTCCGAAAGCGACGCCGTATGAATGCGCTCCTGCAGAAATCCGTCGTATAATTCGAACTCCTCGTCAGCGAGCATGGCAAGCGGCGAAAGCACCTGCTTTTCCAACGCGAACTGGTCCGAATACCCCCGGACGTATACAACGCAGCAGCGGACGGAGTCCGATATAGAAAAGGCGTGGAATACAATATCGTAGCAATCTTCAAAGACAGATTGAAGGTAGGATATATTGTCATCCAGCGATTCCGACAACTCCACATCGCAATCGTCGGCCAAGCTGGAAGGGGCGGAAGGAACGGCCTTGGGCATATCTGTTCATCTCCGATGTCTGGGAATGTATACTTGACTACCCCCATTATTCCCATTCGGCAGGGCTGTAAACGTTCGACAACTGCGGATGGGGAGAACGAACCGCGGCAAGCGTAACGTGAATAGAAGGACCAAAGGCTTTTTTGCATCGTTAGGGGATGCACCCGCAAAGGAAGGCGCTGCCGAAGCGATGTTTTAGAGGTCGATCGGATAACCGGACAGCCTAAGGCAACACCGGCTATGCACGGAAAAGTTGCAAAATCTCCCGTAATGCCGTGGACGTCACTCCACAGAATGAAAACTAATCAGGCCTACTGCGAAAACCCGCATGCTTCGAGGCAGCATACCTTTGGCAACGCGCGGAAAACCTGAACCCCCCATAACGCCGTGGACGTCATCCCACAGAATGAAAATACCAGGTCTACTGCAAAAAACTCGCATGCTTTGAGGCAGCGTACCTCTTGGCAACGCGCGGAAGACCTGAACCCCCCATAACGCCGTGGTCGTCACTCCACAGAATGAAAATACCAGGTCTACTGCAAAAAACTCGCATGCTTTGAGGAAGCGTACCTCTTGGCAACACGCGGAAAACCTGCAAAAGTACATCTTTTTCCTCGTTGGTAGGCCTGCAGCGAAATATTCCTGCAAAACTGCAGTTTTTTGCGCTGAAATTCACGCTCAGACCCGTCTGGATCAAAAATTCCTGCACAATCGCAGGCTTTTCGCCAAAACGAACCACTTTCATGGAAAAAGCCTGCACTTTCGCAGGTTTTACGGACGTGTGGAGGGCGGCGGGCAGAAACGTCGCAGGTTTTACGGATGCGCGGAGGGCGGCGGGCAGTATGGTCGCGGGTTTTGCGGGCGGCCCCTTCCCCCCAAAAAAAGGCCGTCCCTCGAAAGGGACGACCCGCGCTTTAAAGTACTTGCTCGCCATCGTATGTGGCGATTGTTTTGTACAGATCCGGACGCCTGTCGCGGAAAATGCCCCACTCGATGCGCTGCACTTCCAGCAGATCGAGGTCGAATTCGGCCACGAGCACCGTCTCTTCCGCACGGCCCGCCTCGGCGACCATGTTGCCGGCATTACCGGCAATAAAGGACGAGCCGTAGAACGTGATGCTGGAATCATCGTCCTCTTCCAGACCGACCCGATTCGAGGCAATGACCGGAACCAGATTGGACGCGGCGTGACCCCGCATGCACATCTGCCAGTGGTCCTTGGAGTCGATCGAGCCATCCTGCGGTTCCGATCCGATCGCCGTCGGGTAGAACAGCAGCTCCGCGCCCATCAGCGCCATGCATCTCGCCGCTTCCGGATACCACTGATCCCAGCATACGCCTACGCCAATTTTGGCATAGCGCGTTTTCCACACTTTAAAACCGGTATCCCCCGGGTTAAAATAAAATTTTTCTTCATATCCGGGACCGTCCGGAATGTGGCTTTTGCGGTACAGGCCCAGCACTTCGCCGTCCGCATCGATAACGGCAAGCGAATTGTACCTTGCATTATTCTTTTTCTCGTAAAAGCTGATCGGCAGGACCACCTGAAGCTCCTTGGCGATCGCCTTGAAATGATTGACCGCTTTATTCTCCTCAAGCTCGGTCGCGTAGCGGTAATAATCGGACTTCTCCTTTTGGCAGAAGTACGGCGTTTCAAAAAGCTCCTGAATCAAAATAATTTGCGCGCCTTGCGCCGCGGCTTGTCTGACCAGTGCTTCCGCTTTGCGGATATTGTCATCGATATTCCAGGAGCAGCTCATTTGTGTCGCCGCTACCGTCACTTTTCTCATGGGAGTCACCTCTTTCGTTTTCCACAATTACATTCTGCTGCTTGCAGGCATCTGCTGCGTGGTGCAATGCACATTGCCGCCCTCTTTAATAATCGCCATGCCGTTGATCGTGCGAATTTTCCGGTCCGGGAACGTTTGGCTCAGCACTTGAACAGCCTTGCGGTCCGTTTCTTCCGCAGCGCCGCCGAATATCGGCAAAATAATGCCGCCGTTGACAAAATAGAAGTTCAAATAACTCAGCGTCAGCCTGCTGTCCCCGAATACGGCTTTCGGAGGCTGCTCAATCGGAATCACTTCCAGCTTGCGGCCTTTGGCATCTACAGCCTCGCTCAAAATGCGCAAATTCTCCTGCGTAATCTCGTAGTTCTCATCCGCGGGATCGTGGCACACCTGCATAATGATTTTGCCCGGCGCCGCAAAACATGCGACATTATCCACATGACCGTCCGTCTCGTCGCCGCTTAGCCCGTTTTTCAGCCAGATGACTTTTTCAGCGGCGATAAAATCGGTTAAGTAAGCCTCAATCTGCTCTCTGCCGAGATCGGGATTGCGGTTCTCGTTCAGCAGGCATTCCTCCGTCGTCAGAACCGTGCCTTCACCGTCCACATGAATCGAACCGCCCTCCAGCACCAAAGGCGCGTCGAAGCGCTTCACCCGGTAATGCTCAAGAATTTGCGGAGCGACCGCGTCGTCCAAATCCCATGGAGAATATTTGCCCCCCCACGCATTAAAACGCCAGTTCACACCGGCAATTTCCTGCTTATCGTTGAGAACGAACGTCGGTCCGTTATCCCTGAACCAGGCATCGTTATGTTCGATGGCAAGAAACTCGATCCGGGAATTATCAAACAGCTCCTTGACCCGTTCGGCTTCTGCGGGGTTCACAATAACCGTAACCGGCTCAAATTCGGCAATCGCCCGTACCAATTCCGCATAACCTTCACTCACGGCAGCGTAGTCTTCCGGATAAACCATCGACGCCTCCACCGGCCACGAAATAAACGTCCGCTCATGGTTAACCCATTCCGCAGGCATCGTATAACTAAGTTCTTTTGGGTTCATTCCAGCCAACTCGCTTTATCATAAAATTTTGTATAGGACGCATACCACACTGTCATTCATCATATAACAAAAGCTTCTCCGTCTCAATGAGGCGGGGAAGCTTGGCATTCGATTCGTAGCTAGGGAATCCCGAAATTTTCCTAATTTTTATTTTACAGACAAAGCATAGTCAACGTATAATTATTTGGGCCTATGCCACGTAGTTTTATCGGACTATTATCTATAACATCTTTAGTTTGGAGGAAGCACTCATCATGTTGTTTGCCAGAACCCGCGAGATCCTCTCCACAGCTGCAGCGGCCACCTTCCTGTTGGCCGGCATACTGCCTTTCGCTGTTTATGGAGAAACGCCTGAAACTTTCACAGACACCGGAGAATCATACGCAAAGCAAGAAATCACTGCCTTGGTGAAACAAGGAATCCTATCCGGATATGAAGACGGAACATTCAAGCCTGGGCAAAAAATGAGCCGGGCAGAGCTGGCCAAAGTGCTTGTGCTTTCTTTAGGACTTTCCGAAGATCCGACAAAAGCCGCTCCATTCGCCGATGTTGCGCCAACAAGCTGGTATCGGGGATATGTTGGCGCTTTGGTATCATCCGGGATTACACAAGGCACATCCGAAAACGCATTTTCCCCGGACGCGGAGGTGACAAGGGAGCAATTGGTCGTCTTTTTTGTAAGGGCTATGGGATTGGAAAAAGAAGCGGACAAAATCCCTACGGATAAGAAACTCACTGACCTTTCGAAAACGGCTGATTGGGCAAGACCTTATGTCTCGCTTGCTTCACAAATCGGTCTGGTGCAAGGAACAGACAATCCGGACGGCACAGTCAGCTTTCATCCTGAGCAATATGCGGATCGACAAGCTCTGGCTAAGCTGGCTTATGAATTGAAAACGAATAAAACGATTTATACGACCAAAGTCCAACAACTGGCAGGACAGCCCCCTCAAACGGCAGCCTTAACCGTCGTCGGCTTAAGCGCCACGAACAACACCACCATTGAGGTTACGTTCAGCCAAGAACTTAAAAATGCCAATAAAGACGACTTTGCTTTTGACAACGATTTGAAAGTAACAGCCGCTTCCTTGAAACCGGGCGATAGCAAAGTTGTCGTTCTCACCACAACTTCCCAGCAATCAGGCAAAACTTACGCCTTAACCTTCAACGGCAAAATCAGCGGTAAAACGGTGGTCGGAACATCCAGTATGTTTGGCGGCGGTGGTGGTGGTTTCGGTGGTGGTTTCGGTGGTGGCGGTGGTGGAGCCGTGGTGCCTGCCGTCCCTCAAACTCCTGCAGCATTGCTGGCCAGCGGCGGCGCGGTTGGCACTGTAACTGTAGATGCTTCCGGAATTTACGGGCCCGCAAGCGGTTCCAGAACAACCGTTCAAAATCTGATTGTTAACCCGGGAAAAGACGGCGAAGTCACTCTGCAGAACATTGATCCCGAGCAGCTGGAGATTCAATCCGGAAGTGTAAATTCGATTAAGCTGCTGAATAGCCATGTGAAAAAGCTGAAAATCAACGCCATCAACAATGAAGGCCGCCATGTACGCATCGAAGCCAAAGACGGCGGTATCGTCGATAACACGGAAATCGGCTCACAGGCGATTCTGGAGTCATCTTCCGCTACAGGCAGCTTTGGCGCCATCAAGCTCATTACCGCCGCAGCGGGGAAAACCATCGTGCTGAGAGGCACTATCGCCAGTGAAGTGACGGTCGAAGCCCCGAACTCTTTAATCCGGCTTGAGACGCCTACGCTAGGCAACACCATGCCGACAAACGTCAAAAAATTAATCCTCGCCCCTGTCTCGACGGGCTCTTCCGTACAGCTGTCGTTTGCCACCAGTCTTACATCGCTGCAAGCCGATACCGATGTGAACATTACCGGAGATACTGACGCGATTGTCAGAGTCTTGACCGGAGGCAGCGGAGAAGTGACGCTGGACCCATCCAAAATGCCCGAGTTGAAAGAGAGCGCTCTCGGCTATTTCAATTATTTAGTCAATTCCATGTACGCGAATTTAAATGACCTTTCCGAGATCGACAGCCAAGTCGATACGATTCAACGATCCATTGATATGGCCAAGAAATGGGGAGTGACTGACACGGAGCTCGGCGGCGGTATCGCATTATTCAATGAATTCAAAAGCTCGACATACGCGTTGCGACAAGCTTTAGCCGATTTTCAATTGACATTCGCGGACGGAGACTCCGCTTCTTCAGTAACAAAGCACATTACTTTTCCTTCACTTGATTTAAAAGATGCGACAATCGCTTGGAGTACCAGCGATTCCGGCATTCTTTCACTCTGGTGGATGCATCGTCCCGCTTCAGGAGCTGGGGATAAAGAAGTTACCCTTACAGCCAATGTTTACTACCATGGAACCATTATCATTAAAAAAACGTTTACCGTGACAGTCAAGCAGCAGGTCGGACATGTGGCCGCGCTGAGGCCTTTGCGGTCCGATTTGGTATTAGCCGAATTCGACACAGATGTTGCCAACCCTTCTGCGGAACAGTTCAAGTTTGACAACGGCTTGACTGTAGCAGGCACAACCCATTACCCGCAATTTCCGAATTGGGTTATATTGACCGTTAATCCGCAGCAGGCCGGTACCGTTTATAAACTGACTTATAAATCCGAGCCGACCGAAGCATCCTTTACGGGAAGCACGGCTTCACTTTGCAATGAAACCGTCTGTACAGAAGCGGCCATTCCTATTCCCGGCGTGATGGTCAAGGGCTCTGTGCTCGGAACCGTTCTCGATTATTGGGGCAAACCGGTCTCCGGCGCTACCGTAACCTTAAACGGAGGTAACAGGACCGCAACGACCGATTCACAAGGCAATTTTCGCTTTGATAACGTTGATCCCGGCGTGACTTATTCGGTTACAGCAACCAAACCCGATTATAGCACGGCAACGTCCTCCAATTTTGCGATAGCTTCGGGCGAGCCGTACCGGGTGAATCCAATCCAGGTATATACCACTCCTGATCCGGTAACGTTTAACACTCCGATCTACTATGCGGAGACGAAAACCGTCTATCTGAGCTGGCACACCAACTCGCCATGGGGCATATCGGCATTCAAAGTTTATAAAAACAATGAGTTAATTGCCGACAACGTCGCTTCGTCTGGATTTTCCATTGATTCTGTTCAACCGGGACAGGCCTATACCTTTGCCGTGGAAGTTTGCAATGACGCGGGATGCTCAGCCCCTGTATCGTTGACATATACGGTACCAATCACCCTGGAAATAAACAGTGTGACACCTTACGATTCCGTGTCCAAGCAAGTCTATGCGCCATTAACCATGAATAGCGGAGATCACTACTACGAATTGCCTCCCGCGGCTCAGAATGCGGATTCCGTTTTGGTTACGTTCAAGGACCAGGATAATGCCGCCGGAACATCCAATTCGCCTTTAATCGGACAATTGGACTATTCCAATCTACAAATCGGCAGCACTAGAGGGGGAACGGCATTTGAAGTCTTAAGTATCGAAGGACAAACATTTTTGAAAATATCTTTACTAAAAACAACCTTTCCTTCCAATATCCCATACACAACCTATTATGCCGCGGGATTGAAGTACACTTTGAAAGGAACGGTAAATAACGTTGACGTTATATACCTCACGTTGCTAAGTGTGAAGCAATAAATGGAGCAAAACCTTTTGGCCCGAAACCATCCTGGCGGCGAAAAATAGTTTCAAGTGATCGACCGACCGCCGTCATGCAGAGCAACACCGCGCACCGGGAGCTGCGCGCGGTGCAAGCCGCTGCGGTCGCCGCAAAGCGCCTTGATACGCTAGCCCATTGCGTGGGCGCAATGCAAGCGGCCGCATCTTCACAATTGGAAGATACCCCTCTCCCAAAAATAAACGCCAGGTTCAGCGGCAATTTGATTCGCTAATCCGAATGGCAATGCACTATCCAACCTGGTGAAAAAGGGGATCGCCCGGCCGCCTCAATCACTTGTAAGCCTGACGTTCGGAGCAAGACCGGGAATCAGGCAAACGGCAGCCCTAAAAGCTTGCTCGTAAAGGGTCGGCTTGGAGGCCGATACGGAAAAAACACGCAAAATCGGCCTGCCGAGCCGCCCCCTCGTAAGCAAAAGGGCAGAAAACCTGCAAAAGTCATAGCCGAAACGCACAATCTGCTGACTGCCGGAGAAAACCTGCATAAGTCAGAATCGATGGGCACGATCTGCTCACCGCCAGAGAAAACCTGCAAAAATGCAGTTTTTTGCTCGTTGATACGTTGGAAACAAAAAATTCCTGCAATTATACAGGCTTTTTTAACCGAAAACGGGCTCAGGTTCACATTCATCTAAAATTCCTGCACAATCGCAGGCTTTTCACCAAAATGAGCCATTTTCGCCAAAAAAGCCTGTACTTTCGCAGGCTTTCTCGCTCTCACCCCGTACAAGACGGGACCATCGAGTCTTCGGGTGGCTTCAGCGAAAAGCATACATAAGGCGGAACCTCTCTCGGTTACGCCGACGATAGGGTAAAAAAAGCTTCCTTCGCCGGTTTCCCGGCGTTAAAGGAAGCTTTTGCTTTTATTCCTCCAGCGGCTGCACGGCGTCATGGAGCAGCCGCTCCAGCTCCGCGGTGCGGGCCTCTGTCAGCGCTTCGCTCCAGCCGAAGCGCTCCGCCATGAAGGCGATGACCGGCGCCTTCCACTGCTTTGCCCACGCGATGTCGAAGAAGAGGGCGCCCGTGCGGCGGACGAAAAAGTCCGCCGGCGTCACCGCCATCTCGCGCTCGATCGCGTACACGAGCGCAGCGAGCACCGCGGCGGGCATGCCCCGCTCCGCCGCTTCGGCCTTGTGCTGCTCCAGCAGCCCGAATACGGCGTCCACATTGGAGCCGTATCGGCGCGCGAGCAGCGCGGCCTCGGCCTCGGTCAGCCCCAGGCGCATGCCCTGGCTGACCGAGGCCGTAACAAACGGCGCCAGCTGCGCCGGGCCGCCCACATCACCGCCGGAGATCGGCAGCGTGCGGGTGCGGCTCGGCGGCACGGCCGCCGTGCGCCCTTCCGTCGCCAGCATGGCGGCGACGCGGTCCATGACCGTCTCCGCCATCTTGCGGTAGCCGGTCAGCTTGCCTCCGGCCATCGAGATGAGGCCGGAGTCCGAGACGAAGATTTCGTCGCGGCGCGAAATCTCCGAAGGGTCTTTGCCCTCTTGGTGGATCAGAGGGCGCAGCCCGGTCCAGCTCGATTCGACGTCTTCCACCGTCAAACCGAGGGACGGGAACATCCCGCCGACCGCCTGCAGCAAATAGCTGCGGTCGGCCGCCGTCATGCGGGGATGGGCCGTATCCCCGCTGTAGTTCGTATCCGTCGTCCCGACGTAGGTTTTGCCGTCCCGCGGGATGGCAAACACCATCCGCCCGTCCGGCGTATCAAAATAAACCGCCTGCCGCAGCGGAAAGCGGCGCTGGTCGAACACCAGATGCACCCCTTTGGTCAGGTGCAGCGTCTTGCCTTTTTTCGATCCGTCCATCTCTCTCAGCTCATCGACCCACGGGCCGGCGGCATTGATGACTTTTGCCGCATAGATCCGGTAGGAGCCGTTCTGCGCGCCGCCTGCCGCCTGATCGACGACGCGCACGCCGGCCACCTTGCCGTCGCGGACGATCAGTTCTTCCACTTTCGCGTAATTTACCGCTAAAGCTCCGAGTTCCACGGCTTTTTTCAGCACCTCGATCGTCAGCCGCGCATCGTCCGTGCGGTATTCGACGTAGTAGCCGCCGCCCTTGAGCCCTTTTTTGCCCAGCAGCGGCTCGTGAGCAAGCGTCTCCTCCCTGCCAAGCATCCGCCGCCGTTCGCTCCGCTTGACCCCTGCGAGATAATCGTAGACGCGCAGCCCTAACGAGGTCGAGAATTTGCCGAATGTCCCTCCCTGATAAAGCGGCAGCAGCATCCACTCCGGCGTCGTCACATGCGGCCCGTTCTCGTACACGATAGCCCGCTCTTTGCCTACCTCCGCAACCACCTTTACATCAAACTGCTTCAGATAGCGCAGACCGCCATGCACCAGCTTCGTAGAGCGGCTCGACGTGCCCGCGGCGAAGTCCTGCATCTCGACCAGCGCCGTCCGCAGTCCGCGGCTTTGCGCGTCCAAAGCGATGCCCGCGCCGGTTATGCCTCCTCCGATGACGATCAAATCAAATTCCCGCTCCGCCATGGCGTTCAAAACGCCGAGTCTTTCCAAACCCGAAAATTCGCCGGTAAGTTTAATCCTCTCCGTACCCATTGTCATGATGGTCTCCCTCCCAAGGTCCCCAAGCAAAAAAACCACAACATACCTGTTACGCATACACGTACAGGCTGCTGTGGTTTCTCCTGGTCTCCAACCGTTTATTAACTTGTCATTACTATACCACGTTTCGCGATTATTTAAAAGCGATTGCCGCCTGCACCGCTTTTTTCCATCCCCCGTACAGCTTCTCCCGGACTGCCGGCTCCATCTGCTGTTCAAATGTCCGGTCCACCTGCCACTGAGCGGCGATTTCGGCCTGATCCCGCCAGTAGCCGACGGCCAGACCGGCCAAATAAGCCGCGCCGAGGGCGGTCGTTTCACGGATGCGCGGCCTCTCGACGGCAACGCCCAGCAGATCGCTTTGGAACTGCATGAGGAAGCTGTTGGCCACGGCCCCTCCGTCGACGCGCAGCTTGGTCAGGGCAATTCCCGAATCGCTTTCCATCGCTTTCAGCACATCTTTGCTCTGAAAAGCAAGCGATTCCAGCGTCGCCCGCACAAAATGCTCTTTCGAAGTGCCTCTCGTAAGGCCGAATACGGCCCCGCGCACCTCGCTATCCCAATATGGAGTGCCCAACCCGACAAAAGCCGGCACCACGTAGACGCCCTCGGTCGAAGCGACGCGTGTCGCATACTCCTCCGTATCTTTCGCCGACTCGATCAGCCGCAGACCGTCCCGCAGCCATTGAATCGCCGAGCCGGCCACAAAAATGCTGCCTTCCAGCGCATACTCCACTTTGCCGTTCAAGCCCCAGGCGATGGTCGTCAGCAGCCCGCTGCGCGACGGAATCCGCCGCGCGCCCGTATTCATCAGCATGAAGCAGCCCGTGCCGTAAGTGTTTTTGGCCATCCCCTGCTCAAAGCAAGCCTGCCCGAACAAAGCCGCCTGCTGATCGCCCGCCGCGCCTGCTATCGGTATCGAAGCGCCGAAAAAGTGGCTCTCCTCCGTATATCCGTACACTTCGGAGGAAGAGCGCACCTCCGGCAGAAGCGCCGCCGGAATGTCGAGCAGAGCGAGCAGTTCCTCATCCCACTTCAGCTCGCTAATGTTGAACAGCATCGTCCGGGAAGCGTTGGAATAGTCCGTGACATGAACCTTTCCTCCCGTAAGCCGCCAAATCAGCCATGTATCGATCGTGCCGAACAGCAGATCGCCGCGCTCCGCAGCCGCTCTTGCTCCTTCCACATGATCTAGAATCCATTTGATCTTGGTCGCGGAAAAATAAGCGTCCACCAGCAGCCCTGTCCGCTCCTTGATCATGTCCTCCAGCCCCTGCGCTTTCAGCTCGTCGCAAATGGCCGCCGTTTGGCGCGATTGCCAGACAATCGCCCGGTACACCGGCATGCCGGTTTGGCGCTCCCATACGACGGCCGTTTCCCGCTGATTCGTAATGCCGATTCCGGCAATCTGCTCCGGCCGGACGCCCGACTCGGCGAGCACCGTCGCAATGACGCCCAGAACGGACAGCCATATTTCGTTCGCATCATGCTCCACCCAGCCCGGCTGCGGGAAATATTGCCGAAACTCCAACTGCGCGGAATGCGCTATATTTCCTTGCTTATCAAATAAAATCGCTCTTGAACTCGTCGTCCCCTGATCCAGGGACAATATATAGGTTGTATCCACTTATACAGCCTCCATGTCATTTAAATACGTGCGCGGCCCCCAAGGGCTCGCTGCCTTTTGCCTGCCTACTGTGCCGGTGCTGCAAAATGCTTCCACAACTCGTGTTGTGATGTCGTGACGGCGGCGGCGCCGGCTTCAATCGCCTGCTCGACATCGCGAACCGAGCGGATCAGCCCGCCGGCAAAAATCGGAATGCCCGTGCGCTCCTTCACCTCTGCGATCACGTGCGGTATCACGCCCGGCAGAACCTCGATAAAGTCCGGCTGCGTCCGCTCCAGAAGCGCGTAGCTCTTTTCAAGAGCGCTGCTGTCGAGCAAAAATAGCCGTTGAATGGCCAGCAGGCCGTTCTGCTTCGTTTTCGCAATTACGCTGGCCCGCGTCGAGATCAGCCCGGCCGGGCGAATATTTTGGCATAAAAATTCAGCCGCATACTCGTCGTTTTTCAACCCTTCGATCAAATCGGCATGAAGCAGCAACTGCTTGCCGTGCGCTTTGGCCAAGTCTACGACGCTCTTGAGCTGTCCGATATGATTATCGAGCAAAACCAGGTAGGAATACGGGGATTTCAGCAGCTTCTCCAGGTCTTTCATCCTGCGTACAGCCGGCAAAATCGTTTGCTGTTGAAACGACATCGAACGCGCTCCGTTCCGGTTAGTTTAACATGCTATTTCTCAAGATCAACGTTATCATATGCAGAACGTTATTCACATTCTTATTTTAAAACAATATGAATACGCTTACAAATTCATTCTTTCCGTGCGGCTCTTTTGCTTCATACTCGGCTCCGTTTTTTCGAAAACATAAAAACTCACATACACTGCCGCACCGTTTTAAGATGAGCAACCGATGTGAGTCTCCTGTTCTCCGTCACTTGTATGAACTTGTTTTTTATTTTAACGGCGTTGCTTCCGTGTGTCAATCTGTGCCCTCTGGATAATTAGTCCAAAAAACCTGGAACTTTTAACTCCCCGGCACGTAAGAAAATACGGGCATTTATTATAAACCTTTTTAGGAGGAATTATTCAACAATGGACCCTGACCCGGAACGAAGCGAGTTTTGGAGTTTACTCAAGAAAGGCAACATGTCTTCAGCAACAGCAGCAATAGGCAACACGTTAATCGCAATCGCCAAAGGAGTCGCCGCCGCAGTAACCGGTAACGGTGCAATGTTCGCATCGACCATGCACTCCGTGGCGGACGCGGTGAATCAGGCTTTCGTATTTGTGGGCAGCGTGCTTTCGGAAAAAAAGCCCACGCGCCGTTTCCCGGCCGGATTTGGCCGAGTCATTAACATTTTTTGTATGATCGCCGTTATCGTTGTAACGGTTATGGCTTACGAGACGATCAAAGAAGGCTATCACTTAATTCTGCACCCTGTGCAAACTTCCGGTTTTATACTGAATCTTCTCGTGCTTCTGCTCTCCATCGCGGTCGATGGGTACGTATTGATCAAAGCCATGAAGGAAGTCGTTCGCGAATCCCGTGTCGACGCCAAAGGTTTCGCCGTCGTCATGGCCGCATTCCGCAATGTCAAACGTGCCGCCCCGCCGACACGCCTCGTTTTTTATGAGGATCTGGTCGCCACATCAGGCGCGCTCCTGGCTCTGGTCGGAGTCGCCGTTACCGCTTTGGTGGACTTTGCCGTTTTGGACGGCGTTGTCACGATTATGATCGGTCTTTTGATGGTCGCTGTCGCATTCAGAGTCGGTTATGACAATATGGTAGGTCTGATCGGCGTGGCCGCCCCTCCCGATATCGAGGACAAAGTCGCCAAAATCATCCTTTCCGAAACAAATGTGATGGACATTTACCAAATGCGCGTGCTTCAGGAAGGCCGCTATTACCATGTTGACGGTTTGATTGAGCTAAGCCGGGGCTTATCGCTCGCCGATGCGGACGACATCAAGTTCAAAATTCGTGACAGATTGCTGCAAGACCCGGACATTACCGACGTTACGCTTGGAATTATAGAAGATAACGGGGTCCGCGACTGGATTCCGGTTGAACATAGATAAAGACGGAGAGGCCGTCCCGAAGCAGATTTTTCGCTTGTGGGGACGGTCTCTTTTCGATAGTATATGCAACAAAAAAAAGGCCGACCGGAGCCGCGAATCTGCAGATTCGGAGCATGAAGAGACCCCGCCCTTTATCTGCGCGGCTTGCAGCTCAAAGTGCGGCGCGCAAGCCGCACAGGTACGTAGTCAGCAGCAGATTTAAGCTCATATCGCGGTCAATGTCCATCTGGAAGCCGTTTCTGAGTTCCAGCGAAGCGAACCCGTGGACCATACTGCGGAAGCCCCGTACAACGTGCAGCGCTTTTTCCTTGCCGAAATTGTAATCCTCCAGTATGCGGAGAATAATCCCGACAACTTGGCCGCCCGCTTCGCTGAGTTCAGGGTCCATCAAATCCTGCGACGCGGTAATCGCGTCGTACAGCCCCGGCTGCTTCCTCGCAAAATTGACATAAGCGAAGCCTGCGGCCAGCAGCGCATCATCCCCGGACTTGCCGAGGATCGACTCGATCAGCGCCTCTTTGATGCGGATCAGGCCCAGCAGGGACAACTGCTTTTTCAAGCCGGGCAGGCCTTTGATATGGTTGTATAAAGAAGGCGTCTTCACATTCAGCTTGCCGGCCAGCGCAGCCAATGTCACCTGCTCGATCCCTTCGCGGTCCGCAATTTCAATTGCAGCCTGTAAAACGGCGTCCGTATCCAATCCTTGTCGATAAGCCATTCCATATTCCCCATCTCTTCATCCATTTCTTTACAGTATAAATCTTTTTGCCGCAGCTTCCAAAGCCTGCTCCATCGCAGCATGCGGGTTCGCAAGCATGCGTCCGTGCCCGACGGCGAGCAAAGCGGGCTTCAGCTCCGCAAGCTTTCTCGCGCTTGCCAACGAAGTCTGCTTGCTCCAGGTCGCCATCGCCGGAAACGGAAACCATGGCTTCAACACACCGGACACGGCCATGCCACCGCGCAGTTGGAAAGCGTCCCCCGCGATCAAAGCGCGGCTGCGCAAATCCAAAAAGGCCATCAAACCCGGCGTATGGCCCGGAGCGGAGACCGCCTGGAGCGAGCCGATCCGGTCGCCTTCCTCCAAAAGCGCGTCAGGCTTCGTTTGGACCGATTTCGGCACGTCGCCTTTGATCGGCTGATCCGGTTCGCCTTCCTCCAGATCGGTGCTGCCTGCCAGCAGCTTCGCGTCGCGGCGGGAGATCGAGACCTTGGCCTGCGGCAGCGCCCGCTTCAAGGCATCCAGAGCCCCGACGTGATCTCCATGGGCATGGGTGAGCACGATGTTCGTAATCGGCTTCCCGATACGTTCGGCGGCCTGCAAAATCCCCTTGACGCTGTAAGGCAGCGCCGCATCGACCAGCGTCAGCTCCTTCTCTTCCTCGACCAAATAGCAATTGACCGGAAAAATCCTCGGCAGAAAGGCCAACTGATACAAAAAACCGTTTTTCGTTATTTCCATAAAATAAACGCCTCCCAAAAACTAATTATATTAGTATAATAACTAATTATATTAGTTTAGTCAAGAGGGGCTTTGTCCTCCTCTTCCGTGCCCCGCGCACTTACCACCCTTACCCCCGATTCGCCGGAAATACGGCTCCCCGCTCTCTTACATCGTTCTCCCCGATCTCCCCCACATACAAGCATTCAGCGATTCCGTATGATAAAATGAAGCTCGTGCTTGAACGTTTTTGTCCATATATTTTTGAAAAGAGGGATTCCACCATGAATGCAGATACACTGGCATTATTCCGAACTTTGACCGAAATGCCGGCCGCGCCCGGTTTCGAGCGCGAGATTCGCAAATATGTACGAAGTCAGCTGGAAGCTTACACGAATGAAATCGTGCTTGACGGGCTGGGCAGCATTTTCGGCGTGATGCGCGGCGACGAAAACGGCCCGCGCATCATGGTTGCCGGCCATCTTGACGAGGTCGGCTTTCTCGTGAACGGCATCACCGAGCATGGCACGGTGAAGTTCCAGCCGCTCGGCGGCTGGTTCAGTCAAGTGCTGCCCGCCCAGCGCGTGCAGATTATGACCGGGCGGGGGCCGATCCTCGGCGTGATCGGCTCGACGCCCGTGCACTTGCTGGACGAGGCCGCGCGCGCCAAGCCCGTAGACATCAAGTCGATGTACATTGACATCGGCGCCGAAAACCGCGCCGATGCCGAGGCCATCGGCGTAGCTATCGGGCAGCAGGTCGTGCCGGTCTGCCCGTTCACCCCTTTAGCCAATCCGAAGCGGATATTGGCTAAAGCCTGGGACAATCGCTACGGCGTCGGCCTGGCGATTGAGCTGCTCAAGGAGCTTCGCGCAGCGGATGCGAAGCTCCCGAACGTCCTGTACGCCGGCGCGACCGTACAGGAGGAGCTTGGCGCCCGCGGCGCGCGGACCGCCGCGAACCTCATCCAGCCCGACTTGTTCTACGCGCTGGATGTGAGCGCCGCCGGCGATTCGTCCGGCGACCGGCAGGCCTTCGGCCAGCTCGGCCGCGGCGCGCTGCTGCGCGTCTATGACCCCACCATGCTCACCCACCGGGGGATGGTCGAGTTCATTCTCGATACGGCGGAGACTCACAAAATCCCGTATCAGTACTATATCTCAGCCGGCGGCACGGACGCCGGACAAGTGCATCTGCAGGGCCGAGGCATCCCCTCTGCCGTGATTGGCGTCTGCGCGCGCTATATTCATACGGCCGGCTCCATTTTGCACGTCGACGATTATGCCGCCGCCAAGGAGCTGCTCATCAAGCTCGTGCAAAAAAGCGACCGCACGACGCTGAACACAATCCACGCCCAAGCCTGATCCGCTCAGGTGGTAGCGTTCCGCCCTTGGAGGCGGAGTCGGATTGCTGACAGAGCGACGGGGTAGAGGAACCGCCGCTTTTCCTCCCTACCGCCTCACCTGTAGGGATTGCGGATTGCTGAAGCAGAGGGGCACAAAGCAGCTTAGTAGGGGAAAACCTGCGAAAGTCAGGCTGTCGAGAAAGTCTAACGGGTTTCCTCTCAGATCAATTTTTATGTGGGGGCCACTCATCTCGAAGAGAAAAAATTGATTTAAAACGATCTGAGAGGAGTGTTTGGCTTATACCTTTGGTGCTTTTTTTGAGCATCCAGGAAAAAAGGGGGTTTCTCAACAGCCTGGAAAGTTTTTTTCGTGAAAATAGTTCATTTTGGCGAAAAGCCTGACAATTGCAGGCTGTTGAACCCCCCTGCGTCATAAGCGATAGCCACAATCTCCCTGGCTACGCGAAAAAACCTGCAAAAATACATGAATTTTGCGTCCTTGATCGCTGGCTGCGAAGAATTCCTGCAATTGTGCAGGCTTTTCACCGAACACATGGACTCAGATCCACTTTCCGTGAAAATTCCTGCACTTTTGCAGGTTTTTCGCCAAAATGGGCCTTTTTCACAGAGAAAACCTGCACATTCGCAGGCTTTCTCTCCAAGTTAAACCGCCTCATCCCCCTCACTGTACAACGCCATAACCTGCGCTGGAGAGGCGCATAGGGAAAGATCGGCCGCACCCCAAATTAACTCCCCTCTGGTTCCCCCAACCCGTAACTTTTTAACAATTGCAGGCATACTTTGTTGCAGGCATATCCATTGAGCAAAAACTGCACTTTATACGAAAATAGAACGCCGTAGACCTGATTATTTTCATTCTGTGGGGTGACGTCCATGGCGTCATGGGGGCTTTTGCAGGTTTCTTTTGCAGGTTTTCTCCGCATTTCCAGATAGTTTGTTCGACCGGGCTCCGGCGTGTGGGGGCTGGGCGGCTTCGTTCCGTCTTTCGGGGCGGAATTTTCTTTTTTTCAATATGAAATGTAGAACTAATGTTCCATTTTATGGTAACCTTAGTATAGGCACATCGCCATTTCAGAGAAGAAAGAAGGACACTAATGGATTATGTTATTCGCAATGCCGCTTCGGAAGATTCCCAGGAATTAAGCATGCTGATGTCTCAGTTGACCGGCAAGGTCATCTCCCCGCTCCACATTGAAAACCGGCTCCACTTTATTCGGACCAGCCCGTTCGACTCCTTGTATGTTTGTTTGGAGGACGGCCGGATTCGGGGGACTCTCGGCTTTCGAATTCGCGAGAATATCGAGGATGTCTCCAGATACGGCGAGGTTTCGGTGATTGTCGTGAACGAGGAGGCGAGGAACAGAGGTTTCGGCCGGATTTTGATGGATTACGCGGAGCAGCTCGCCGTCGAGCATAACTGCGTGGGCTTGTGGCTCGTTTCCGGTTTTCAAAGGGCCGAGGAAGCCCACAATTTTTACAAACAGTTGGGATTTGAAGAGACGGGTTACCGTTTTGTAAAAAAATTTTTGTAGCATGCGGCGTTTTGGCATGTAGGGAGGTACGGAGTATGCAGATTGGTCTTATGGGGGGCCCGCCGACAGGCATGCTCGTTTTTGGCGGAATGGTGGCGGCCATCATGATCTTCACAATCGTCAAAGGACTCGCAACATGGGCATCCAACAACGCGTCCCCCATCGAAAATCGCAGCTGTACCGCAGTAAGCAAAAGAACCCAAGTGTGGGGCGGTTCCGGCGACTCAAGCGCGAGTACGAATTATTACGTTACGTTTGAATTCGAGGACCGCAGCCGTCTGGAACTGCATGTAAGCGCCAAAGTTTACGGCCTTATCGTGGAAGGAGATCGGGGGACCTTGACGCATCAGGGCACAAGGTTTAAAAACTTTGTCAGGCACATTTAGCCTGAGGTTAGTCTGCTTCATTGCCTGACTGCTGGCAGGCGCGACTTAAACGCGCGTTTGCAGTTTCCTGCCACCGGCAAATCCCCGGCGTCCGGAAGGACCCGCTCCCGATTGAAACGCAAAAAAGCACCCGCTGCCGCTCAGATAGCGACAGACGGGTGCTTTTTTATGCCGCCCCTATACAGGCTGCAGCGTTTCGTCGCGCACCTCGGCTTGCTGCCGGGCTCGCGCCTGCTGTTTATCCGCCGCTTTGTCGGTACGCTTATCGGCGGCATTGCTGTAAGGCTCTGCGGCAAGCTCGTAGGGCAGACAAAGGGGCACGCCGGTACGCGGGTCGGCGACCAGATCGGCCTCGATGCCGAACACTTCGCGCAGCACCTCTTTGGTCATTACTTCTACAGGCGTTCCTTCGCTGACTACGGTTCCGCTTTTAATTGCGACCATGTGTTGAGCGTAACGTGTCGCGTGGTTGAGGTCATGCACGACCATGATGACGGTGCGGCCTTCTTCCTCATTCAGCTTCTCCAACAGCTTCAATACTTCCAGTTGATGCGCCATATCCAGGAACGTCGTCGGCTCGTCGAGGAACAAAATGTCCGTCTGCTGCGCAAGCGCCATCGCGATCCACGCGCGCTGTCTTTGGCCGCCTGACAATTGGTCGACAGGACGGTCGTAGAACGGGGTCATTCCCGTTACTTGAATCGCCCATTGGATAATGTCTTTATCTTCTTTCGTTAACGAACCGAACCCTTTTTGATGCGGAAAGCGGCCATAGCCGACCAGTTCCGACACGGTCAAGCCTTCCGGGGCTATCGGATTTTGCGGCAAAATGGCGAGCTGTTTGGCCACTTCCTTCGTAGATTGCCGGTGGATGGACTGGCCGTCCAAATATACGCCCCCGCCCTTCGGCTTCATAATCCGCGCCATCGTCTTCAAGATGGTTGATTTTCCCGATCCGTTCGCGCCTACCAGCGCTGTGATTTTGCCTGACGGAATCGATACGTTCAAATCTTTGACAATTAAGCGGTCCTCGTACGCGATATCCAGTTGTTTGGTCATTAAACGGTCCATATAAACTCTCCTTCACTTCCGGTTTTTTATGCTTTAGCTTTTGCCAATAAGTATAAGAAGTAGGGTGCTCCGATGACGGCAACAACGATACCGGTCGGGATTTCCGAAGGCTGCAAAATCCATCTGCCAACTGTATCCGCGACAATGAGCAGCAGCCCGCCTGCAAGTCCGGCTGCCGGAAGCAGGTATTGATGTTTCGCCCCGACCAATTTCCGCGCCAGATGCGGTCCAATCAGTCCGACGAAGGAGATGCCTCCGCCGACGGCAACGCAAGATCCCGCTAAGGCGACGGCTGCGCCGAGCAAAACAAGTCTTTCTCTTTCAACGGAAGTGCCGATGCCGATAGCAACGGGGTCACCGAGATTCAGCGCGTTCAGCGCTCTTGCTTTGTAGAGCACAAAGGGTACAAGTACAAGCATCCACGGCAGCAGCGCCAGAACGAATTTCCAGTTGGTTCCCCAAATGCTGCCCGCCAGCCAGACCGATACGAACTGAAAATCATTCGGGTCCATCCGAATGGTCAATACAATCATCCCTGCGTGAATGGCCGCAGCGACGGCTATTCCGACCAAAACGAGCCTCGTGGGCGAAAGACCCTCTTTTTTCTTGTAAGCCAGCAAGTAAATGACCGCTGCGGCCAGCCCTGCGCCGACCAGAGCCAGAAAAGGCATAATGAACACGGGAGCAGCCGCATTCACTTTGTAAAAGGATACGAACAGCACGACAGCGAGCCCTGCCCCTGCATTGATTCCAAGTATCCCGGGGTCGGCCAGCGCGTTGCGCGATATGCCTTGCAGAACAGCTCCCGAGATGGCCAAACCGCCGCCCACCAGCACCGATATGATGATGCGGGGGAGTCTGAATTCGAACAGGATCAGCGCCTGCTTTTGCGTCCCGGCACCAAATAAGGTTGTGAACACCTCGATCGGCGAAAGCCGTGTGTAACCAATATTCATGCTTATGATAAAGGCAAGTATAATAAATATTCCCAGCAAGACCGTTACGCCAACAGCGCGAAGCGCTTTTCTCCGGTTCAAGCTTTCCACCTGCGTGTGCATTCCGCTACATCTCCCTTCTGTTTTTGCGTGCCAGATAGAGGAAGAACGGAACCCCGATCAGCGCGATAATCGCTCCGATGGGCACTTCATACGGCGGATTGATCATTCTGGCGCAGATATCGGCTATGACCATCAGCAAGCTGCCCAAAATGGCCGAACATGGGATGACCCATTTGTAATCCACTCCGACCAAATACCGGGCGACATGCGGGATGATCAGTCCGGCAAAGCCGATCACACCGACTGCGGATACCGCCGCGCCGGCAAGAACCAGCACGAGAATCGCGCCGGCCAGCTTCACAAGGCCGATGCGCTGCCCGAGTCCGGCCGCAACTTCTTCACCCAGGCTGAGCAAAGTAATGGAACGGGAGATCGCCATGGCGCCGATCAGTCCGCCCAAGATCCAGGGGAACATGATTTTGATCTGCAGCCATTTGGTCCCGGCGACGCCTCCGGCGTACCAGAACGCAATATCCTGCCCGATGCGGAAGTACAGGGCGATTCCTTCGCTAAGCGCTACCAGCAGCGCGCTGACGGCCGCCCCGGCCAGTACCAGCCTTACGGGAGTAAGACCTCCCTTGGCCATAGAGCCAATGCCGTATACGAGCGCCGTACCAACCGCAGCCCCCAGAAACGAGAACAAGATTAAATAATGGAACGGCATGCCGGGGAAAAATGCAAAGCACGCCGCCAGCACGAATCCCGCACCGGCATTGATGCCGAGCAGACCGGGATCGGCCAGCGGGTTGCGGGTCATTCCCTGCATGAGCGCCCCCGCTACCGAAAAGCAGGCGCCGACCATAGCGCCGGCAAGCGCGCGGGGCAGGCGAAGCTCCTGAATAATCTGGTGCGAGGTCAAATCCGGGTTGAAACGAAACACGGCAGTCCACACCGTCGACAGCGAAATATCCGCCGCACCTACGGAAATGGAAAGCGCCAATCCTAACAACAAAGCCGCCGTTCCTCCGATTAAAATCAAAGTAGCGACGTACGGGCGTGTACTTAGGGATAACTCTTCCTTTTGTCCTGCCAGCATAACTAGCCATAGCCTCCAAAAAACAAGTATGCAAGGATGTCAACGGGGACGAAATGAAGTCAACACCTCAAATGGTGATAATGATTATCAGTTTCATTTTTTATTCAATGATAGAGTCTGCGGACTGCTTTGTCAACTACTTTTCTCACTGCTTTCTCGGTCTCGCAGCTTCTATGCTGCAGGCAGCCCAGTAGTTTGAAGAGTTTCATGTTGACCGGCGCCTGTTATTTTGCGATAATGATAATCATTATCAATAAAATTCAGCTTAAAAGCGATATTTTTTCCCATGCGAGGTGTGCGACAGCGTGAAACATAGCTTTGCTGCAAGTTCAAATTTGCCTGCGGATTGCCCCGGCTCCAATCTCCGCAAAGTGCACAGGCATCTGGAGTATTCGAGCCATGCCTCTATCTCCGTCGCCGGTGTGTTCTACGGAAGCATGCAAGAGGGCGAAGCCGTGCGCAATTACCGGACCCCCGCGGCCGGGTTTGTCATGGTTACCAAGGGCGCCGGCACATTCATCTGCAATGGCGCTCCTTACACGGCGGTGCCTCACAAAATTATTCATGTCGGCAAGGATATGATTCTCCATGTTGCGGTCGAGGAAGCGCCTTTGGAATACTTCTTCGTCATGTACCATGCCGAACTGCCGGAAGCGGCGCAAAGCGAGTTCGCCTGGCAGCATCCCGCGGATTCCCCTTCCGAGATGCATTATGATTTGATGCTCAGCTCGGAAGCGATCCTGCGCGGGACGTTCGAGCAAATGCTGCAGGCCTGGGTATCCCCCGGCATACCGGAAAAGCTACATACCAAGAAGCTGTTTTACGAGCTTATTTATCACATGTTCCGCCAGCTTCAGGAGCAGCTGCGCGCTGCGAAAACCGAAGACGCCGTCACGCGTGCGATACAATACATGAACGACCGGTTCATGGAACCTCTGACCGCCGATTCGCTTGCCGCATATGTGGGCTACAGCACCGGTTATTTGTCCCAGCTGTTCAAAACCCAGACCGGCTACAGCCCGATCGACTATTTAATCCGGGTTCGAATCAACCGCGCCAAGGAGCTGATGGCCTTTTCCAACTGCTCCATGAGGGAGGTGGCCGCGCTCGTAGGTTATGCCGATGCGAGCTATTTCAGCCGTATTTTCAAAAAAGTCGAGGGCGTGTCTCCCCATAGGTACAAATTTCTTAAGGCGAGCAGGTAATCCGACGATTCTACTAACCGCGGGCAGCAATGTTGGTAATTTGGTCGCTTTTGTCTAGTTCCAAACGATCAATTAGTTATCTGAATATTTACAATATTTTAATAATAGGCTAATATGATAGTAGATTCAATGAAAGGGGATAGTCCAATGAAGCCGGTTAGCGAAGCATGCCCTCCCTTTTAAAAATCCATGAAGGAAAGAGGTGCGAGGCTTTCTCTTACTTTTCTTGATTCATGGGGCATGCGGGATCTCAGGGATGTGGAAAAGCGGTAAAGGTCGTGAACCAGCAGTTGAATGTTTGGAATGTGCAATGCGAGTCGGTTGATAGGAGCGTGTCTTTTTACAATTGAATACGATAAGTGAAATATAGGGATTCCGGTTATCATGGATAAGCGGGATCCCTATTTGCCGTGCGTATCGTTATTTCGTCAAGGGCAGCGTAATCGTGAATTCGGCGCCTTCGCCCAGCTTGCTTGCAACGGCGATGCTTCCGTGATGCATGTCTATAATTTTTTTGACGATGGAGAGTCCCAGCCCGCTCCCTCCTGCAACGCGATTCCGCGATTTATCGGCCTTGTAAAAACGCTCGAAAATGTGCGCTTGGTCCTCCTCGGCGATGCCGATGCCTGTATCGCTGATCCGGACTAGTGCCCGGTCGTCCCGGTATTCGAGCCGGATTCCGATCGTTCCGCCAACGGGAGTAAATTTGATCGCATTATAAACGAGGTTGCTCCACGCCTGGCTCAGCAGCTCCTCATCGGCCGTTATATGACCCGTTGCCAGTTCGATATCCAGCTCGATCTCTTTCTCCTGCCACTGCGGTTCGCAGGCTAATATGACGCTCCGCAGCTGCTTGTCGAGCCGGAAGCTTTTCGGTTCGAAAGGGTGATGCTGCGATTCCAGGGAAGTCAGCTTCATCAGGTTGTCGCTCAGCTTGGACAGACGCCTGCTCTCCGCCTCGATGATCTCCAGATAATGCCGGCGCTCTTCCGGTGTCGTGTCGCCGCTTTGCAGAGCGCGGGAGAATCCGCTGATCGACGTTAGCGGCGACTGGATTTCATGGGAAACGTTCGAGATGAACTCCTGCCGCATCTGCTCCATTTGGCCGAGCTCGACCGCCATGTCATTGATGCTGTCCACCAGCTCGACAAACTCGACGAATCGCCCGTCGTTTGGGTCCTGCTCAATGGATACGTTAAAATCGCCTTTAGATATTCGGCGGATCGCCCCGATCATAGCCTGGAAAAACTGCATTTGCTGTGAATGGAAGTACCTGCTTATCAGCAACATCGTGAAGCCCCAGAGCACCATGCCCCCGATAGAGTTGATCAATTGCCGGAACAGTTCCCGAGGCTGCGTCCCCAGGTAACCGTACAACCAGGCTGTTCCAAAATAAAGCCCTGTCCAGTAGATCACTATGACGGCAAAAATGGCTGTGGGAAAAAGGAAGCCGCGAAGGCGCTGCATCCGCTCCGCCTTGCTTCTTTTTTTCACGGACGAAGCACCTCCATGCGGTAGCCGAGCCCGCGGATCGTGCTGATCCGGAAGGCGTACCGCTCCTCGGGAAACCTTTCGCGCAGCCGGTTGATGTGGACGTCGACCGTCCGCTCGTTGCCCTCGTAATCGAAGCCCCAGATCTGCTCGATCAGTTGGTCGCGCGAAAAGGTTTTGCCGGGATAGCTCGCCAGCTTGTAGAGCAGCTCGAATTCCTTCAGCGGAAGCGTCACGCTCTCGGAATCGGCCGTCACTTCGAACGTTTTGCGGTTGATCGTCAGGTTGCCGGCCTGGACGGTCTGCGAAGCCGCGATTTTGTATCGTTTGAGCAGCGCCTTCACCCGCATGGCGAGCTCCATCGGCTCGAACGGCTTGACGAGATAATCGTCGGTGCCCAGCTCGAAGCCTTTGACCTTCTGCGAAGTTTCGCCTTTGGCGGTGAGCATCAGAAGAGGGAAATCGTAATGATTCCTCAGCTCTTTGCACAGCTCCCAGCCGTCCATATTGGGCATCATGATGTCCAATATGACCATATCGACCTGCACGGTCTCCAAAAGGGCCAGCGCCTCTCTGCCGTCGGAAGCTTCGACGACGTCGAAGCCCTCTTTTTGCATAAACACGCGAACCAGTTCGCGGATAAAAGGATCGTCGTCAACGATCATAATATGGGCCATGTCAGCCAGCCTCATTTCTCTATAATTCGGTAGTGTCTCTACCAGCATACCTCAGAATACCCGTCCGGACGAATTCCGGAGGAAACCCGGAGAAAATTTGGAGAAATCCCGACGAAATCAGCATAAACCGTTTTTATAAACTGAATATAAACCGCGCAGGGGCATGGATCGGGTGAAACCGCTTTTTTTCAATTGTAAATTGTGTTACATTTTGGATGAGAATTTTCATTTGCCTTCAATTTACAGATCAAGGTGGTTAAATGAATCGATGCTAACGACCCTATTTGAGGAATTTGAAAAAACAGCCTCGACGGAAGAAATCACGGCGTTTCGTGACAGTGTGACAGAGCGGGGCTTTTCCTGCTTTCGCCTGCTGCTGGACCGCTTTACGGAGCAATTAAAATCCGCCTCGGACGAGGACATGGGCCGCATCGAGGGGCTGCTTGCGAAGGCCGAGCGCATGTTTCCCGAACCGGTCCGGTTCAGCCCTTCCTGGGAGCGGATCTGGCAGGAGCTTCACAGCATTGCCGCTTACAAGAAGCACGTGCTGCAAACGATCCCGCACTCGGGCCGGTCGGGCGAGTGGCAGGTCATTCTCGACAACCCCCAAGCGGTGCAGGAGGTCGTCTGCTATCCGGGGCTTACTTTTGCCGATGCGGCTTATTTATATGCATACTTCCGCCCGCGGCTGGAAAAGTCGGAGTACATCCGGCTGCAAAAAATTCAAACCCTCATACAGGACACCGGTGGATAGAGCACAGCCGGCCCGGGCGCTGTCAGGCCGTTGGGCAGGCACAGCAAAGCGCGAAGAAAGCCTGCAAAAGTGCAGGCTTTTACTGGTTGATGCGTCGGTAACAGAAAATTCCTGCAAATGTGCAGTAATTTCAGCGAACGCATGGGCTCTAGCCCACTTTATCCGAAAATTCCTGCACAATCGCAGGCTTTTCGCCAAAATGAGCTACTTTCGTGGAAAAAGCCTGCACTTTTGCAGGCTTTTTCGTTGTGCTGCCAAGTGCCAAGTCATTCTCTCGCTCTCACTTCAGCTCTTAGCTGCCCCAAAAACAAGCTTTCCCGAATTCCCCTAGTCTAACTGGTGGTTGATACAAGAAGCATCAAGCGCCACCTGCGTGGCTCCTTGATGCTTGTTCATATTCGGCGGCGGGCTAAAGCCCCGCTGCTCAGCCTACCGGCGTCGCCTGAAGCCGGAACATGCGCCGAGAATCGCTTCGCTGATAATCACCGGCTCCGACTCGGTGACGATTATCCCATCTCCGTCGAAATATCATCTGGGCGATAAACGCCCCGTGGGGCGCACCCAGACCGTTAGGCGGGCACATATACTTGGCTGTGTGAAGAAAGCCTGCAAAAGTGCAGGCTTTTACTCGTCGATGCGCCGGCAGCAGGAAATTCCTGCAAATGTGCAGTAATTTCAGCGAACACATGGGCTCTGGCTCATTTTATCCGAAAATTCCTGCACAATCGCAGGTTTTTCGCCAAAACGAGCCACTTTCGTAGAAAAAGCCTGCACTTTCGCAGGCTTTTTTCAGCACGCGCGAAACCCAGGCCTGCGATGCTGCGTTACATGTTCGGACAACGCCTGCGCTTCTTTGGCGGGCTTGCCGCCCGCTTCGCAAACGGCTGCGCCATCCGCCTTTGGAGTGGCGAAAAAATCGCCCCCCGGCGAACAGCCCAAAAGCAGCTGTTCGCACAGAGAGCGATCCACACACACATGGCGTTATTGCTTGGACAGCAGGTTCAACAGCAATTGCATGCTTTCGGCGCGGGTGATGTTTTCCCGAGGCGCAAGCCTGTGGTTTTCCCGGCCTTGCAGAAGGCCTTCCTGCACGGCGGCTGCGACATATGCCTCGGCCCATGCGCTTGCTTCGGCGGCGTTGCTCAAGTCCGCAGCCGCGGGACGTGGAGTAGCGGCCCCCTTCGACTTTTCGTATGCGCGGACTGTCATTGCCGCCGCTTCCTCGCGCGTGACCGGCTCCGTCGGCGCGAACCGGGTATCCGACCGGCCGCTAATGATGCCGGCCTCGGTCAGCGCCGCTATAGAACCGGCATACCCGCTTCCTGCTTCGACATCTGCGAAATTAGCGTCTTTTGGAGCCGTCCATCCAAGCGTACGGGCCAGGAAAGCAGCGAACTGCCCGCGGGTTACGTCTCTTTCGGGCTCAAAGACCGTCCCAGTGACGCCTTCGGCAATTTGCTTCGCCACCATCCTTTTGATCGTTAGCGAAGCCCAGTGGCTATCCGGGACGTCGGAGAACGATTTGCCGTATTCCAACACGGCATATCGGCCGGCATTCCAGACCGCGGCGGTAAAATAACCGTCAGCGTACTGACCCGGCACGTACTCCAAAGCTCCGTCGTCAGCGATAGCATAGACGTTTTGCAAATGCCGCCCGCCGCTTCCGCTGACGCCGGCTTTCAGCTTCAGCACAACTCCTTCGGCAAACCGGCTGATCGTCACAGGCCGACTATCGCCGATGGCGATTTGCAGACGGAGTTCGACGATGGCGCCGGCTGGCCGCACTTCAGTGCCCGCCGGCTTTTTCAACAGCTCCGCCGAGGCTCCGGTGACTTGCTCCATGCCGACGAGGATGTTCGTCTTCGGCTTGTCGGCATCGGCTATCTGACTGAGCCACTTGTCCATCAACGTTTTCGGCAGCCGGACGGAAACGCCGTCTTTTTTCAGTTCCAAAGACGACCCCGACAAGCTGCGCAGGACGTTCACCGGAATCGACACCTGCTTGGCCACTTTAGCGATGCTTACGGAAACCGCGCCATCTGCGCCTTTGATAAACGAGGCTTCGCTCACTACGGCCTGTTCTTCCGCGATGCCGCTTGAACTGCCGTCTGCCCCACCGCCGGAAGTACCGCCCGTACCACTGCTGCTGCCACTGCCGCTTCCGTTATCCATCGCGGGCTGTACCGGATGATTCATCCGCTCCTGAATTTCCTGCGCGGTCAGCGCTTTTCTTAAAATTTCCACATCGTCCAGAGAACCGTTAAAAGTCGGATCGGGGAACCGGCTCTTCCCTATAAAGTTGGAATCCGCGAGCAGTTCCTGCGGATTGATCGTCATATTCGGATTCACGGCAACCGCCTGTCCGTCTACATACAACGTACCGGTGTGATCCTCAATCGTAACGGCGACATGCGTCCATGTATCTTTGGGAAGCGCGGAGCCCCCCATCAAAGTCTGATCCTTGCCTTTGTAAATCGTGTAGTACAGCTTCTCTTCCCCGCCTTTGGAAGGAGTCAGAAACATGAAACCGCCTGTGCCGCCAAAATCAAAAATCCGCTGCCACGCGCCGCCTCCGCCCCATTTGACCCAAGCCATGAACGTAAAATCCGCGGTATCGGTGACACTGTTCGGCAGCTTGAGGTATCCGTCCGTCCCATTCAGCTTGACCGCGCCGCCGGCTTTGCCATAAGCGTCATAGGTAACGCCGCCGAACGCCGTCGGATTCTCATGGTTCACAGAACTGTCAGCCAGCAGATTCCCGCTATCGTTAAATGAATACTTGGCAATGACTTCATGCGGCGCCGACAGCACTGTGACTTGAAACGTTTTGACAGCGCTCGCCGCGCCTTTGACAATCGTGGCCGTAAGCGTCACTTGGACATTGCCGGAGCCAAAAGGCGGGTGATTCACTTTGCCGCTCGCCGCGACGACATCCGGATTGCTCGAATTCCAGCGGATGCTCGTATTGCGGACGCCTGTAACCGGCAGTGCCAGGTCGCCTTTCACCGCTGTCACGTCTCCGATGGACAAGTTTTCTTTGGCCGATGCCACGCTGCCTTCATCCGACAGCTCGCCGAGCTTTTTGCCCCAGACCGCAGTACCGGACTGGTTCAGGCCTGTGAATACAAGGGTCGGAGCCCACTTGACCCAATCCCAGGCCGGAGCGATTTTCACCGTGTCGATCCAGTAACCGCCCGGGGCCGCATCCGGCGCGTACCAGTGAAGCGTAAGCGTATTACCGCCGCTTAGCTGCCAAAAATTGCGGCTGTCGCGCGAGCCGATCGCGCCACCGGCCAGCAGCGTGATGACGGACGATTTGCGCTTGCCGTCGTCGTTGCGGTCGAGAACGATTTGCTCCCATTCGCCTGCAATCTGCGCTTTATATACGGCTTGTTCCTGTTCCCCCGCGTAGCGCTCCGGGGATGCTGCAGGCCAGCCGTCGTCCGTCCATAAAACTTTGCGTATATACAGCTCGGACCAGAGCGGCTCTTCGCCGACACGCGCATTATGCGCAATGTAGTAGTTGTTCCCGTCCTTCAGCCACGCATCGTGGCCTGTACCGGCCCACCCGGCGTCCTCTTCGAACGCGTAGGAGTTGATGATTTTCGTGCCGGTTTCCTTCGATCCTGTCGTATCGATCATGTCATGTCCGTTATAATCGACGTAAGGGCCGTCGACGGACCGGGATCTTGCCACACGAACGTTGTACGTATCGCCCAGCGATTCATAACTGACCGTCAAATAGTAGTACCCCGTATCCGGATTGTAAATGATGTTGGGGCCTTCGATGCCAGGACCGGGGATTCCGGTATCGCCCTGACGCTTGGCAATCAGCTTGCCTCTATTGCCCGGTTGGACCAGTTTGCCGGTCTGCGGGTCGATCTTGGCGATGTAAATGCCGCCGAAAAACGAGCCGAACGCCATCCAGGGGCTGCCGTCCGCATCGAATACAATGTTCGGATCAATGGCGTTCACTTGCTGGTCATCAGCGCTTTTGGTCTTGAAAACCGCCCCTTCATCATGCCACGGCCCTTCGATCGTCTCGCTTGTCGCCAGCCCGATATAAGAATTCCGCGTACCGAAACCGGAAACGGAATAATACAAATAAAATTTGCCGTTCATCTGCACAACTTCAGGCGCCCAAAATTCCGTATTTCCGGACCAGAGCCGCGCTTCGTCCGATACGCGGTCAAAGACGCGACCCGCAAATTGCCAATGCACGAGATCCGGCGATTTGCGAATTTGGATGCCCGGCTTCACGACGCCGTCGGGGTAATATTTTTTATCGGCTCCCGTAAACAGAAAGTCTGTCGAAAATGCGTAATAAGTGCCGTTCACTTTGATAAGCTCGGCGTCATGGGTATTGTTGCTCGTCCACTTGTTCTCGTCTTGTACGATGCCCAGATCCATTTTGGGAAGCTTATTCGCCGCAGGCGCGGGAGCATTCCTGATCAATGCGCCTATAATTTCATTCTCGCTCCAGGCCCGGTTCGCTATATGCACCTCATCGATGCTGCCGCTGAAATTCGAATCCGCCGGAGCGAAACGGCTCTTGCCCAACCAGATCGCATCCGCGTTCAAAGCATCCGGATTGTAGGTCATGGCATTGTTGGTCGCTTGCAATTCTCCGCTCACATACAGCTTGCCGACATCGCCTTCCAACGTTACCGCAACATGAGTCCACTCGTTCACCGGAAATGCAGCGCCCGTCAAGGTCTGATCCGTACCCTGGTAAATACTGAAATAAAGCTTGTCGCCTGCGCCTCTGGGAGTCAGATACATAAAGCCGCCAGGCCCCCCGAAGTCAAAAATGCGGGTCCAGCCGCCGCCGGTTCCGTCCCATTTGACCCATGCCGCAAACGTAAAATCGGCCGAACGGGTCACATTGCCGGGAAGCTCGATGTATCCGTCCGTTCCGTTTAATACCGCGGCACCGCCCATTTTCCCGGCTGCGTCCCATGTCACGCCTCCATGAGCTGCCGCGTCGTAGTGGTTGACAGTGCTGTCCGTGATGACGTATGTAGTGCCCGTAACCGTTGTAAAATCCCGATCGAAGGGATAATCCGCAACCGGACCGGCTCCCGGCAGCACGGCATCGGCAAAAGCGAGGTTAGGCAGCACTGTCCCAAGAACGATAAATAAGCAAAGCATGCGAATGCAAAATTTCTTCAACTGAATCCTCCTTTTCGACTGTTGTGGAGCGATTTTTCGAAACCGCTTCCAAAATCGGCTTCGCCTTTTGGCCTTCAGCCACCCCCTTCTTTTTATTTTATAAAAATATGAAATAATAGAGATTCAACTATAATATAGATCGATATGTATGCGCTGTCAACATGGATATTTTCAATATTTTATAAAATAAAAGAATAACCTCTCTAGCAAAGAGGCTATTCCCCGTCCAACCTTATACCCCCCCCTTCCAATCTCAAGTGTGCAGCGGAAATGTCATGATAAAGGCAGTGCCCTTGCCTTCGGTGGAAAACGCATTCATCTTTCCTTTGTGACGCTCGACAATGCTCAGACATACCGGGAGGCCGAGGCCGGTTCCATTTTCCTTGGATGTGTAAAAAGGTTCGAAAATCCGCTGCAGCTTCTCTTCGGAAATACCCGATCCGGTATCCGTAATGGCTACTTCCACCTGCTCGTCCGCCACATGCGTTTCAAGCTTAATGACACCCTTGCCGTCCATAGCTTCCAAACCGTTGCGCACCAAATTGAGAATCAGCTGTTTAATCTCCTTCTCGTTCAGCAGCATATCCGGCACATCATGGTCCAGCCGCATATCGACTTCGATCCCCCGCAAGTTGGCGTCCGCCACAATCATCGGATACAAAGATCTGATGACTCTGTTCATATTATCCGATTCCATCGGTACGACCCGGTTTTTGGCCAACGATAAAAAGTCGTTGATGATCTCGTTGGTCCGGTCCAATTCCTCAAGAATAATGGCGAAATATTCCTGAAGATCGGGACTTGTGCGCTCTTTGATCAGTTGAATAAATCCTCTGATCACCGCCATCGGGTTACGGATTTCATGAGTGATGCTGGCCGCCATTTGTCCGACAAGACTGAGCCTTTCCATTTGGCTTCGCTCATGCTTCAGCATTTCGACCTCCGTAATCTCCTGAAAGACGCCCACTGCGCCGATTACATGCCCATTCTCCGTCACCGGGTAAGCATAGCTCAAAAAGATTCTCCCGTTCAGCTCAATTTCCTGCGCAACCGTCCGGTATCCTTGCAGCGCTTGGATTAGAGCCATTTCTTCAAAATTGCCTCCCTGCCGCGCGACAAAACTCCGGAAGCACGTTCCGATCAAACTGCCCCGGCTGCAGCACGGAAAATAGCCCAGGAACGCTTCGTTCACGATCGTAATCCGCTCATCCTTGTCCACAGCGAGTACCATAAGCGGCAGAAGATCAAGCAGCGTCTGAAGATGAACGGCATCTCCGAGCACGCTGTCATTAAACTCCTTGGCTTGATTGGCCGCAGCCGCGGCAGCCGATACATCCTGCATGTGCATCATGGCGCCGGCAATTTGCCTTGTATGCGGGTCGATAATGGGAGCGGCGTTGAACAATAGCGCCTTTTCCTGTACAGTAATCCGCTTTTTGCTGCAGTTCTCCCCGCTGCGGATCATCCCGAGAATACCGCGGATTTCTTCCTGAATGCCCGCCTGCGCAAACAGTTCGCTGACATCAATCCCGATCGCCGTTTGATCCCGGTTTGTCAATGACCGGATAAGCTCAAGGGCGCCTTCGCTCGCAAAATCCACCCTATTGCGGCTGTCGACAGACAGAAAGCCCCCGGGAATTTGGCCGATCATCCAGGCAATCGTATTTTGTTTGTGAGCCAGCTTGATCGACAACCGCCGATAGATGACATACAGCATGCCGATGGCTGCCAGCCAAATGAATACAGTCAGAACGGCAACGATGTGCGGTTCCTTCCTTGAGCCGTACAAACCGATCATCAGCGCCATCACGGCCGACAGGCCCACACAGCTTATCAAGAGTTCCCTGTTTGCTTGTACTTGCACGATAAAATTTCCACCTCCACCCATACTTTCAAAAATAAGTATTCGACATCGAACGGTTTCCTCCTGCGCTGCACAAAAAAGGCATCTCCCCCAAAATGGCGCTGGGCAGAGATGCCTTTTCCTAGCTTAGTGAAATTCGGCTTCCGTTTGCAGCTGCGGACTCGCCGGATGCTGGAGCTGCTGCTCGGCGAACTCGCGGTACAGCTCATGCGACTCAAGCAGCTGCTGATGGGTACCGCTGCCGGTAATAACGCCTTTCTCCAAAAAAATGATGCGATCGGCGTCAACGACCGTGGATAAACGATGGGCGATGACCAGCGTCGTCCGGCCCTGCATAAGGTTGTTCAGCGCCTGCTGCACCACGACTTCGGATTTGCTGTCCAGGCTTGAGGTCGCTTCGTCGAGCATCAAAATTTTCGGATTCCGCAGCAGCGCCCGGGCAATCGCGATCCGCTGGCGCTGCCCGCCGGACAGCTTGATGCCGCGCTCCCCGACTTCCGTCTCGTATTTCATCGGCAGCTCGTCAATGAACGCATCGGCGTACGCCATCCGGGATGCGCGTTCGAGCTCTTCGAGCGTGACCTCCCGTTCCATTCCGTAGCAAATGTTGTCGCGGATCGTACCGGCAATCAGCGGGCTTTCCTGCGACACATAACCGATCTGGCTCCTCCATGAATGCAGGGAGAACCGCTCGATGGAGTCACCGCCGATCGTGATGTTTCCGGCCTGCGGGGTGTAGAACCGCTCCAGAAGCGAGAACAGCGTCGTTTTACCGCTACCGCTCGGACCGACGATGGCGGTCACCTTGCCCGACTCCATCGTAAAGCTTACATTTTTGAGCACAGGCTCCTCATTCTTGTAGTTGAACGTTACATGCTCCAACCGGATCGGCTGTGCCGGGTCCGTCACCGGATCTCCGGAATACAGGTCCTCTTCCTCGTGGTCTAACACTTGCAGAATCGTGTCCGTAGCTCCCAGCGACTTCTGCGCCTGATTGAAAAATTGCGTAATCTGCGTAATCGGCATCACGATCTGGAACAAATACAGCATGAAAGCGACTAACTGCCCCGCGGAAATAGCTCCCGAGGATACCCGCATTCCCCCGTACCCGAAGAGCACGACAAGCAGCATCAACATGACGAAAGAGACGAGCGGCGCCATCAGCGCTTGAATTTTGCCCTCTTTCAGCCCGTATTGGAACAGCTTCCGGATGCCGGAAGCCCCTTCCCGGTACTCGCCCGGCTCGGCGTTCGCCGCTTTCACGAGACGAATTTCCGACAGCACCCGATTCAAAACGGATGTGAAGCTTGCCGTTTCGGCCTGCATGTCTTTGGACACTTTGTACATTTGTCTGCCGAGCGGAAACAGGATAACGAACGCGATCGGGAACACGCTGAACATGATCAGCGTCATTTTCCAATCCATGTAAAGCAGCACGACAATAGAGCCGACAATCGAAATGATGCCTGTGACGAAACCTGTCATATGTTCGGTAATAAGGCCCTTAATAACAGACGTATCGTTCGTCATCCGGCTGATCGTGTCCCCGGTCTGGCGGCTGTCGTAAAAGTGAACCGGCAGGACGAGCAGCTTTTTCCACAGACGGTCCCGAATCCCCGCGACAACACGGTTCCCCGCATAAGCCAGCAAGTAGACCGAAACCCCGGAGGCCAAAGCCTGCGCGACAAAAGCTCCCGCCATCCCGAGAATCTGCCCCTGGCTGAGCGAACTGACGGAGAAGCTGTCGACCACATTTTTGGTAAACAGCGGAATGACAAGCCCCACAAGTGTGGAAATGACGCTTAAGCCTAATGCTATGCCGAGCACAAGCTTCGGAGGATTCGTCTGCATCAGAAGCCGAAAGAACGCTCTCCAATCGGTACGAGCGGTTGAATTCGCCTGTTTTGTTTTCATACTCTCTACTCCCTTTTGCGTGATTTACAAGATGGAGTATATAAGCGTTTTATTAACTGAATATAAACGAATGAAAGTTGGGAGCCCTGCATACATTTTCCAGGGAAATGCGAAGCAGCCTGATACAACCGCGCGAACGGAACGATACCAGGCTTTCAAGTATGGTTTTCAATATTTTTGCGGGAATCCGCCGCTCTCTTCCTGAACTCTTCCTCGACTTCTTTGATAACCGGGAGCAATTTGTTGTACATAGCGGCAATTGGCGAGAATCGTTGTTTAAAGCGCAGAAGCTCGTTCTGTTGATCCGGATCGGAGGTTGCAACCGAAGATATTTCATTGACCGTTTTGTCGGCCCAAGTCTGGAACATTTCCAGATCGTAAATAATGCGCTGGGCGTGTTTCAAAATATAAGTCTCCGACATATAGTAATAATCTCTTCGGTCATTGCTTGAGGGCATCTTCCGGCACATGCCGAGTCTTTCCATATGGCGGATCTGAATGCTTACCGCAGCTTTGGTAACACCCGTTTCTTCAACCAAATCCTGTAAACTGAGCGGTTCCGTAGCGAACAAAAGCTGGGTAAATATTTTCCCAACCAGCGGACTATACCCCTTGCGTTCGTAGCTTAACGACAAAAAATCACTTATATTTTGCTTCCATTCGCAGAAAGAGTGATCATGAGTATCCATTCTTTACGCTCCTACTGTTCGCATTTTTCGAGTATGTTTGCCACTATCATAGACAAAAGCAACATGCCAGTCAACCATGAGAAAAATATTTTATTGTATTTTCAATTTGTGAACATTTTGCGACATTCCATTTTTAGGAATTGACGCAGGATAAATTTAGTATTATTATTCACGTTAACAACGTAGTTAACGATAAATACATTATCGACTACTTAAGCTTCATTTCACAGAGAAAAAGGAGAGAGCCTTTTATGAGAAAATCACTAAAAATTTTAACATCCAGCACTCTTGCCGCTGTCCTGTTATTGTCGGGAACTGCCGCATCCGCCGGTAAAGCTTTTGCCGCCGAAACCACCGCATCCGCTTCAGCTTCAACCCTTCAAGCGGATTCCTTCGCCAACCAGCTTATTAGCTACAGACTTTCCACTTTGGTAGGGGATACGGCTTACGTTTCCGGGAAAAAAGAGAGCGACATCTATTCCTCCCTTGCGAGCGGACAAAGCTTGACTCAGGCTTCCGGTCTTAGCAGCTCCGACATTTTGAAAAGATTGAGCGATATCGTTAACGCCGATCTGCAGGAAGCTGTGGGCTTCGGAATCATTCCGAAAGACCAATTACAAGCCGGGGAAACAGCCGCAAGCAAAAAATTAAGCCAAGTTGTCGATACGCAAGGATATCAGGTCGCATCCGCTGACGGCCAGGCCGTTCTGGCCCATATCGTTTTGAATCGTTTGGATCGCATTATTCTGGATTCCGCTGTGCTTTCGGATAAAGATGAAAAAGACGTCCGGAACGATCTGAGCTCAGGCAAATCACTGGTTGCCTCTTCACCTTTGGACCCGGGCGAACTGAGCAAAAAATTGTTGGATGCCGCTTATCAAGAAATCCAATACCAGGTTTCTGCGAACGTCGCCACCCAAGCCGATGCACTCAAGTACTACGCTGTGGCTTCCGAAAAAATTTCGAACATCATCAACACGCCAGGCTACCAACCCGAAGCTGCCAAACCTGCTTCCAGCAATCTGGAACAAATTGTAGCGAACCGGATTAGTAACATTATTTCGGCTACCGCCTCTTTCGCGGATAAAGATGATACCGATGTACTGAACGATCTGCGCTCAGGAAAGTCCCTAGTAGCCTCGGCTGCTTCTTTGGAGCCCGGCAAACTGTCCGAAAAACTGCTGGACTTGTTGAAGCAGGATCTTCAGTTTGAAGTGTCGCAAAATCGCGCTTCCCAAGCCGATGCCGATAAATATTACGCCAAAGGCGCTGCGGAAATTTCGGACATTATCAGTACGCCAGGGTATCAGCCCGAAGAAGCCAAGGCTGCTTCTTCCGACCTGGAGCAAATTGTGACAAACCGTATCAGTAGAATTATTACGGACACCGCCAATTTTGCCGATAAAGATGAAAAAGACGTTATAAACGACTTGCGTTCAGGCAAATCTCTCGTAGCCTCGGCTGCCCTGGAGTCCGGCAAGCTGTATGAAAAGCTGACGGATCTTGCGAAACAGGATTTTCAATACGAAGTGTCCCAGAACCACGCTTCTCAAGCCGATGCCGACAAGTATTATGCCGAAGCCGCCGCGAAAATTTCGGACATTATCAGCACCCCGGGATACCAACCTGAGGAAGCTGCCAAGCCCGCTCCTTCCGATCTGGAAAAAATCGTCACTAACCGCGTCGGCAAAGTGATTATTGACACGGCCAATTTTGCCGATAAAGATTTGGCAGACGTATTAAGCGACTTGCGCGGGGGCAAATCCCTCGAAGCTTCAGCCGCCTTGGAGCCCGGCAAACTGTATGAGAAGCTGACGGATCTCGCGAAACAGGATCTTCAATACGAAGTGTCCCAGAACCGCGCTTCCCAAACCGATGCCGACAAGTACTACGCTGAAGCCGCTTCGAAGATCGCGGACGCCATCAGCACCCCTGGTTATCAAGTGCAAAAGTAAACCTTTAGAAAAAGCGGCCTTGCCCAGCAGTTACATACTGCCGGATAAGGCCGCTTTTTTAATTGGGCTGGTTGGATGACAGCCCCGCCTGATTGACCAACTGTTGGCTTTCCGGATTTAAGCCGGTAATCGCGACAGTTTTGCCAAGTTGCTCGTACTTCTGTATCACCTTCGAAATCGCCGTCACGGCCGATTGATCCCATACGTGGGAAGCGCGCAAATCGATGATCACATGCTGAGGATCCCCGTGCGCATCGAACAAATCGACAAAATGGCTCATCGTACCGAAAAACAGCTGCCCCGAAATTTCATAAACTTTATGTTCTCTACTATTATAATGAGAAACCGCCCGAAGCCTCGCCATTTTCCAACCAAAATTCAGCGCGCTGAGGATCACGCCACTTACGACGCCAATCGCAAGGTCGGATGTCACTACGACGATGATCACCGTAAGCACCATGACGACGGCGTCGCCGCGGGGGATTTTGTGCAAAGTGCGGAGCGAATTCCAGTCAAAAGTGCCCAGCGAAACCATGAACATGACGCCGACCAGAGCCGCCATCGGAATTTGCCGGACGACCGGCGCCAGCACTAGGATCAGGAAAAGCAGAAACACCCCTGCTACAAAAGTCGAAAGTCGCGTCCGTCCGCCTGACTTGACGTTAATGACCGTCTGCCCGATCATTGCACAGCCGGCCATCCCGCCGAAAAATCCGGTCAGCACGTTGGCGATGCCCTGCCCTCTGACCTCCCTGTTCTTGTCGCTCTTGGTTTCCGTCATTTCGTCCACGATGGTAGCCGTAAGCAGCGACTCGGTCATCCCGACTACGGCAAGCGCCAGCGAATATGGCAAAATATGCAGGAACATCCCCCATGAAAGCTCGATTTGCGGAAGATGCAACATGGGCAGCGCCTGCTTGATCGTCCCCATATCGCCTACAGTACGTACATCGATATGAAATACTACGGCGATTATCGTCATGACAATGATGGCAACGAGCGCCGAAGGTACGGCTTTCGTCAACCGCGGCAGCCCGTAAATAATGAGCAGCGTACCCGCTACGAGTGTATACATCGGCCACGACTCTCCGGCAAAGTTAGGCAGTTGGGCCATAAAAATAATAATGGCCAGCGCGTTCACAAAACCGATAATGACCGAATGCGGCACAAACGTAATAAATCTTCCGAACTTGGCGGCGCCCATCGCCCATTGCAGTACACCGGTCAAAATGCTGGCGGCATATAAATACTCAATCCCGTACCGGGCCACAAGAGGGCCCATTAATGAAGCCATCGCTCCCGTCGCCGCAGAAATCATCCCCGGCCGGCCCCCGACGAAAGAAATGGTAACCGCGATAATAAAAGACGCGTAAAGCCCGACCATGGGGTCAACCCCCGCCATAATCGAAAACGCGATCGCTTCCGGAATTAACGCAAAAGCGACGGTTAACCCGGACAACAGATCTTGGCGAACGTTGCCGAAGAAACCTTGTCGAAACCACTGCAGCAAGATCATCTCTCCCTATATGATGTTGTCGTTGACGCTCCACTCTCAGGATTGTCGGGTCCGATATTCGCTGTCTTCGATTATACTTGCAGGTCTAAACATTTTCAGTGATAGATAAGCCCATGTAAGCGCTTATATTAATGAATTTCTCAATGATTCTACGATTATCGTCTTTTTTCTACTACGTATATTTTCCCGGATAATTGAAGGTCACAATTAACGTCAAGGTTAATATATGTGATCGAAACTGAAATGTTTTATAATGATCTCAATCCGATTTTCGCGATGAATCCGAGATGTCTTGCACGATTTTAGGAGGTAAACCAAATGGCCCAGCAGACCGGGAAAACCAACACTATGTTTGCAGTACTTGGCATTCTAACTTTAGGTCCCCATACGGGTTACGATATTAAACAGCATATGGAGAAAAGCACCAGTTATTTTTGGAATGAAAACTATGGTCAAATTTATCCCAGCCTTGCCGAGCTGCTGAAACGCAAAGATATTACCGTGGATGTGAAACGACAAAAAGGAAAGCCGGATAAAAAAGTGTACAGCATTACAGAACAGGGAAAACTTACACTATCCGACTGGTTGTCTCAACCGATGGAGCATATGGTGATGCTAAAAAAGAATGAACTGCTATTAAGGGTGTTTTTTGGCAGCAACGCCCCGCCTGAAGCTATCATTCAACATGTCCGGGAACATAAAAGCAAGTTGGAAGAAAGCCTGCATATTTTTGAAGAACTCGAAAATTGGCTTCGCAACGAGCAATCGGAAGATCAAAATTATAAATACTGGCTTATCACCATTAATTATGGGAAAAGCCAATTCCGCAGTTTAATTCATTGGTGCGACGAAAGCATTGAAGTCTTAAAATCTTGATAAGATCGTTAGACGCCCGGATATACGCAAAAAGAGGGGCTGCCCGCCCCTCTTCATTACTGTGCGCTTATTGCTATGTCCCGCAAAAGGTTTGGTAAGGACAGTCGGATGGCTCAGGCAATGTGGAGTACTCGGCCTGTTCGGCAGAGTACGCGTAAGGGCTCGAAAGCACATCAAGAAGCCGCTCCATCACGCTGTAATCCCCCTCTGTCACCGCGGCTTCCAGCGCCTCTTCGACCCGATGGTTGCGCGGGATTACCGCGGGGTTGCTGCTGCGCATCAACTGGTGCGAGTCGGCTTTTGATTCCTGCCGCCTGCCTAGTCTCGCCTGCCACAGCTCCCGCCACGAAGCAAATTCCGGGGTGCCGAACAGCCCCGTATCCTCCAGTTGATCCATCGTAAATGCGCGGAAGGTATTAGTGTAGTCAGCACGATACTTCTGCATGATGTTGAGGAGATCTTTGATAAGGGCCTCATCCTGCGGCTCTTCGCCAAAGATCCCCAGCTTCGCCCTCATTCCCGCGAGCCAATGGCTTTGAAACAACCCGGTAAAACCGGAAATCGCGTCCTCGGCCAGTTTGATAGCCTGCTCTTCATTGTCATGAAGCAGCGGCAGCAGGGCTTCGGCAATTCTCGCAAGATTCCATGCGGCGATATACGGTTGATTGCCATAAGCATATCGGCCGTGCATATCAATGGAACTGAATACCGTTGCCGGGTCATAGGCATCCATGAAGGCGCACGGGCCATAATCGATGGTTTCCCCGCTAATGGCCATATTATCGGTGTTCATCACCCCGTGAATAAAACCCACAAGCTGCCATTTGGCAATCAGCGCGGCCTGACGCTTAATCACTTCCTGGAGAAGGGCAAGATAACGGTTCTCACCAGGATCAACCTCAGGAAAATGTCTTTGCAATGTGTAATCGGCCAGAGTCCGGAGATCCTGGATAGTCCCCCGTGCTGAAACGTATTGAAAGGTCCCGACGCGCAGATGACTGGCAGCCACGCGGGTCAAAATCGCACCAGGCAGTTCAGTTTCGCGGATGATGGACTCTCCGGTCGTCACCACAGCCAGACTGCGGGTGGTAGCAATACCAAGCGCATGCATGGCTTCGCTGATCACGTATTCGCGCAGCATCGGCCCCAGCGCCGCTCGCCCGTCGCCTCGCCGGGAGTATGGCGTTCGCCCCGAACCCTTAAGCTGAATGTCAAACCGTTCGCCCCGCGGAGTGATTTGTTCGCCAAGCAGCAGAGCCCGGCCGTCTCCCAGCATCGTAAAATGCCCGAATTGATGCCCGGCGTAAGCTTGGGCAAGCGGCGACGCCCCTTCAGGAACTCTGTTGCCGGAAAGCACCGCTACGCCTTCTCTGCTTTGCAGCGCTTGAACGTTTAACCCTAATGACGCTGCCAAAGGATTATTAAGAATGATCAACTTCGACGAGCGCACAGGGGTTGGGTTCGACCCGAAAAAAAACAACTCCGGCAGACGGGCATAACTGTTATCGAAGTTCCATCCGGTATTTATGACTGCTATTTTTTCTGTCATCGCAGCACCTTTTTTCGTTTGATTTCTTGAACTTATACAAGGTAATCCCCTTTAGGATTTTCTTCCTCCGCTTTATTATACCTTTCTTTACACCCGATTAGTGCTATTAAAAATTTTAAGCCGCAACTCAAGCCGCCCGAGATGAACACACCGATTGTTCAAAAAGCTCCTGCTTCAAAATTGAAAAAGCTTTGAGCATGCATGCTTCAACGGATATTCTGATGCTTTTACAGAGGAGGCCGAAGGTCATCTCTATATGACTGCCGCTCATAGTTCGTACATATGATACGGTTCACCGTGCTGTCTGTAACGGCAAGTTGACATAAAAGCCGAATGAGACAGAGCTCATTTCGGGTAATAAATTATTTTCTTGAAACGATCTTACAACGAATAAAATGTGTTACAATTGTATATACATAGGAATATACATGATTGAGGGGAAGCATTAGTGTCATCATTTATATGGGATGAAGAAAACATAGAACACATTGCTCGTCATAACGTTGAACCGTTTGAAGCAGAAGATGCTTTAATGGATCCGCAGAGGGTGAAATTTTCTGCACATAGTGGTAACTTAGGCATTATTGGTGCTACAGAGGATGGAAGACGTTTAGTCGTGATTTACGTAAAGAAGGTAAAGGGAAGAATAAGAGTAATAACAGCACGTGATGCTACTGAATCTGAGGCCAAAACATACAAAAGGAGGAATCGATAATTATGAAAATAATTACTTCAAGAGACCAAATACCAGAAAATATGAGTGATTCGGAAGCAGCGGAATTTTGGTCGAACCATACAATGAGTGAGGAGTTATTGGAAGCTTCAATTGTAGAAGAAGAGGATCACGACTTGCCAAAAAGGAAATCTGCAACTATTTCTATTCGTATCGACGAGGATTTACTCCTACGCATTCGTACTTTAGCTAGGCTAAGAAAAAAGGGCTATCAGACGCTTATTAAAGAATTTTTAATTGAACGGACGTATGAAGAGGAAAAAAAAATTTCCCTTTTAGAAAGGAGTAGTTTAGATTTTAATGATGCTCTGAAAGAGATCGCAGTAGCTAAAGCCGAATAAAAAAAGATGTTGTGCACATAGTATCTTTCGAACGAGGTTAGGAATGTAGTATTCCTTACCTCGTTCTTTTGCTTTACTCACTTGACGGGACTTGTCTTTCTTTTGACAGAAGGCAAATGAGAGCATGAATATGTAAATTGTAAATTTTGCCCAAATTAATTTTGTCTTTTTCTGAGCTGCCCACAACGACGATCCGGACGCTGGCCATGCCGAACAGCCTGTGCAGCGAATTTTCCGTCACGCGCACCGCTCGAATGCGCCGGGCCGTAATGATAGCCTGTTTCTTTTCCAGCAAGCCCCGCTTGATCGTCAGCGTGTCGCCCTGTGCCTCCAGCCTGAAGCCCCAATCCATGAAAAAGCGTCCGCTTGCGCACCTAAATCCCGTGATGAAGCTCGACATCCTTTTCGGCGACCGCATACCGCCACGAACGGTATTTCAGCCCCGGGAGCACCGCTAGCTCCAGTACCGCGATCGCTGCTGCAAGCACCACCGTCAGTGTGAAAATCCATCTCGGCCAGTCAAAACGCACGGTCAAAACTCCAAGTGCGGCGACAACGGCGAGACATACCGCAGCCGTTATCCATCCCTCCGTTCTCCGTGAACCGCTCTCGGGTCGATACGCTTCATTCTCATCATCCTTTCTTCTGAAGCGGATTGCGGACAGCCGCCAAATAGAGAGTACGATCATACTAAAATGTCAACAGAAAATAACGGCCTAGCCCCAAACGTTCTTTAGCTCGAAACCAACTCAGATTGAATCTTCATCCGTGACCCATGAGCTTCTTTACCAGCGATTTTTAAAATGGGAACATAAAAACTTACCTCAAGGCCCGTTTGGAACTGAACGTGATTTGTAACTGAACCGTATTTTTTCATTGACAACCCGTCAATGAGGATTTATATTAGTGACGATGATAATCATTATCATTTATGATGAAAGGCCCAAAAGTTAAAAGCGCATCCCCTTGCTGCTGATCCTCATGGTCGCGATCAGAGCTGCGGGAAAAACTCTCGAGCGTTTCACCGGGAAGCTGAAGGGCGTCGAAGACGTGCCGGAAGACAATCCCGAGAACATCATCGGGCAAGATCTCGACTTTACAGATCATGCTAAGGAAGGGTATGTAAATGATTGCAAAACGAAAACTCTCATTAAGAACATTCATAATTTCGGCTGTGCTTATGATCCCCCTAGTTGGTTGTTCAAGCCAGCAATCAAGCTCAACACCTGCTCCGACTGTGAATGCTTCGGCAAGTACCGAAACGCCTAAAACAGAAACGCCCGCTCCCCAAGATGCAAATTCTAAATATCCGATCGTGATCAAGCATGCTTTTGGCGAAACTGTAATTGCAAGCAAGCCTAAACGAGTTGTTACAATTCAATGGGCTAATCATGATGTTGTTCTCGCTCTCAGAGTCGTACCTGTAGGCTTCTCGGCGGCGAATTTCGGCGTTCAGGACGGCAGCGGACTTTTGCCTTGGACAGCTAAAAAGCTCAAGGAACTCGGCGTAAAGGACCCGAATGTTTTCCAGGATACGGACGGCCTTGATTTTGAGGCTATTTCAAATGCAAACCCGGATGTCATTCTTGCAGCTTACTCCGGTATCACTAAGGAAGACTACGGTATTCTTAGTAAAATCGCTCCGGTTGTGGCATATCCGACCGCTCCTTGGTCAACCACGTGGCGTGAGCAAGTCATTTTGAACGCAACCGGTATGGGCATGAAAGCGGAAGGCGAACAACTTATTAAGGACACCGAGAACATGGTTAAAGCAAAGCTAAGCGAATATCCTCAGATTAAAGGCAAGAAAGTCGTTTGGGTCAACTTCTCGGCTAAAGATATGTCTCAACTGCATATTTATACACCTGTAGACTCTCGCGTCTCTTTCCTGCATGAGCTGGGAATGGTTTATCCTGAAAGGGTTACGAAACAGATTACGGACCCTACCAGCTACTCCTTGAAATTAAGCGCTGAGAATGCCGAGGCCCTTTATGATGCAGATTTATTAATTGGATATGGCAATGCCGAATTGTATCAAGCCGTTAAAGCCGATTCCCTGCTAGGCAAAATTCCTGCGATCAAGAGAGGATCTGTCGTGTTTGTTGATAGCGATACGCCTTTAGTAGCTGCCGGAACCCCGAATCCGCTTTCGATAGCTTATACCATTGATGAGTACCTGAAATTAATCGGAGGAGCTATTAATAAGATCAATGAATAGTTCTTCGGTTTCAAAAAACAAACAGCTAAGCTCGCATATGCCGAAAAACTTTACGAAAGTTCTGGTAATTTGTATTGTCTTGCTCGGCGTGTGCGTGATTGCGTCTCTCGTCTTAGGCTCTCGGCTGGTGAGGTTTCATGAACTGATAGACGGTATATTTCACCATGACATAGACTCTTACGGGGCAAACGTGGTTCGCAAAAGGTTTTCCCGAACCGTGTTCGGTTTATTTTGCGGTGCGGCACTCGGAGTTTCCGGAGCGCTTATGCAATCGGTCACTCGCAACCCGATTGCAGACCCGAGTATACTGGGAGTTAACACAGGCGCATCCTTGTTTGTGGTTTGCGGGATTGCGTTTTTGAACATAAGCACCGCAAATCATTACATATGGCTGGCTTTAGCCGGGGCTGCGATTACTGCAGTTTTTGTATTCGGAATCGGTTCTATGGGGCGTGGCGGCGCTACGCCCATTAAGCTTGTTTTGGCGGGAGCCGCTACAAGCGCCGCCCTCTCTTCTCTGGTCACCGCCATCATGATTCCACGCTCTTATGTCATGGATCAATTCAGGTTTTGGCAAGTGGGAAGCGTCGGCTCGGCAACCTGGAGCGCTATTGCCACTTTCGTCCCGTTTCTGATCGTCGGCATACTGATCGCTATTAGTGCTGCCCCGGCATTAAATGCACTGGCACTGGGAGACGATGTTGCGACCGGAATGGGCGTTCGAACAGGAGTGCTGAGGCTGGTCTCGGCTCTTGCAGGTGTTATTTTGTGCGGCGCGGCTACTGCGCTGGCAGGGCCTATTGGTTTTGTCGGGCTTTTATCCACTCACGTCATGCGCCTTATTCTCGGCCCCGACTTGCGTTTTGTTATACCCATGTCAGCGATTTCGGGAGCAATCATTTTGACGATATCAGATGTAAGCGGCAGGCTTATCGGCAGCCCCGGCGAGCTTGAAGTCGGCGTAGTTACAGCGTTTATAGGAGCTCCGTTACTAATATTTCTAGCTATGAGATCGAAAGTGCGTTCATTATGAATAATGAATCTGTAAAATTGATTATGTCGGGCAGACGTCAGAGACGCCGCCGATGGATACTTGTCACCGGCTGCCTTGCAGTACTTGCATGCATTCTTTGCTGCGCCATGCTTTTGCTGGGGAGCGCCATTTATCCGGTTAAAGATGTCATCCGGGCGCTTTCGGGAGAGCAAATTAAAGGTGTGTCTTTTGCGGTTAATACCATACGTCTGCCGAGAATGCTGGCAGGTCTTTTCGCCGGATTTGCTTTCGGTCTTGCCGGATACACCTTCCAGACCATGCTGCGTAACCCCCTTGCGAACCCGAATGTCATCGGTATTACCTCCGGTTCGAGCGCGGCGGCTGTTTTTTGTATAACCATACTTCATACAAGCAGAGCCGTTGTTTCCGTTGCTTCAGTAGTCGCTGGTCTTACTACAGGGATAATCATGTATATATTATCCAGGGGAAAGTCATTTTCGATCGGGCGATTAATCCTTATCGGAATAGGCATACAGGCCATGCTGGACGCGGTAATATCCTATCTTCTGCTGGTTGGCGCACAACAAGATATTCCCGCAGCGCTCAGATGGCTCGGCGGCAGCCTCAACGGCTCTCAAATGAACGAGCTTCCGCCTCTTGTTATAACGGTTTTAATCTTTGCGCCTATCGTTATCGTGCTGGGCAAACATCTAAGTCTATTGGAGCTTGGAGAACAATCGGCTTCTTCTCTCGGGGTGGACACGGACAAGACAAGAATTGCGCTAATTTTGAGTTCCGTCTGCATGATTGCTCTTGCTACCGCTACCACGGGTCCAATAGCCTTTGTCTCCTTCCTTTCGGGACCGATTGCAAAAAGACTAGTCGGAGTTGGCTTCTCAAACGTAATTCCGGCGGGTCTTGTTGGCGTTAATTTGGTTTTGGCGGCAGATCTAATCGGACAATTTGCTTTCGAGGTCAGATTCCCTGTGGGTATCATAACCGGATTGCTCGGAGCGCCGTATCTGATCTTCCTGCTAATCCGAATGAATCGAAAGGGAGAATTATAATGAAACCGACACATCTTTTTCAAGCCGAACAACTAGTAGCCGGCTATGATCAAAAAACGGTTATCCAAGGCGTAGACCTTGTTATCCCTAGTAATAAAATCAGCGTTATTATTGGAGCAAACGGCTGCGGAAAGTCTACGCTGCTTAAAACACTGGCAAGGCTTATAAAGCCTATATCCGGAAAAATCGCTATTGACGGAAGGCCAATCGGCAAAATACCGCCCAAACAGTTGGCCCGAGTTATAGGACTGCTGCCGCAATCCCCCATTGTTCCGGAAGGAATTTCCGTGGCGGATTTGGTTGGACGAGGAAGGTTTCCACACCAGTCCTTGCTCAGCGGATGGACAAAAAAGGATTATGAGGCAGTTGCCGAAGCTATGAGAATTATGGATATAACGGAGTTTGCAAATCATAATATCGACGAGCTTTCGGGCGGTCAAAGACAGCGTGTCTGGATTGCAATGGCTCTAGCACAACAAACCGACATTTTATTTCTCGATGAACCGACGACCTTTTTAGATATCACCTATCAAGTCGAAATTCTTGACCTGCTCACAGACCTTAACCGCAAACACGGAACTACGATTATGATGGTGCTTCATGATATTAACTTGTCCGCGCGTTATGCGGACCATATTTTCGCGCTTTACAAAGGAAAGCTTGTTGCCGAGGGCGAGCCATCGAAGGTTATTACAAGCACATTGGTCAAAGACATTTTCGGGCTTGATTGCACGGTGATCAAGGACCCCATTTCGGGCTCTCCTTTGGTGGTGCCAAAAGGCCGGCATCATGTCAATAACCTTAGCCGCTGACACCGCCCAGGAAGAAGCCGCAGACGCTTGAGGAGCCAGCGTCACAGACACACGTAGATAAAGCCCGTTTGGGCTTGCCTGCACAGTGATTTTCCCCAAGGTTGACCAATCCCAATCCCCCTCGGGGGCAACTTTTCGCTTTAGCATCGCCGCATCAACACTCACAGTCCAGCGAGTTGTCTATAGCGGCAAGTTTTAAGGCCATCCTTGTTGGGATGGCCCTTTCTTTGTACAAAATATAACTTCTTTATCCAATCACATCACTTCTTCTCTTTCTTGCCCCATCTCGTTCGTCTCTTTCCGTAGATATCCACCATATTCCTGGGTCCACGTCCACATGGCGGCAAAAATAGGCTGCAGAGCCTGCCCGGACTCGGTAAGTTCGTATTCGACATGCAGCGGTATGCCAGGGTAAAGAGTGCGAGTAACGATTCCTTTCTCTTCTAACAACCTCAAGCGGTCTGTCAAAGTTTTCGGACTAATGGGATGCAGCTTGCGGCGTAATTCCCCGAAACGTCGGGTCCCGTTAAACAGTTCGAACAAGAGAAGAAGCATCCATTTGCCATCCAAGATCTCCAAGATAGGTTCAACGATACCAGGACAGGACCGATCCATCATCACTATCACTCCATAGTTCATTTTTTGAAACTATTGCACTTTAATGTAACTACTTTTCAAATGTACCACAGTTCATTTACTATGTAAATCAAGGGGAAGAGAAAATTACTAAAGAGTCGCAGAGAGGAGGAACCATCTTTGGATAGACCGTTTGAATTAGATCTGATGGAGTATCCGTTCACTGATCGCTGGCTGCCTTACCGTGACGGTTACATCCATTACCTCGATGAAGGGAAGGGCCCGACGGTTCTTCTCCTACATGGGAACCCTACGTGGTCATATCTTTATCGGAACGTTATCAAAGAGCTTCGAGAAGAATTCCGTCTTATCGTTCCGGATTACCCCGGATTCGGTATGTCGAAGGCACCCAGCGGCTACCGCTTTACGCCACAAGAGCAATCGGAAGCCGTTCACGAACTGATTCGCCGTTTGAATCTAAAGGATTTTATATTAGTAGTTCAGGATTGGGGAGGTCCGATCGGCTTGAACTACGCAGTACGGCATCGAGACAATTTGCGCGGCATCGTCATCATGAATACGTGGGCCTGGCCTGCGGAAATTTTGCCGATGAAATTGTTCTCGCTCGCCATGGGGGGCTGGCCAATCGGGTATTGGCTTCAGGCTAGGCTCAATTTTTTCGCCAAAGTCATTGTTCCTCACGGGATATATCATGCCGAAAAAGTCACGGATAGCTTGCGCAAAGCTTATACCGACCCGTTCCCGACCCCGAAATCCAGAATACCGACATGGATATTTCCCAGGCAGATCCGCAGGGCGCGAACATGGCTCGCCGACATTGAATCGAAATTGCCGAATTTGTCCGATTTGCCTGCGCAAATTTTGTGGGGAACGAAAGACAGTGCCGGCTTCCCGCTCGAACAGATGGCCAAATGGCAAACATATTTGCCAATGAACGAAACCGAAATCCTTGAAGATGCCTCACACTATGTGCAAGAGGATCGTCCGGATCGGGTAGCAGCATCAATCCGAAACATACGGAATAGAACATGAGGAGGAATATTATTATTATGAAAACTATTTTATGGGCAACTTTAACCGCTAACGGCAATTATGCGCAATCCGGCCCCGAGAACCCACCGAGAAAAGAAGCGTTGGACGACTTCGCGACACAGGCCAAAGCTGCAGGAAATTTCATTGTCGGGCGTCGTACTTTCGAAGCTATGCGCGGAAATGGCGGCGGGGGTCCCTTTGCCGAAATCGATATCGTCGTCGTTTCGCAGAACGCCTCAGAAATCCCGGGCGTAACGGTTGTAAGCTCGCCGCAGGCAGCCTTGGACTACCTGCAGCAAATCGGTCATCAGACCGCTCTCATTAGCGGCGGTGCGGATCTCCACAACTCGTTTCTAGGTCAAGGGCTTGTAGACGAAGTGATTTTCAATGTTGCGCCTGTATTGGAAGGTAAAGGGTTAAATCTTTTAATCGACAAAGATAACTACCAATATAGGCATGTGCAATTGCTAGACTGTAAACTCCTCGGCGGTGGAGTCGTTCAATTACGCTATTCAATTGATCGGTAAATGGCTTAAACCTTCATTAAACAAACCCATCAGTAATCACGCGCTGCATCGAACCAGTGTTGAGCCATCTCTTCTGGTATAAGCTGGCCGATCAGGTGGTCAGACCGGCTTAGTTGCCATACCGCTTCACCAAGGTCTTCACGTTCGGTAGTTTCGATGCCTTTGAGGGTATTGAAGCGTACGGTGAAGGCGGTAATGGCTGCCTCGGCATCGGCAAAGCTGCGGGCCTGGGCCAAGGCTGCCTGTGCAACGTCGTAAGCTTCGTTAGCCAGCTTGGCCAGACGTTTAGGCCAGGACGAGAACGGACGGCCAAACTCGGTCGTCCACCACTCAGGCTTTCGCAATTGGCTCACTGAAGCATGACCGGTCCACGAGCGGGTATTAGCGCGTGCTTTCATTTGCTGCTTTAGGCGCTTGCCCGCGGTCTCTTCCACGTTGTAGGCGATAAAGCCTTCAAGCAGCGGCCACGCGCTCAAGGGCGGCAAGTCACCCAGATCGGGCATAAAGCGCAGCTCCAGATACGTTAACCGGGCATGATGGGCCAGCAAGTCCAAGTCGCAGAAGTTCCCCCACAAACTCAGGGAGCTAAGGTTTGGGAATCGGTTCAGACACTCCAGCGAGATAGGCTGTCCCAGCGGCGCGTTCCGGAGCGTCAGGCTCGTGACCTGGTGCAATTCACCCATGTCGGGCAGCAAGAAGGGGGCATCACTCTTGCGTCGGCCGGTGCTCGGCGCCAGTGTCAGAGAATATGGCAAATCGCCAGTTGCCGAGAAGCGTGATAGATCGCCGGCCACACTCAGGCGGAAATATTCAAAGACCTGCCGCTTCGGAAGCTTCAGGTGCAAACGGCTACCGGACTGGTCCAGTTCGATATACAAGCCATGCAAAATGGACTGGCCGGCGTCCGCCACCGTGTCTGCAGACAGGATCGGAACCCATGCCATTTCTTCAATGGGGCGTTTCTGCGCCCAGTCAAAAAAGCCCGCGTCGCTGCCCGTGTAGCGCAGAAATCGCGGCCAGGGCGAGCCGGCCGGCGTGGCAAAGGCATTGAATACGGTCCAATCGACTTGCGCATCAGGCGGGACGTGAAGGTCTGCCTTTTTGCCCAATTGCGACGGTCCAATGGAGAGGCTGCCCACACCGGGCTCAATGACAAGCGTGTGACTGCGAGGACCCGTCAGGTCGATAGGATAACGGCCATCTCCTCTAATAGTACCAACAGGAGGACAAGCCTGATTATTATTTGGCATTTCTATCATCCTTTCTTCATAGTCGTCTTGAAAGCTTGCCAAACACAAAAACACCGCTTCGTTCGGTAAAGTGAGTGGGTCGAAGTCACACGCTACCACACAGAAGAGGTATCATCCATATGTTAGAACATCAATTTGACCTGAATCAACTGCCAAATGAACTAAAGTTCGCGCTCACGGGTCTCTTTTTTTAAACAACAATAAAAACGTGATGATTCCCTACCTTGTGAAGGGATCAGCACGTTTTTTTGTACCTATGAGGTTCGGTTCGTCTCCAGGCTTCTCTGAATCCGCAAATGCAGCGCCGTTTAGTTGCTCAGTCAACAAAAATTTTGTTGATCGCGCAACTAAATTGATTTATATTGTTTTTAGCGAATGGAGGATGGACGATGGCAAGGTTATCGGAAAAAGAGTTGACTGCTTGGCGGTTGTTTATTAAAGCACATGCCAAAATCATAGAATGCATTGAGCGGGATTTGGCAGCACAGAAGAAAGTCCCGCTAACCACGTACGACGTTTTGATCGCTTTGTTTGAGGCACCCGATCGCAAGCTTCGCTTTTCAGAATTAAATCGGAAGGTGGTCTTGAGTAAAAGCGGCTTAACAAGGATGATCGACCGGCTGGAGCGCGAAGGATTGATTCAAAGAGAAAAAAGCGAAGAGGACCGACGGGGAGCATATGCTGTTCTCACGGATGAAGGGGAAAGACAGCTGCGGAAAGCTTGGCCTATATATGCAAGGGGGATCAAGCAGTATTTTGCGGACTCTTTATCCGATGAGGAAGTGGAGTTTCTGATACGTTCTTTTGGCTTGATCTATAAAGAGCTGCAATCTTCGCAGGAAAAGGAGGGAGATTAAAATGGGGGAAAGTGGTGCTGCAGTTGAAAGAGTAATGGTGGCTGAAGACCCGGCAACATTCGTTACTCGCCCCGTTTCATATATTCAGATTGAATTAGGAGGGATTCCGGGAGATCGTCATTATGGCTTGTTGCGTCCTGCGGATTCCAGGCAAAAAATTTATCCTCGTGGTGTACTGATTGCGAACAGACGTCAAATCAGCATCGTTTCGAAAGAGGAATGTGAACGCATCGCCAATCGGTTGGATCTCCCTGAGATAAAGCCGGAATGGCTGGGGGCCAACATTATCATTAGCGGATTTGAGAAGCTTACAGAACTGCAGCAAGGGGCTAGGTTGATTTTTCCGGATGGTACGGGATTGATTTGTGAAGGGGAAAACCTGCCCTGCATTGGACCCGGAAGGGTGATTGAACAAATGTATAATCAAAGCGGACTTAGTCAGAAATTTGTGCCTGCCGCTAAAAAGTTGAGAGGTATCGTTTGTTCCGTGGAAAGGGAAGGCCGGATTTCGGAAGGCGATACGATTGTATTTCTTTAACACGCTGAGCTCGACACAGCAAAAAGCCGCAGCTGCGAAGCGCGTTTTCTCACGCTTCATTAGGCCACGGCTTTTTATTACCGGCAGGCAGTGCCGCCTACCGCTGTTTCGATAATTGAATGAGCACGATCCAGATTAGCACGAACCCGGCGATCTGCGCGGCGGTCACAGGCTGGTGGAACACCACCCAGTTGATCAGCAGGCCGACTGCGGGGAAAAACAGCTCCGCAAGCGTAGCGTAGGAAGCTTTGGTTCCGGCTAAGCCGCGGTAATATAGAAGCAGGCTGAGCAGGCCCGGGAGGAACGCTTGCAGCAGCAAGTTCCCCAGCACCGGCCCCCAGTCGCCCGCCTCGGCGAGCGGCTGGAGCCTGCTGCCATCCAGCGAAGTGATGGCGGCGAGCAGTGGCAGCGCGCACGCGAAGCGCAGCGCGGTGACGGTCTCGAACTGCATTTTGCCCAGCAGCAGTCGGCCCATCACCGTCGAGCCGCCCCATAAGGCGGCGGCGCCAATCGACAGCAGGCCGGCCGTTGCGGCCACGCCGGACAGGCTGGCAAGCGGGCTGGCCAAGCCGAAGGTCAGCAAATACGTGCCGGCCAGCGCCATGACCAGCAGCAGCGCAAACCGCGCCGGCAGCGACTCTTTCAAAATCATTCGCGCCATCAGAATGGCGAACAGCGGCTGCAGCTTTTGCAGCAGCAGCACTGCATTCGGATTGCCGTGGGCGAATGCCGAAGTAAACATAATGGTGGCGATCGCCGACCCGCCCCATGAAATGAACAGCAAGGCCAGCACATGGCTCGCCTTGAGGCCACGCAGTTCGCTGCGATGCAGCCATAAGACCGGCACAGCATAAAGCATAAGCAGCAAATGCTCGAAGAGCACAATCTGCGAGGAAGTAAAGTATTTCAGCAGCAGAATGCGGAACAGCGGGTCAATCCCCCACAGCGCCGCTCCCACAGCCACCAGCCATATGCCGCTGCGCGTGCTGCTGCCCGCATGTTCCAGCGTCACGGGCCGTCCAATCGTGATTCCTTTTTCCATCGTTCAAAACCTCCTGTGAAATATGCGAAGGAAAGTCAGGTCTGCCCTCGCAAGCTGAGAATTGGGTTTTGAATAGGACGCTTCGAAAGAAGAACACCCCGTTATCAAAAATCGATAACGGGGCATCTTAAAGAGGCTGGGACCTGATCATTTTTTTGCAAAAATGAACGGCGCCCTGCCTGCTTATAACCTTCTCCCATCCGGACTGTACCGTCGGCCTTGGAATTTCACCAAGTCAGTCGCTTGCTGCACTTGAAGCAATAAGCGAGTCGCGGGCTCAGGTTCAAACGGTGAACCTTTACCGCCGGTCGGGAATTTCACCCTGCCCCGAAGGTCCGTATTCTATTAGGTGGATTATACAACATAATGACTTAATCCGACAAGGGTCATCGGAAAAAAAGCTCCTCTGGAAGCGAGGCAGTCCGAACTGCCGTCGCCGCAAATGTCCGGATTTCCACGATTTCGCCGGCATGCTCCAAGTCCAGTATATCGTCCGGAATGCGGATTGAACACGGTGCGGAGCGGTCAGTTACTGTTTGAAAAAGCCGTCTACTTCCGCATAGCCCGTCATATGTTCCTTAAGGACCGGCTCCAGCTCTTCGAAAAAGACCGGCTGCTTGCCCACCTCAAGGTTGTCCGTATCCAGCGCATAAACAACCAGTCTGTACAAATGGTCTCCTGAATACCGCGGAGGCTCCATGCCATAGTAGCTGTTAAGCTCTTTCCCTTCTTTCAGAGAGCCCGCCGCCCCTTCTTCCAGTTTTTGCACGGACGCCGGAATATTGAGCACGCTCCAGTGAATGAAATTGTCCGCAATCGGATGCAGATCATACACCACAACGGCAAAAGATTTCGTACCTTCCGGCACATGGCTCCAGCTTACCGGCAAGCTTATATTTTGCCCGCCCGCTACGCCTCCATGGGCATATTTGACCGGAATGTTCCCGTACTCCTGAAAAGCGTCCGTCTGCGCCTGCAGCCCTCCCGCTCCGCGCTGAGCGGACACAGAAAGCGTACGGCTGCCGGATTCCCAATGCAGCGATACGTTTAGCGCCAAAGGAAGAATCCGCTCCGATACCATCATCGCGCCGTCCATGATGACCGCTTCGTGATCAAGCTCATAGCTCACTCCGTTTACGACCGCTTTCTTCTCCCCCAGCTTTATCGCGACGTCGGTGGAGCCGCCGGTAACATGAGCGGTTTGACCCGCTTCGTCCCATGCAACGCTCCGGCCGTCGGCTTCGAATACGGCTCGCAATGGCACTAGAATTTCCGTATTGATCATCGCCCCCTGCACCGGAAGCGCCTTGTCTTCCAGTTTAATGGAAACCGGTGTATTCCACTGCAAGTAACTGCTGACATTGCTCATAACGTCTTTCTTGACCGCCGTTTCGGCATTTGCTTGAACAGGTGCAGCACACGCTGCCACCATAGTCCCGATCAGGATCATCCGTCTTGCTTGAAATGTCTTTCTCATTTTCCCCACTCCCATTCATCATTTTTTTGCGCCTATTCCGCTCCTTTTTGCGGTACAATAGCAAGGAACAGATAAAACGACGACGTTTTATAACTATTTTCATAACGTTCGTGTGAATTTATGTTATAAAAAATTATGGCCTGTGTCAATAAGGGACGTGAGGTTAATTTTGCTATCCATCGAAAAACAGCTGCTCTACTTAATGTCGCGCGCGGATCGTCTGGAGGCGCAGGAATTCGTTCGCATTTATGAAAATCGCGGCTATTCGGCTCCCTACATCCGCAACAGCCTATCCCGGCTCAAAAAAGAAGGCTACGCCGTCACTCCGTCCCGCTCCAGTTATCAAATTACGGACACGGGGCGATCCATGGTCCAATTTATCAATCAAAAACCGCAGCTGTACCGAAAAAAATGGGATCAATGCTGGCACCTGGTCATGCTGGAAATCCCGGAAACGGAACGCAAAAAGCGGGATCAGTTCCGCTCCGACATTTTGCAAACCGGCTTCGGACTGCTGTATAACAGCGTCTATATTTCCCCATGGCCGTATAAAAGCGAAGTTGAACAGCTTATACAAAAATATGGCCTGAACGGGCAGGTCACCTTATTCCAGGGCTCTATGCAATACCGGACTCTTACCCCTGAAGACGCTATATCGATATGGCAGCTGGAGCCGGTGGCCGAGAAATACCGGGAGAAGCTTCAATGGTTCTCATCGCAATTTGAACCGGTTATGCAGCAAGCATTGGACAAACGTTCGGAGCCTCTGGAGGTATTTATTTGCTATTTGCATATGGGCGAAGTCATCAGCGAATTGTATTTGGCCGACCCGATGCTGCCTGCTGAGCTTTTGCCTGAAGATTGGCAAGGTTACGCGATCCTTCAGTCTTTTCAAACTCATTTGGACAAACTTGCAAAAGCCGTATCGGCCGGCTCGGTGTACGCCCAATTCGTCAGGAGTTGAGGGTGGCGGGTGCCGCCGCGGGCTGCGGGATCTGTCGGGTTTGCCAGGTCAGGTCTGCCAACTCCCCCCCTGCTCAGCCAAGATCGTCAAACTCGCAGTTTCACCCCTCCCGCCGGCCTGCCGCATTTTGTTTTTTGCCGCAAGTTGGCTACAATGAAAGAGGTAGCTGAATTTAACAAAGGAGGATGTTCTCATGAACAACTTTGTCTTTCATAATCCTACGACACTATATTTCGGACGCAACCAGTTGGAGCAACTGACGAAAGAGGTGCCAAAATACGGAAAAAACGTACTTCTCGTCTATGGCGGCGGAAGCATTAAGCAGAACGGCCTTTATGACCGCGTGATCAAGCTGCTTGCCGAGGTTGGAGCTGCAGTCACCGAATTAAGCGGCGTAGAGCCGAATCCGCGGCTGACAACGGTACATAAAGGCGTGGAACTGTGCCGCAGCCACCAGATCGATTTGATTCTCGCCGTCGGCGGAGGCAGTGTCATCGATTGCGCCAAAGGAATCGCCGTCGGGGCGAAATACGAAGGCGATTTCTGGGATATCGTCACCCGCAAAGCCGCCGCGACGGGCGCGCTGCCGCTCGGCACCGTACTGACGATTGCCGCGACAGGCTCCGAGATGAACTCAGGTTCGGTCATCACCAACTGGGAGACGAAAGAGAAGCTCGGCTGGGGAAGCCCTTATTCGTTCCCGCAGTTCTCCATTCTCGATCCGGTACATACGCAATCCCTCCCGGCGAATCAAACCGTCTACGGCATGGTCGATATCATGTCGCACGTATTCGAGCAGTATTTCCATCATGATGCCAATACTCCCGTCCAGGACGGATTTTGCGAGGCCATTTTGCGCACCGTCATTGAGACGGCGCCAAGGCTGTTGAAGGATCTGAACAGCTACGAAGACCGGTCGACGATTCTTTACTCCGGGACTATGGCGCTGAACGGAGTTTTGAGCATGGGCGTTCGCGGCGACTGGGCGACTCACAATCTGGAGCACGCCGTGTCCGCCGTGCACGATATCCCTCACGGGGGAGGGCTCGCGATTTTGTTCCCGAACTGGATGACCTATACGCTTGACGCCAACGTGGCGAAGTACAAACAGTTCGCGGAGCGCGTCTTTGGCGTAGATGCCGCCGGCAAAACCGACCGGCAAATAGCCGAAGAGGGCATCGCGGCGCTGCGGCAGTTCTTTAACTCAATCGGCGCGCCAAGCCGTCTGGCCGATTACGATATCGACGACTCGACGATCGAGCTCATGGCCGACAAAGCCATGGTGTACGGAGAGTTCGGCTATTTCAAGAAGTTGAACCGCGACGATGTGCTGAACATCTACCGCATGTCGCTGTAAAACGCAAAGGGCTATCCCATAAGCGGCTTTGGCTGCCGGCGGGATAGTCCCTTTTTTTTAAAGACCCATGTTCTGCAAATCGGCAGCCTCCGGCATACATCTTCAATATCGTAATATAGTAGGATTAAATGATAGTTACCGTCCTTTACATATTTCCATTTTTTATTATAATTCAAAACAAAGGATACGCAGACTTGCGGGAAGCCAGTGATTTCGCCAGTATTCGTTCACCTCGTATTGTAACCGCTTACTTCAGGCGCTTTGTTGCGAGACCTATTTCGGGAAGGGGGCTATTCATGAAAAAAACCAGGGTCAACCTGCTGGCCAAAATGCTGATTTCCTATATATTGGTGCTGCTGTTTCCCGTCATCGTTATTTTGGTCTACTATTACCCTTATTCGACGGAAGTTGTGAAGCAAAAGGAAATGGACTGGAACGCCCATATCACCGAGCAGGTCATGAATTCGATGGATATTTTCACCCGTTATGTGTACAACCTTCCGTCCGAACTGGTGAACAATAAGGAAATCAAGCTGTACCTGGCCGGGGACGACGATTATCAAAGAATTGTCATTGCGAATGAAATGCGGAAATACAATGCGACGGATGCGTTCATCGACAACACCTTTTTGTATGTCAAAAACATCGGTTTTCTGTTTGCCAAAACAGGCAGCGCCTACACCATCCACGACTTCGAAAATCCCGGCGTCGGATATTACTACGAAAACTGGCCGCATCAAGCCATGTTCGAGGAACTGAACAATTTGACTGCACCGGCGATCCGTCCGGCGGAAAACGTCATCGTACCCGGCAATAACCGGATGCGCATGCTGACGTTCTTATCGCCTCTGCCGTTAGGCGGTCTCAATTCCCCCGGTACGGTGCTCATCATGGTGAGAGAGGAAACGATTATCCGGCTGATGAAGTCGGTTTCCGAATCGTACAATGGCGATTTTTTCATTTTTGACCAAAAAGGAACCCGGCTGGTCGCTTCCAACGAGACCTCCTACACCGATTCGAGCGAATTCCGGAACCTGGTGTCCGGCTTGAGCGAAAACCGTTCAGGATCGGGTATTTACCGGATCGACGGCAAATCTTTTATCGTCTCGCACGAAGTGTCGGATAAAAACGGCTGGAATTACGTCACTTTGGTGGCCGTGTCCGAAACGCTGCAGGATATCCGAACGATTCAGCGCAATACTGTCATTCTTTTTATATTGATTTTATTGCTCGAAGTGATCGTCATCTATGTGTCCATCCGCAAAAACTATCATCCGATCAAAGGTTTGGTTCATTTCGCCAAAAACTTGTTTACGCCGAGAGAGCCGCGGACCATGAACGAATTCGATACGATCCGGTATGCGCTGGATCAGCTTTCCTCCGCCAACAGCAGGCTGGACGAGAGGGTGAAAAGCACGCTGCCGGTTATGCGCGACAATTTGTTGTTCGAGCTGATTTGCGACCGTTACCCGTCATGGGAGGCGTTTCAAAAGGAGGCCGATCCGTACGGAGTCGTATTCGACTACGCTCATATTGCGGCTGCAGTCCTGTCCTGCGAAACGAGCGAAGGCGGTATCGAAGCGGCGGCGGAGTATTGCCGGACGGAGGAGAACAAGCTGCCTGAAGGGCTTCAGGGGTATTTTTTCAAAAGCATTTACAATCAGGAGATCGTCTTTGTCTGTTCCCACGACCCGTGCTTTCGTTTGAAGACATATCTGAGCGGCTTTCAACAGCAGCTGCTTGAGGGAACCGGCATCCGCACGCTGATCGGAATCGGAACGCCGGGGCAGTCCCCGGGCGGGGCTCACCTGTCTTATTTGCAGGCTATCCGCGCCGCCGAGCATCTTCGGGTCCGGAACCAGTACTCGGTTCTTGTTTTTGACGAAATCGAGGTCCAGCAGACGAGCGCGGTTTCCTATTTTACGGAGCAGCTGCAGTCGCTTGAGCTGTTCATATTAAAAAACGACGTCACCGCAGTCGAATCGGTCATGGAGCGCATCGTCGCCTATATCGGGCAGGACGGGACGCCGCCGCATATGGTCAGGGCCGTTTATTTGAACACAGTCATCGTCTTATTCAACGGATTGCACCGTTTTGGGCAAAGCGACCAGAGCATGCTGCAATTGACCGGCGTCTCCCACCTTCATCGATATACGATCGAGCAGATGATCGGCATTATGCGTGAAAGCTGCCGTAAGCTTTGCGATCTCATCCGCAGCTCGCAGCTTCCGGCCCGTACGGCGTCGCAAACAGACATTCTGACTTTTATAGAAGGAAAAGGCATGTATCCCGATTTTTCGCTGCAGCTTATTGCCGACCATTTCAGCATGTCGATTTCCAATTTCAGCTATCATTTCAAGAAGACGATGGGGCAAAATTTCAAGGAATATATCGACCGGCTGCGCATTCAAAAATCCATCGCCTTGCTGCGGAGTACGGATGAAACGCTGGAGTTGATCGCGCAGCAGGTCGGCTATTCGAATACGTCGAGTTTTATTCGGTCCTTCAAAAAGATGGTCGGCATCACCCCCGGCCAGTACCGGGATTCCATCAAAAATCAGGAACCGGCTGAATTTGCGGCCGACTCCTGAAGGTCCGGCCTCCGTTCCGGTAGCTTTGCCGCCCCGGTACTTCCTGCTTGCATCACCCCTCCTCTCGATTTGTTCATTTCCTCCTCACGGTGAGCCTCCGTTATCACTCTCGTCCTTCCGGTTCAAGCAGCGCTTATCGTCATAAGATCGCTGCTTTGAACACGATATCGCCTGCAAGCAGACTGAAAAGAAAGCGATACTTGTTGAAAAACTCCCACGCCAGAGCCGGCACAGCCGCTTCTCCCTTCTCCCCACCCCATGCCTCTCCTGGACGGGTTGCGCAGCTTAAATGGGGGGGACAAGGCGGCTTGGCAGAAAAAAACCTGCGATAGTGCAGGTTTTCCCTTCGAAATCGGCCTATTTTGGCGAGAAGCCTGCGATTGCACAGGAATTTTTCGATTACAGAGGGTCCGAGCGCACGTCCGCGGTGAAAAGCCTGCACTTTGCAGGTTTTCTCCGCATTTCCAGGTAAATTTGCTTTGTTTCCAGCATGTGTACAAGTTTCTCGTCAGTTTGTTGTAAAGGCGCAGTTTTTGAAAATATGCAGTTTTTGAAATCCGTCTGCAAGGCGCTTCTGCGTCGTTTTCTGGCTGCGATGTTAAGCGTTTTCAAAAAATGGGGATTCATCAAAAACTGATCGTTTACGCCTCCTCGAACGAAAGATTACAGTTAGATGGAATCGGCAAGGATTTGGTACACAACCAATACTTCAATGAGGGGATGATGGCAATGCGCAAAAAATTAGCAGTTGTGCTCTCGCTTTTTATGGTTTCCGCCGTTGTAATGACGGGGTGCAGCGATTCCGGTTCTACTTCCGGGGGCGAAAGCGGGGGAAAAAGCGACTCCGGTTCGGGAAATGCAGGCGGCAGCGGCGCGAAGGTACAATTAACGGCCATAATGGTCAAGCACCCGCTTACCAGACCGCTGGCCGAAATGGAATGGCTGAAAAAGGCGCAAGAAGCGGCAGGCGTTGAAATCAAATGGCAGGAAATTACGGCGGACTGGGGGCAAAAGAAGGGCACCATGCTGGCCAGCGGCGACGTTCCGGACTTATTTGTCGGTCCCAATGTCATTACTGACGCCGATTTTGCGCAATTTCAGGGCTTGTTCCAGGATTTGTCCGATTTGGTGGGCAAAGACGCTCCGAACGTTCAAACGATGTTTAATGAAAAGCCCGAGACCAAAATCATCGCCACGCAGCCTGACGGGAAAATATACGGCTTACCCAGGTACCAGCGCTTTTGGCCCGCTTCCGCTACAAGACAATTTATCAATCAAAAGTGGTTGGACAATCTCGGTCTAAAAATGCCGACGACGTGGGATGAGTTATATAACGTGCTGGTGGCGTTCAAGCAAAAAGACGCGAACGGCAACGGCGATCCGAATGACGAGATTCCTATGGACTGGCCGGGCGGGATCGGCGGATATTTCAATCCTGCGGTCCTCTTGGGCAGCGAGGGCATTACTTTATCCGACGGAAGTCCCCAAGGATATTACGTGGAAGACGGGAAAGTGAAAAACTTCCTGATCGACGAACGTTTCAAAAACCTGGTCGTATTTTTGAACAAATGCTATGCTGCCGGGCTGATCAATCCCGAAGTGTTTACTCACGATTACACGAAATTCCAGTCGATTGCCCGTGGTACCGGGGATACGGCGAAAGTCGGCTTCACGTGGGGCTGGGTCGGATCGGACAGGTTCGGAGACCAGGTGGCTCCGCAGTATACATCGATGCCCCCGCTCAAGATGTCAGCCGATTCGACCTCCAAAATAACCTGGAGCTACGACTACAATTCCCTGAACTTCGGAAGCAACATGATTGTCATGTCGGCGAAAACGAAAAATAAAGACGCGGCGATGAAATTCATCAATCAGCTGTATGACCCTAAAGTCAGCATGCAGGTTTTGTTCGGTTCGTTAGGCCCGAATATTAAAGATAATGGAGATGGAAGCTATAGCGTCCTGCCGCCAACCGATCCGAAAATGGATCCCGGAACATGGAAATGGACGTCGACCATAGCGGATAACGGACCTTTGTACATTCCGGATTCCTTGAAATTGAATCTCGGCAAAGATATGAGCGAAGTGCTCACACAATCCGAATCGCTGAAGAGCGCTTTGAGTGTGAACACCAAGACGGATGTATTCCCGGCCATGTTTATCAAATATTCGACCGCGGACAATAACATCCTCAGCTTGAACAACACGAATCTCATGAATTTGGCCAATCCAAAATTTGCCCAGTGGGTTACGAAAGGCGGCATTGATGCCCAATGGGACGCTTATGTGAAAGAATGCCAAAAAGCCGGATTGCAGCAAAACATTGAAATTATGCAAAAATACTACGACAGCTTCATGAGCAAAAACAAATAAATCGCATCCATCCAAAAGGGAGAATGCCGTGATGAGCGCTCAAATACGCGAAGCCGACAAAATCGCTGCCGGTATCCGCTTAGCCAGAAAACCGACAATTGTAAGCACATTCAAACGCGACCATCAACTGTGGATCATGATTTTTCCGGCAATCGCCGTCATCCTGCTTTTTAATTACGTTCCGATGTACGGCATCCAGCTCGCTTTCCGGGACTACGATTTTTCCAAAGGGCTCACGGGAGGGGAATGGCGCGGACTTTACTATTTCAAGCAATTTATTAACAGCTATTTGTTTGCCGATTTAATGAAAAATACGTTTACCATCAGCTTGGCGTCGATTGTGCTCGGATTTCCCGCCCCGATTATTTTGGCGTTGATCCTGAATCAAATCAGAAGGAAAAAAGCGAAGCAAATTTTGCAAACGACGGTGTATTTGCCTCATTTTATTTCCACCATTGTACTGGTCGGAATGCTGAATGTCCTGCTATCGCCGGAAACCGGCATTGTCGGGTACTTGATGAAATCCGCCGGAATGAGCGATGTAAATTTGCTGGCCTCTACCAAAGCATTCATGCCGGTCTACGTGCTCTCCGATATTTGGCAGCATTGCGGGTGGAACAGCATTATTTATCTAGCTGCGTTGTCTACGATCGACCCCCAGCTGTACGATTCCGCCAAAATAGACGGGGCCGGCAGATGGCAAACGATCCGTTACGTGGATATACCGGCAATTGTGCCTACGATGATTATTTTGTTTATTCTCAGCATGGGGAATATACTCGGCACCGGCTTTGAAAAAATCTTTTTAATGCAAAATTCGTTAAACCTCCCGGTTTCCGAGGTCATCGCCACTTATGTATATAAGATCGGCATTGTGTCCAATCAATTCAGCTACTCGGCGGCAATAGGCTTGTTCAACACAGTCATCAATTTTATATTCCTGATTGCTGTGAACAGCATTTCAAAAAGATTTTCAAATATGAGCCTGTGGTAATCGGATGGCGGAGGAGGGAGCCGACTTGGGTTTATTAAGCAAGCATGGCAATGACATCGCATTCCGTCTTGTTTTGTTCGTGTTATGCGTCTCGATCTTTCTGATCATTGCCTACCCGTTGTACTTTATCGTTATTGCATCCGTTAGCGATTCCACCCTGGTGTCAACCGGCCAAGTCTTGTTTCTGCCGAAGGGCGTCAGCTTTTTCGGATACCAGGAAATTTTTAAAGACTCGAGAATTTGGGTCGGATATCGAAATACCATCGTTTACACATTGCTGGGCACTTTCGTAAATTTGCTGTTCACTTTACCGGCAGCCTACGTGCTCTCAAGGAAGGAATTCGCGGCCAGGCGCGTTTTAATGTTGATCTTCGTCATTACGTTGTTTTTTAACGGAGGCTTAATTCCGACTTACTTGTTGATAAAAGGACTGCACTTGACCAACACGATGTGGGTTTTCATTTTTCCTTTTGCCGTGAACGTGTTCAATCTCATTATTGCGCGAACGTTTTTTGAAACTTCCTTGCCATCGGAATTGTACGAAGCGGCGGCGATGGATGGTTGTTCTCACTTCAAGTTTTTTGCACAGGTGGCTCTGCCTTTGTCCAAAGCGCTTATATCGGTTATCGGCCTGTACTACTTGGTCGCGCACTGGAACGATTTTTTCACGGGTTTGATTTACATAAGAAATAACGAGCTGCAGCCGCTGCAAATCATTTTGAGAGATATCCTTCTGTCGAATCAGGTTTTTGCCAATGGCGCAGGCGTTGGCGGCGACGCGGGAGGCTACGCGCAAAGATATGCCGACCAAATCAAATACGGCGTGATCATCGTTTCAACGCTGCCGATCCTAGTCCTTTATCCTTTCATCCAAAAATACTTTGAAAAAGGCGTATTGATCGGCTCTATAAAAGGGTGAGCGTGCGTGCGGGGGGACCGGAAGGTTGCCCCTCGGGCGGGCGATTCGCGGGCCGGTCGCGGGGCCAGTCGAAGGGCCGTTCGACCGCCGCCATGCGTCGGCGACACAACGCGCGCCCAGGACTCGCGAAGCGGCTTGCCAGCCTGGAAAACCTGCAAATGTGCAGGTTTTTGCCCGTTGAGGCGCCCGCGGTGGAATATTCCTGCAAATGTGCAGGCTTTCCGGCGAATACATAGGCTCAAACCCATTTTGAGCAAAAATTCCTGTACAATCGCAGGCTTTTCCCAAAAATGGGCCACTTCCGCGGAAAAAGCCTGTATTTTCGCAGGCTTTTCGGCTTGCCGAGCCGCTGCGCGGATGGCTGCGACCAAATCGAAGGGCTCTCAGACTGTTCACAGCCAAATTGAGGCTCCCTTCTGAGCACACAGCTCCCTCTCAACAGCCTGACTGCTGCAGTTTTCTGAGCGCACTAGTGGTGAGGCGGCAGTTCTAGCAGACGCGTAATCCGATGGACACTTTGACAACGCTCATACAGCCACGCTTGTACCAGCCGCTCCTTGGCACGAAACGACATTTTGCATTACCGCTACATAAGGAAGGCTTTGTGAGGAAAGCCCATTTGCAAATTTCGCATTGTGCCATATAATGAAATTAAGTTTCATCTAACAAAACAATCAAGGTGGTGCTTCTATGACCTGCGATTTTGTTGGAATCGACCATGTTCAATTAGCCGCGCCGGCAGGCTGCGAGGATGCGGCCCGGGATTTTTATCACGGCGCGCTGGGCATGTGTGAAATTCCCAAGCCCGACAAGCTGAAGGCCAGAGGCGGGGTCTGGTTTCAATGCGGCGCCCACCAGGTGCACATTGGCGTGCAGCAGGATTTCGCCCCCGCGCGAAAAGCGCACCCCGCTTTCGAAGTCCGCGGCCTGGCTGCGCTTCGGACTCGCCTGGAGTCGCGCGGCGTGAAGGTCCAGGACGACGATGCGCTCGAAGGCGCGGAGCGCATTTACATCGACGATCCGTTCGGGAACCGGATCGAGCTTCTGGAGTGGAGGAGATAGCGCGCGGCTATTGCGGCGGCCGAATGACCCGATACTCCCTCCACTCTTCAGGCAGCAGCCGCTGGTAAAGCGGCTGCAAATACCGGTCGTCCACGAGCAGCAGCGTGCCGCGGTCCGTCTCGGAGCGGATGAGCCTCCCGCCGGCCTGGAGCACTTTATTCATGCCGGGGTACACGTAGGCGTATTCGTAGCCGTTTTTGCCTGTCCGGTCCATGTAGTCTTTGATGATGTTCCGCTCCAGTCCAAGCTGCGGCAGGCCGACGCCTACGACGACAACGCCGGTCAGCCGGTCGCCGACCAAATCGACGCCTTCGGAAAAAACGCCGCCCATTACGGCAAACCCGATCAATGTTCCCGGATTTCCCGCCTGAAAAGCTGCGAGAAAACTTTCCCGCTCCTCTTCGCTCATCGACGGCTGCTGCACCATCGTCTTCACCTGCAAGCCGGCTCCATCGCCATCCGCGGCAAACATTTCATACACACTGTTCATGTACTCATAAGAAGGAAAAAACACCAGGTAGTTGCCGGGCCTATCCTCGGCTAACTGCCGCAGCGTACGCGCGATCGGTTCGCGGCTCCGCTCCCGGTCCTGATAGCGCGTGGACTGCGGCTGGATGAGCACGTCAAGCTGCTCCTTGGCGAACGGAGACGGCACCGATACCGAGTAGTCGTCCTCCCCGCCGCCCAGCAAGTCCATGAAGTAGGACAGCGGAGACAGCGTCGCCGAGAAAAACACGTGCGACCGGTACCCCTTGCCCATCTGCCGCAGCAGATGCGACGGGTCCAGGCAGAACAGCCGCACGCTCACCTCGCTTTTGGCGCATTCCGTGTACGCCACATAGCGCTCGTCGTACAGTTTGGCGATGCGGACGAAGTTCTGCGCGCCAAAATAGGTGTCAAGCAGCAGCGCAGGCGCCTGCCCCGGACGCGCGCCCGCCAGCTCCTTTTCCGCCGCCTCGGCAAAAGCTTCCGCCAGCGCAACAAGCGCTTCCGGCAAATGCTCTTCTACGCGGCTGGCCCGCTCGCCGACCCGCTTGCGCACGGCGATCAGGAAATCGTTGACGGCTTTCGCAGCCGCGTACACGGCCGCATTGACGCCTTTGAACTCCCGCTGCACGCCGAGAAAATCCGATTTGTTCAGCGCAGCCGAATACATCTCCCTCGCCCGGTCCACCATGTTGTGCGCCTCATCGATCAGCAGCACGGTCTGCTTTTTCAGCTCCTCGAACATCCGCTTCAAATTCACCCGCGGATCGAACACATAATTATAGTCGCAAATAACCGCATCCGCCGCATAAGCGGCATCCAGCGAAAACTCGAACGGGCATACCCGGTGCTTGCGCGCGTACTGCTCGAACATCTGGCGGCCGACCAAAGTTTCGTTGGCCCATAAATCCAGCACCGCCTCGTTAATCCGGTCGTAATAGCCGTCCGCATACTCGCAATGCTCCTTCGAGCAGCGCACTTCCTCCTGGAAGCAAACCTTCTCCTTCGCCGTAATCGTCACGGCCTGAAGCTCCAGCCCTTTCTCCCGCATAATCGCAAAAGCTTCCTCAGCCGCCGTTCGCGTCAGCGTCTTGGCCGTCAAATAAAAAATGCGCTGCAGCAAGCCTTCCCCGATCGCTTTGACGGAAGGAAAAATCGTCGAGATCGTCTTGCCCGTCCCGGTAGGCGCCTTGGCAAACAACTTATGTCCGTTCGCTATCGTTTGGTACACGGCACCGGCCAACTTGCGCTGCCCTTCGCGGTACGTCTCAAACGGAAACGCGAGCTCCTTGATGCTGCGGTTTCTATTCCGTTCATGCCGCGCCTTCGCCTCCGCGTAAGGATAATACCGCGCCACCACATCGAGAACGAACTGTTCGAGTTCTTCCAGCGCAGCCTCCACGGCGAACTGCCTCTTGGCTTCCGAGCCGATCTGAACATACGTCAACTGCACGCGCATTCGGCTTAACCCGTGCTCCCTGGCGTACATATAGGCATAAAATTTGGCCTGCGCCCAATGCACGGGATACCCCTCCGACTCCATCAGCCCGATATCGCCGGAAGTCGATTTGATCTCGTCCACGGTGACCGTCTCCCCGTCAAAAAGCAGCCCGTCGCAGCGCCCGTCCACGACAAAGACAAGATTTTCAAAAGCAATCTCGGCCGACACGTAGACTTCCCGCCGGTCTTGTTCGCCGTACGTTTGCTGTATGGTTTGGTGCGCCTTCGTACCCTCGGTCAAAGCGGCGCTCGTCCGGAATCCGGAGTCTATGCTCCCGCTGCGAAACGCGTATTCGACCATGGAACGTACGGAAATTTTGACCTTATCCGGCATGTGCGTTTTGCTCCGTTTCAGAAGAACATTTGTTCCTTATTGTAGCATAGCCGGACTCATTTTGCCCATCGCGCTCTGATAGGAAATTTGGAATTTTGTGTATTTACATATTGACAATAAAATCCAGGCGCTCTAAGCTATTTATTAGCCGACTAATTAATAAGGAGACCCGTTCCATGGATCGTTCCAATTCCATCATTCATTTGATGTCCCATGCCGTTAAAATGCACCGGCACACGGTCGATCAGATGATTCACGAACACGATGTATACTCCGGCCAGCCTCCGCTGCTCATCCGCCTATCCGAACAGGACGGCCAAAGTCAAAGCGATCTGGCTTCGAGCATGCGCATTACGCCGGCGACGCTGACCGTCATGGTGGACCGCATGGAGAAAACCGCCCTTGTCGAGCGCAGACCCGATCCGAATGACCAGCGGGTATCCCGCGTCTATTTGACGGACAAAGGACGCCGGGCGACGGAAGCCGTCATAGCTGCGATTCAGGCTGTCGATGAAAAGTGCTTCGAGCGGTTTTTGCCCGAGGAAAAACTGCTGCTCCGCCGCCTGCTGCTGCAAATGCACGACAACTTGCACAAATCCGACTGAACAATTAATTAGCCGACGAACAAAACGAGGTGATGTTTATGTGGAAGCTGCGTTCTTATATTAAGCCCTACTGGGCTGCGGCACTGCTCGCTCCTCTGCTCATGATCGTGGAGGTATGGATGGACTTGACCCAACCGCGGCTGATGGCGGCCATCGTCAATGACGGCGTGAGCAAGGGTGATCTTCATCTGGTCTGGACGACCGGACTTCAGATGTTCGGCATCGCTTTGATCGGGCTGCTCGGAGGCGTGGGCTGCACCTTCTTTTCAAGCCGGGCGTCGCAAAACTTCGGCGCAGACTTGCGCATGAGCCTGTATGCGAAAGTACAGTCGCTTTCTTTTCGCCAGCTCGACAAGTTTCAAACCGGATCGCTCATCACCCGCCTGACCGGGGACGTCGTACAGATGCTGGGGCTGCTGCAAGTACTGCTTCGCCAGTTCGTGCGGGAGTTCTCCCTGGTGATAGGCAGCACGATCATGGCGGTTATCGTAAGCCCGCGGCTGTCGCTGATTTTGGCCTTCGTCATCCCCGTGCAATTCGTGATCCTGCTCGTGCTGATGCGGCGCTCGACACCGCTGTTCAAGGCTATGCAGCAGAGACTGGATAAAGTCAATACGGTTCTGCAGGAAAATACTACGGGCATGCGCGTGATCAAAGCTTTTGTCCGCGACGCCTTCGAGCGGGCCCGGTTCGGCAAAGCCAACAACGACTATTTGGACCGGGGGCTGAGAGCGGCGCGCATCGTCGCCTCGACTCCGCCGTTAATGACGTTGATTTTGAACGTCAGTGTCGTCGGCGTCATTTGGTACGGAGCCGGGCAAACTTGGAGCGGCGCGATGGCGATCGGGGATTTGGCCGCTTTTCTGATTTATATGACTCAGGTGCTGTTCTCCCTAGTATCGATCAGCAACACGCTGATGACCGTCTCCCGGGCAAAAGTGTCCGCCGACCGCATCCGCGAGGTGCTGGATACGGAACCGGATATGCACGAGTCCGCGGCTGACGGCGGCGAAAAGCACAACAGCGCCGAGTCGGGCGCCGTAGACGCCAAACCGTCGGGTCGGATCGTTTTCGACCATGTCTCATTCGCCTATGGGTCGAATCCCGACAAGTTGGTGCTGGAGCAGATCAGCTTCACCGCCGAGCCGGGCCAGACCGTCGGCATTCTCGGAGCCACCGGCTCGGGCAAATCGACCCTCTTCAGCCTGATTCCGCGGCTGTATGATGTCACGTCGGGCCGCATTCTCATCGACGGCGCCGATGTCCGCGACATGCCCGTGGAGCGCCTCCGCAGCAAGATCGCCATGGTGCTGCAGCAGTCGATTCTTTTCAGCGGCACGATCCGCGACAACATTCGCTTCGGCAAGCCTGAAGCGGCCGAGCCGGAGGTGGAAGCCGCAGCCAGAGCCGCCGAAGCGCACGAGTTCATCCGCAAGCTGCCGGACGGCTACGACGCCAAGCTCGGACAGCGCGGCGTGAACTTGTCCGGCGGCCAGAAGCAGCGCATCTCCATCGCCCGCGCGCTGCTGATGAGGCCCCCTATTCTGGTGCTCGACGACAGCACAAGCGCGATCGATCTCACTACCGAGAAGCGCATCCAGCGCTCGCTGCAGGCTCTGATGAAGCAAAGCACATGCATCGTCATCGCCCAGCGCATTTCGTCGGTCATGCATGCGGACCAGATCATCGTGTTCGAGCAGGGCCGCGTCGCGGCTGCGGGCACACATCATGAGCTGCTGGCAAGCAGTCCGGTGTACCAGGACATCTACCGCTCGCAGCAAGGAAAGGAGGCCGCCATGCATGGCTAACGGCAGGAATGGCAAGAATGGCAGGAACGGCAACCCGGACAAGCCGCCAAAAGCGCGGGCACAAAACGCCGAGGCCGCAATCCGCAGATTGTGGCAGTACTTGAAGCGCCAGCGCGCCAGTCTCATCACGGTTTTTATCGTGACAGTACTGAGCAGCGGCCTGGGGCTGTTAGGCCCCTATTTTATCGGACGGGCAATCGACCGCTACATCATTCCACGGGACTATGACGGCTTGCTGGGGCTCTGCCTCCTGCTGCTCGCCATATATGCCTGCAGCGGCATGATGTCGTGGGTTCAAGCCTTCGCCATGGCCGGAGTATCCCAACGCACCGTATGGGAATTGCGCCAGGATTTGTTCGCGCATTTGCAAAAGCTGCCGATCCGGTTCTTCGACCAGACGACGCATGGCGAGCTGATGAGCCGCACGACCAACGACGTGGAGAACGTGTCCACCGCGCTCAGCCAAAACCTGACGCAAGTCATCACAAGCGTCATCACCATCATCGGCTCTTTTGCCATGATGCTCGCGCTAAACCCGTGGCTGACCCTGCTCAGCCTGGTTACTGTGCCGATAGCCTTGTACACGACGAAACAAATCACGAAGCGCACGCAAAAGCTGTTCAAGGAACAACAGCAAAAACTCGGGGAATTGAACGGTTTGATCGAGGAAACTATCTCCGGGCAAAAGGTCGTCAAAACGTTCCGGCGCGAAGCCGCCTCCATCCGCCAGCTGGAGGAAATTAACGCCAAGCTCAAAAAAGCGGGCACCGCCGCCCAGACTTTGTCCGGCTTGATGGGCCCGCGCATGAACTTGATCAACCATTGCGCTTTTATTTTGCTGGCTGCCGTCGGGGGCTGGATGGCGCTGAAAGGCTGGACGACGATCGGCATCGTGGTTAGCTTTCTCAATTATTCCAGGCAGTTCAGCAGACCTGTCAACGATCTGGCCAACCAGTACAATATGATTCAGTCCGGCATAGCCGGCGCGGAGCGCGTCTTTGAAGTTATTGACACGGAGACGGAATACGAAGCCGGATCCGGCAGCATGAAGCTCGCCCGCTTGGAGGGCGAAGTCGTTTTCGAGGACGTCTTTTTCGGCTACAAAAAGGAGCTGCCGACTTTGAACGGCATCTCGCTAACGGCGAAGCCGGGCGATACGATCGCGCTCGTCGGGCCGACCGGCGCCGGCAAAACGACGATCATCAATCTGCTGACCCGCTTCTACGAGATTGATCAGGGTTCGATCCGCATCGACGGCCATGACATCCGCCAGTTGGACAAAAACAACCTGCGCAGCCAGCTCGGCATCGTGCTGCAGGACGTGTACCTTTTCTCGGATTCGATCCGAGAAAATATCCGCTTCGGCCGTCTGGACGCGACGGACGAAGAAGTCGAGGCCGCCGCGCGCCAGGCGAACGCGGACGGCTTTATCCGCAAGCTGCCGCAGGGCTATGACTTCAGGCTGACCGCCGAAGGCGGCAACCTGAGTCAAGGCCAGCGGCAGCTGCTCACGATCGCGCGGGCGATTCTCGCCAACCCCGCGATCCTCGTCCTCGACGAAGCGACCAGCAGCGTCGATACGCGCACGGAAATGGCCATCCAGGAAGCGATGGCCCATCTGATGCAGGGGCGCACGAGCTTCGTGATCGCCCACCGCCTGAGCACGATCCGCGACGCGAGTGCTATCCTGGTCATCCGCGGCGGCGAAATCGTCGAGCGCGGCACCCACGAGGAGCTCCTGGAGCTCCGGGGCCACTACTACGAACTGTACGCGAACCAGTTCCAGCAGGTTGGATAAGGCGGCCACGTGCCGCCGCCCACCCGGGCGCTTTTGCCCGCCATCGCCCCGCTGTCCCCGCCAGTATCTCCTCCCGGTTTCTCCCGCCCCGTATCTCCTCCCGGGTTCTCCCGCCCCGTATCTCCTCCCGGGTTCTCCGACCAGTATCTCCTCCCGGCTTCTCCGACCGGCATCTCCTCCCGGGTTCTCCGACCAGCATCTCCTCCCGGGTTCTCCGACCACTGTCTCCGCCCGGTGTGAAGGAACGGGTTAGAGGAACCGTAGGGGACGCAGCCGCCCTTACCCAATCCACGCCTCTGCAGCCCTTAAATGGGGAGCACAAGGCGATTCGACAAGGAAAAAACCTGCAAAAGTGCAGGCTTCTTCCGTAAAAATAGTCCATTTTGGCGAAAAGCCTGCGATTGTGCAGGAATTTTCGGCTTAAATGAACCTAAGCCCGTGTTCGCGGCGAAAATTCCTGCACAATTGCAGGAATTTTTCGTGGCCAGCGTTTCAGCCGAGCAAAAACTGTACTTTTGCAGGTTTTCTCCCGCCATTAGTATGCAACCATACCTATCACGGTGGATTATCAGTAAGCCGTGCATACTTAAAACTCTGAAAACTATCGAACGATTACCATCATCTAAGACTTGACGCAGTACGGCAGGTTGTTGGAGCAGCTCTGGCGTGTGGGTTTCCGGGCAACGTGTTTTTGCCCCTGATGCCCTTGCCCACGAGTCATCCCTGCAAATTTGCGGTTTTTTCCAGATTTGAGGGTTTGACTTGGCCTGCAATAATTGGAAATTCCTGTACAGTTGGGGCATTTCCTCCTTCCTCCAAACGATCGATCCCGCCCGAAAAGCCTACACTTTCCAGGCTGTTGAGAAGAAAGTCCAATGATTCTTATTAAATGCAGGGGCACCGATTTAAACCGATCTGAGAGAGACGTCTAGGTCATCCTTTTGGTGACTGGAAACAGACATTTACCCAAAAAATATAACAAAAAAGCCCGAACTCGCTCCAAGCGGCTCAGGCATTGTCCAGTTTATGGCTAGTTCTCCTTTGTTTTCAACCAGTGGAACGGGTTCGTATTGAAAAAAAGGTTCGGGTTCACCTGTACATTATGCGCCCAGAACGTAAAATGCAAATGCGGCCCCGTCGAAAATCCCGTCGTTCCGACGAGCCCGATGATGTCGCCCCGCTTCACCTTGTCCCCCGTCTTCACGCGCAGCTCGGAGAGGTGGGCGTACTGCGAGAACAGCCCCATCCCATGATCGATATAGATGGAATTGCCTGTAAGATACAGGCTGTCAGCCAGCGCTACCACGCCGTCGTTCGTGGCCTTGATCGGCGTCCCTTCTTTGGCCGCCAGGTCGATCGCGAGATGCGAACTATCGTATTTGCCGTTCACATAGCGGGTGTAACCGTACGGCGTCGTCAAAATCCCTTCGATCGGCTGAATGAAATCGGACGAAAACAAAAACTCCGCGGACGACTGGCTGCGCGCCAGATCAATCTTTTTCTGATCCGCCTGGATGCGCTGCGTATCCTGTTTCATGCTCTCCATCTGCTTCGTTACTTGAAGATACTGGGTTTCGAACTTCTTCGCCTGAACCGTAAGCGTCTGGTCGCCGATCGGGTATGTGCCCGGTTTGGCCTGCATCGTGATCGGCAGGTACGTGAAATAGCCCGCTCCGTAGGCTTGCAGCTTGTACGTTTTGCCCAGCCACTCGACCTGCCCCGGTCCGCTATGCCGAACCAACACGACATCGCCTGGCGACGCCGTGTTCGGAAGCAAGGCCCATAGCGGGCTCATGGCAGCCTTGGCCGTATTCGCCGAGGCGTAGAGCACGCTTTCCTGCTTGAGCTTGCTCATGCGGCTCCGTTCTTCCTGCATAACCGCGCGAATATCCGCCGTAACTTCGCTGTGCCAGGTCTGCCCGCCATCCGTCGTCACCAGCAGAGGCGGCTGAAAATCCTTGGCATCCGTCAGGAGAGCCCACCCGATCTTCGCCGTCAAAAATTGCGACTGCTTGACGGAATAAGTCTTGGCCCCCAGCGTAATCGTCACCGGCGGTTGGGGCGAAATCAGCTTCCCGTCCGCTCCCGTCTGCATCAGCTCGTCAAGCAGAGAATCCGGCGCTTGTGTCCCCGCGTTCTCCGCTTCCGGCTGCGCTTCTTCCGCCGGCACGTCAGCCGCGGCCTCCTGCCAGTGGACCCCGCCATCCGCTGTCGTCATCGTTCCATCGGCGTACTTCAGCCATCCGCGATCGAAGTCTGCCATATGAAAACTGACTGCCTCCCGCGGAGGCGGAGTCGGCGATGCCGAAGGCTCCGCACTCTGCGAATGCGCCTCCTGTTTCCAAAAAGGCGCTTCCATCATCATGCCACCGCCAAAGTAAATGACGGCGCACGCCGCGATAAGGCTGACACCGGTCAGAATCAGCCAATATTTCGGTGATTTCAACAATGAAGTGCGGCGCTCCGGGCGCGCATTGCGTGGTGGAGTCATTTCGGCATCCTTCCCTTATCGGCTTCCTGTCTGTTATGTGCTAATGATAACACAAAACCCGGAGACATTCGCGTCCCCGGGCCGTTAAATTCCTCAGCGGTCAGACTTCTAGGTCTGCGCGCCTTTTTTGAGAGATTTTTGATACATGCTCGTATTCATATTCGTAAGCAAAGGAAGCAGCCTCTCGCTGCGAACCATAACGGAATGACAAAGGGGACAGGTCGGCACGGACTCAAATGTAAAGTTATCGCGCATCCAACCTTTACAGCCTTCTTTTTCACAAGACCATACCGGCGTATTTTCTACAGGCAAATCTTCTAACGATCTTTTCCTGGAATACATGATATCGCCCCCCTAAAATGAAAAAACCGCCCTTACACGGTGTTAAGGGCAGTTTAATTTCAGCTTACAGCTTTACTACGTTCTCAGCTTGTGGTCCGCGGTTGCCTTGAACAACGTTGAACTCTACGCGTTGGCCTTCATCCAAAGTTTTGAAGCCGTCGCCTTGAATCGCGCTGAAGTGTACGAATACGTCGTTGCCGCCTTCTACTTCGATGAAACCGAATCCTTTTTCTGCGTTAAACCATTTTACTGTACCTGTTTGCATGGTCATACCTCCAAAATTAAATTAACATGTTATTTTAATTCTCCAAGAGAAATAAAAAATTCACACATTGCAAAAGGCTCCATCTCACAAATGTTATCCCTTTGCAATATGTGAATCCTATTTACACCTAATTGTATTTAATCATACCACATCATGTTTGGAAATACAATTGCCTGGAAAAAACTTTCGTACAATTTTTTTGAAACAGCGAGATCAACCTGAGCGCCCCCGTACAAAGGCAGGCTTATCCTCGTTCATCAAGCCCTCCGACGCGACGAAAAAAAGGGTGGCCGCTCCTTTACCCCTGCAAGGGGATGGGGGTCGACCGCCGCCATGCAGCTACGCCGCCCGAGATTCGCATACGTTAGCTCGAAAAACTCGCCCCCTGGAGCCGCATTTCCCTGCCTACGCGCAAAAAGCCTGCAGAAATACATCTTTTTGCCACCGTAATACGCATGATTCGGATAATTCCTGCAAATCTGCAGGAATTCCACCTACACTGCACGCTCAACCCTCACTTTAGAGATAAATTCCTGCACATTTGCAGGCTTTTCCCTGAAACGGGGTGGCTCCACCGAAAAAAACTGTATTTTCGCAGGTTTTTTACGCTGCCCAGGGCCCGTGTACGTCTATCGAGACGGGTCTGCCCGCTCTTCGCGCTCAACCCCCACTTCAGGGATAAATTCCTGCACATTTGCAGGCTTTTCCCTAAAACGGGGCGGCTCCACTGAAAAAACCTGCATTTTCGCAGGTTTCACAGCTGCCGGGAGTCCGCGAACGCCTTTCGCGCCTCATCCCAACCGACTTTGGCGCCCAGCGCTCCTCGTGCGCCGCTCTTCGCGCTCCGGCGCGACAAAAATTGCACCGCTCGAACTCCCAGCGCGCGCGGTCGACGCAGACCGCTTGCCCCCCAGGTGGGGGACAGCGCCGCTTATACCCGCTTCCCTTGCTTGGCCGGGAGCACCCTTCCTGTGCTCGGAATTTTCCGTTTGCCCAGATTGGTGCCGACAATTCCGGCAATAATAAGCACAGCGCCTACGAGATGAAAGTAAGCCAGCTGTTCGTGCAAAAAGATTACACCGGCCGATACCGACACCAGCGTCGATAAATGCGAAAATACGCTCATTTTGGAAGCTTCCAGATGGGACAGCGCATAATTCGATAACAGTGAAGTGACGATGGAGGACAGAAGACCCAGATACAGAATCGACAAGACGAACACAGGACTTGCAAAAGGCGTGAAATATTGCGTGATCGTTCCTGCCGATATATGCTGGACGACGGAAACGGCGTTGAAAAAAACAAAGGCAAAGGCGATCATTACATAGGTAATTTCCTTATAGCCGAATTGCCGGAGCAGCTTTTTGCCCAGCACGTTATAGCCTGCCAGGGATAGTGCGGATATCAGCAGCAGAATGGAACCGATAGCGTTCGTCGAGTGCAAATTCACACCTTTCATGGCAAAAATAAATACGACTCCCGCGACGGAAACGACGACGGACAGCTTTTGCAGCGCAGAGGTCTGCTCCTTTATCAGAAACGCAGCGAGAATCATCGTGAAAATCGGCACGGTGGCCTGAATAATTCCCGCTTCCGAAGAAGTCGAATATACGAGGCCGAACACTTGCAGCGTAAAGTACGCGGCCGGGTAAAACAGGGCTAACGGCAGTATCGCGAGCACATCCCTGAGCTTGATGTTCAAGCGCACCCATCCCAATGCCACAGGAACGGAAGCGGCTATGAAGCCGACCGTGAACCGATGCGCCAGCGCATTGAGCGGGTCGGCCGCGGTTAACGCCATTTTCAGAAATAAAAATGATAAGCCTATGATAACGCTAAATGAAACAGCGGCGAGGTAAGCTTTTGTTTTGGTTTTAGTCTCCATACCATTTCTCTCCTTTTCGTAACTTAAGAAATCGAATCGCTGCGGTTCCGGTCGGGATGACTTCATAGTAACTCTCAGCCTTGTGTGTTACAATGCAAGAAAAGAGCATCTGTACCGATACAGATAAAAGGATGGGGAGTGATTGTGTATGCACAAATACATGCGGCTGCTGAACGATCTGGAAGCTCTCATTGCCGAACGTTCGTACCAGGACGGGCAAAAGCTGCCGTCGATCCGCGAGCTGGCGGGGCAGTACGGCTGCAGCCACAGCACGATCATTCGGGCACTCGGCGAATTGGAGCGGCAGCATCGCATCTACGCGGTGCCCAAGAGCGGATTTTATGTCGTCAAAGGCGCCGCGGCCGGCGAACCGTCCTCCGGCTTGATCGATTTCGCCGCCTCTGCGCCCGATCCCGATGTATTTCCGTATCTGGATTTTCAGCATTGCATCAACAAAGCCATTGACACATACAGGAAAGACCTGTTCATATACGGCACATCCCGTGGCCTCTCATCGCTCATCGCCATCGTTCAAAAACAGTTAACGGACTATCAGGTTTTTGCCAAAGAACGCAACATCGTTATCGTATCCGGCGTGCAGCAGGCGTTGTCTTTGCTGAGCAGCGTCCCTTTTCCCGGCGGAAAAACCAAAATTGTCATCGAACAGCCCGGCTATCATCTATATATCGAGCATTTGGAGCTGTACCGGCATGAGGTCGTCGGCATCCGGAGAACGGCGGAAGGCATTGATCTGGATGAGCTGGAGCGGATTTTCAAGGCCGGCGATGTGAAATTTTTTTACAGCATGCCCCGGTTTCACAGCCCTTTGGGCACTTCCTACAGCAAGCAGGATAAGAAGCGAATTGTGGAATTGGCGCAAAAATACGACGTTTACCTCGTCGAAGATGATTATTTGGCCGATCTGGAGCAGGACAGCAAAGCCGATCCGCTGTATGCTTACGACACCGCTTCGCGGGTTATTTATTTGAAAAGCTACGCGAAAATCATTTTTCCCGGCCTTCGCATCGGTGTGGCTGTCGTGCCGGATGCGCTGGCCGAAGCGTTTGCCCGCTACAAAAAACTAATCGATATCGACAGTTCGATGCTGTCTCAGGGCGCGCTGGAAATCTATTTGAAAAGCGGCATGTTCGAGCGCCACCGGCAAAAAATCCGCGCCTCCTACGCGCGCCGGGCCCGGCTGCTCTCTTCGGCCCTGCAGGAGCAGGACGTGCTGGAACGCTGCTTCCGCCCGTCGGCGCAGCCGTGCATACATACGCACATCGTACTGGATGAGCGGGTATCGATACCGGGACTCATCCGGTCGATGAGTAAAAAAGGCGTCGTCCTGGAACCTGCCGACAAGCATTATTTGTCCTCTTTTCGCAAGGAGAACATGTTGAAGCTCAACGTATCCAACGTCAAGGAGGAAGATATCAAGCCGGGCATCGCCATTATAGCGGAGGCTTTGAGGCGGTAATCCGCAGATGTCGCACCGCTCGCAGCGCGCGGTGTCGCGCAGCATGGCAGAGGTCGTCGACCAGATGTCGACATTTGCCGGGAATCTTCTCGGGGGTTGCAAAGTTCAGGAAATTGCTGTAAACTTGATTTTGTGATTGGTCAATCAATAACAACTTACTAAGACGCAAAGGAGTGCCTATCATATGGTCAAAGGAGCCACATCGGTTAGCCGCCGCGCCGAGATTGTCGCCGCCGCAATCGAAGTGTTCGCCGAAATCGGCTATTACCGGGCTACGACAGCCCAGGTGGCGGAGCGCGCGGCCATCTCGCAGCCTTACGTTTACCGCTTCTTCACTAAGGAATCGCTGCTGGTGGAAGCGCTGGAAGTATCTTGGCAGCGAATTATGCTAGCGTTTCAACGCGTGATCGATTCCACTGCGCCGGAGCAGTTGGAAGAAGGCTTAATCAGAGCCTACGAGGATGTCATGAGCTCACACCGCGATGAGATTCTGCTGCAAATGCAAGCGCAGGCCATGCGTGAAACGCCTGTCCGCGATGTGATGCGGGAGTGGTTAAATCAGGTGAAACAGCTGGTACAGAGCGCTTTTGAGCAGGCCGGCATCCCGGATGCGCCTGCTAGAACGTCGGATTTTTTGGCAAGAGGAATGCTGTGCAACGTGTCGATGGCGTTGGATATGCCGGAATTGATGATAAAGAGATAGCAAAATTTTTTTAATATATTGTAATTGATCAATCAATAACAAAATTTTGAGGGAGGAAGAGTATGAAAAAAGCAATTGTTTTGGGTGCGACAGGTGGAGTTGGCAATCCGTTGACGGCAGAATTGGTGAAACGGGGGATTGAAACGGTAGCGTTTGGACGGTCCGCGGACAAATTGAAAGAGCTGGCCGAGGAATTGGGAAATCCGGCGCTGCTGAAGCTTGAAACCGGAGATGCCTTCAATCCGGACTCAATCGTGAAAGCTGCCGGCGGGGCGGATGTCATTTTCCAAAGCGCTAACGTGCCGTATAACGAAATGGAGTCCCGGCTTTTGCCGCTAGGGGAATCCGTGATGAAGGCTGCCGAAAGCATGGGCGCGAAGGTCGTCGTCGTGGACGGCATCTATCCGTATGGCAGAAGAACTATGGATAAGGCGACCGAGGAACATCCCAAGCGCCCGCATACCCGCAAGGGGAAAACGCGCCTGGCCTATGAAGAACTCATATTCAGTCCGCGCTGGCGCAGAGCGCAGCCGCTCATTGTACGCCTCCCGGATTACTACGGGCCGTCAGCGCAGGCGTCGTATCTCAACGTAACGATGGAAGCGATCGCCGCGAGCAAACCGGCTGCCTTCATCGGGAATATGACGATTCCGCGCGAGTATGTCTACCTGCCTGACGCCGCACGCATGATTGTGGAAATCGCCGGGCGTCCCGAATCCTACCGGCAAAATTGGCATATCCCCGGTCCAAGCGTCATCTCGGGGCGCGAAATAGTGCGCATCGCGCAGGAAGCGAGCGGACAACGCAAGGCGGTCATGCCGCTAGGACGCGTCAGTCTTTCTTTGATCGGGCTGTTCAATCCCGTCATGAAAGAGATTGTGGAAATGCTCTACCTCACCGAGGAGCCCTTTATTCTGAGCGGGGAAAAATATGAGCGCACGATCGGGCCTATCGCTTGGACACCTCATGAACAGGCTATCGCAGAAACCATTCACAGCTTGATGAAGCGCGATCCGCGTTAATTCCGGTTTTTCCTTTTTCGACCCTGTATGTGTCGAAGGAGAGGAATCCTGCTAAATTTGTCGAAATGGATACGAGGATGAATATTATTCCAAATTATCCGAAAAAGCAGGTGTCATCATGAAACTCCCAGGTCAGAGACGCTCGTCCAAAAGCGAAGAGACCGCTCTCAGGTACCCTGAATCCGCCTCTCCCTCTGCAGATGGCCTTGCACCCATAAGCGGAGGTTTGTCCAATCCCGGAGCGCCAATCAACTACGCCCATATTATGCATTTGCAAAAAACGCAGGGCAATCGGGCCACCGCGCAATTCATGATAGCACGACAGCAACAAGGCAATTCGAAACCGGCGCTGCAAGCCAAGCGGCTGCCGAACGACGACATTCGTTCGTCGCATGCTCCTTCCGGCGCGATTCAACGCAAGGTAATGGTGGACGATGAGAATGAGGCTGATATAAACGACGTTCTCGAATACATGGAGAAACACAGGATTACCGGCATGTCCGAAGAAGAATTGCAAGCCGAGCTCGATACAGAAAACGAAAACGAAGATGAAGAAATCAGCATCGCCGAATTTATAGATCGAATCGAACTCGGAGACTCGGAGGACATGGATACGGACGACGACGAATGGGATCCTGCCGCAGAAGCCAATGAGCCTTTGCTTCCGGAAGATGTGGATTCGTCCGCTGTACGCAAGGGATTAAGTTTTAATGCTGCGGCGAAAGGTTACATGAAAATAGATACGCCGAAAAATATGAATGGCGAATACGTGTGTCATATTTGCAATAAAACGATCAAGAAAGGCCAAAAAATCGATATGGACCATTCGCCCCCCTGGAAAGAACGATTGGCGGTCTATCTCAAGGCAAAGCAGTTAACCGAGGATGATATAGACGAGCTAGACGGACCGGACATGAATTACCTGTATAACATGAGGGGCAGCGTCTTTGCACATTCCAGCTGTAACCGTGGTCACGCCGGGGAGCAAAATTACAAAGATATTTGGGGGACCTCCAAGAATTGGTATGAGCAAAATGGAGGGCTCTTTTAGTGGATCGAAAAAAAGTGTGGATCGAACGCAAGCAGCCGTTCTCGCAATCGTTGCTTTGGGATTTACAGCAGCATTATTTCCGCATGAAAGGCATAGAAGCGTGGCGCCGGAACGAGGTGCCGCATTATATTACGAATAACGCGGCGATCGCGAACAGCTATGCGGAAACCGTATTCGCCTTCTGGGCGGACCGACAAAGGATGAATGCAGACGATCCGGCGAACGGGGAACCGCTGTACATTTGCGAATTGGGTGCCGGAACGGGTCGCTTCGCACATTATTTTCTGAACCGGCTGCAGCTTCTTTGCTCACAATCCGGTGTCCTGGACTCGTTCCGATACGTCCTGACTGATTTTGCGCGGCGAAACCTGGAGTTTTGGCGCGATCACCCGCGATTTCAACCGTTCGTGGAACAAGGCGCGCTGGATATGGCGCTGTTCGACGTTCGCAAGTCCGATACGCTGCGCTTGCAGTTCGGCGGCAGGACGATCGTGCCCGGTTCGCTTGCCCGCCCCTTGGTCGTGATCGCGAATTACGTGTGGGACAGCGTACGCCAGGACCTGTATCGCCTCAACCAAGGCAAGTGGTCGGAATGTCTGCTCTCGCTCGCTCTAAACGAAATACCGGAGCAATTCGATGCGGGCCAAATTCTCAGAAAGCTTAAGCATCGCTATGACTATGGAGATCCGATCCATGAGCCCGCCTATGCGGAGCCGGATTTTCTGGCGATGATGGACGACTACCGGCGCAGCTTGGCAGAGAATACGCACTTATTGTTTCCGGCGGAAGCGCTGCGGTGCTTGCAGCGGCTGAACGCTTTATCCCGTCGGGGATTGATGCTGATATCCGGCGATAAAGGACATCATCGGCTTGCCGATATACAAGGCAATCCGCCTCCTGCAATCGTGCGGCACGGCAGCTTTTCGCTAAACGTCAATTTCCATGCCTTCCAAGCCTATTGCGAACGGATCGGAGGAGCCGCGTTATGCCCGGATCGCCAACCTGCCGGCATTCATGTGTCCGCATTCCTGATGCTACCCCAGGCCTGCGAACATCGCGAGACCATCGATGCCTACCGCAGACACATATCCGATTTCGGTCCGGACGACTTTTGGAGCATCGTTAAACAGCTCCACTCTCAAACCGCCGAGAAATCCGCGGAGGAGATTCTCGACTTTGTGCATTGGAGCGGCTGCGACAGTCCGGCGTTCAGCCGCTTTTTGCCCCGTTTGACCGAGCTTGCGCCGACCTTCGGACCGGTCCTGCGCCGACGCGTGCTCGACGCGATCGAACAGGTGTGGAAGCTGTATTATCCCATCGGCGAAGAACCTGATTTGGCGGATGCGATCGCGAGTTTGCTATACGTCATGGACGAATACGAAATGGCTCTGGTCTACTTCGAACATTCGGTTCGTCTCTATGGCAAACATACGGAGACGATGTACAATATGGCTGCCTGCTGCAAGATGTTGGGACGACGAGGTCAGGCGAGAGGACATCTGAAAGAGGCACTGGAGCTCGATCCGTCCAACGCGTATGCGATGAGGATGCTTGCGGAATGGGGTTAAAGGCCCGGCTTTTATTCAATACGTCATTCGCTCGCGGCACGATTGCTCCAGACGCCATCTCAGCTCCGGCGCCGCCTTATCCAGAATCGTCTGGAACATACTGCGATGAATGGTCAAGAACGTACACGGCGTCATCGTTCGGATCGTAGCGTTTCTGGGTTGTGAAAGCATAAGCGAGACTTCTCCAAAATGGTCTCCATCCTCCAGAACGGCGACCCGTTCCTCATCCCCGGTATCCATTCTCGGCTTGAGCACCTCGATTTGCCCGCGAACGACGATGTAAAATTTATCTCCTTCGATACCGTATTTAACTACCGTCTCTCCGGCCTGCATAAATTCCGTGCCCAAGTAATTGCATACATATTCGAGAAATGCATCGTCCATTCCGTCAAACAGCGGAATTTTTTTCAACCGATCCACATCGATTTTGGCATTCCGTCCGTCGCTGCTTACAAAGAAGCCGCTTTGCTTGTTCCACAACATGCGGTACAACTCGCAGTCCGCAAGCAGTTCCTCATGCGTTCCGCCTTGGACAAGCCTTCCACCATCCATCAGATAGATGATATCGGCATCTGCGACCGCAGCTAACCGGTGCGTCACCTGAATAACCGTCTTCGAGCCTGACAAAGCGCTGATCGTCCGATTGATAAACATTTCGCTCTCCGGATCCAACGCGGAAGTCGCTTCATCCAACAGGATAATGCTCGGATCGCGAACCAATGCGCGGGTAATTGCGATCCGCTGCTTTTGTCCCCCGGATAAGGCATGGCCGTTCTCTCCGCAGTTCGTCAGGTAACCTGCCGGCAAGCCGGTTATCCATTCGTGAATCCCCGCCGCTTTGGCCGCCTCGATCACTTCCGCATCCGAAGCTCCGGGTTTTCCCAATTTAATATTATCGAGAATGGACAAATTCATTAATTCCGCATCCTGCGAAACATAACCGATGGTGTTCCGCACGGAATCAGCCGATAAGAGGCTGGCATCTTTGCCATCGAACTCCATTTTTCCTTCAGTCGGCTCGTAAAATCCCATCAATAAATGGACAAGCGTACTTTTGCCCGATCCGTTTCTCCCGATAATCGCCGCATAGCTGCCTGCCGGCACTTCGAGATGAACCCCTTCGACAGCCGCTTGTTCGGACGAATAACTAAAGCTTACACCGTGAAAAGCGATTCCCTGTTCGACCTTATGCAGCGGAACCGCCACTTCCCGGGGAAGCGCCGCTTTTTCCCGCGGTTCGTTCAGCAAACTTTCAATCCGCATGTAGCTTGCAGCCGCCAAAGTTAGCGAAGGCAAATTTTTGATCAACTCTTTGACTTGTTGGCTGGTGGCGAGAAACAGGCTTTGAAACGCAATCAACTCGCCAACCGAGATGTAATCCCGCATAGCCAAATAAGACCCGGCCATCAACGCCGCGATATTAAAAAACAGCAAAGAAAGCGATACGGAAAGGGGAGCCGCCTTATTGGTGAGCAGTGTTCGTATTGCCAACGGGCGCAGCACGTCCGAGGCCTGTTTCAGCCGGTCTTTTTCCCAGCCTTTCAAATTATAAGCGCGAACCGTTCTATGGACGGCCAAATGCTCATGAATATGCTCAAGCAGGATAGTCTGCCTGGATTTTAACATGTCATTTAGCAGGACACCCTTTCTGCCGAAATAAATAGGGAGAATAAGCGACAGCAGCGTGCCAAATAATGATAGGATGGCAAGACTCCAGTGGAGGAGCCAGGCAGTCAATCCCGTGTATACCAGAATGGACAGCAAAGCGTAACACGCTGGCACTACGGACAAAAAAGCGGCATGCACAGCATTCAAATCCGTCGTAAATCTCCCGATCAAACTGCCTTTGCTGACCCTATCGTAAAATGATACCGGGAGCTGCTGGAGATGCCCGAACATGTCTTGGCGAATGTCGCTTTGCATCGATACCGAAATTTTGGACATCCAGTATTCATACAAAAACTGACAAATCATGTAAACTGCATAACCGAAAAGCAGCGACAAAAATAACACAGCCAAAGCATCGTATTTTTTCTCATGAATGATCTGGTCAATAAAATACTTCAAGCTTAACGAGAAAAAAGAATTGAAGGCTATTGCCGCCAACATACAGCACAAAATGCCGCCGCTATAAGCCTTGTACTTCCAATATTGCGATAAAAAATAGTTGCCGAGCGCTGCCATATTCATTTATGCCTCCAGCCGATATTCGAACCGGACATTCATTCCCGCCTTTGTCATCGAAGCCGATTCTACAATAGATTAAACGAATGTGTCTTAGAGTTCCATACCTGAAAAGGGGTATTTTTTATTTTACGGCTGTGAAATCGTGCATAATACAAAATAACTCGTCCGGTGTCAAGGTTTTGGCACTCAGCAATTTCTCATCAAATTCTAAGAATGGCTGATTATGCTAGACTGGGCTTGACTTCCCTCTTTCCTTAGTAAATATTAGGACATCCCATCTGTGCTATGGTGATATCAGGTAATAACCTAACACCACGATCCAGAAGGAGGACGTCCAGTCATGCAATTAATGAAGAACAACCGCCTTGGCAAATCGTTAGTGGGGATAAGCCTCAGCCTTTCCTTGCTTGCTTCGGGAAGTCTGCTGATGAATCCGCAATCCGCTCATGCCGCAACCGTGAAAGCCGCTTCAACTTCCGCCAGCACTCAAGCGGATCGAATTGTCAATACGGCAGAATCGTATATCGGAAAAGTAAAATACAAATTTGGTGTCAGAGATACCCAACATCTGATTTTGGACTGTTCCTCTTTTACGCAAATGGTTTTCAAGCAAAACGGAATTTCGATTCCATGGGGATCGAGAGCGCAAACCTCAGTGGGAACACCTGTTACTAACAAAGCCAATCTGAAAAAAGGCGACCTGGTCATGTTCAGCGTACACACGCCGGGCAAAATTAACCACGTCGGCATCTACATTGGAAACGGCAAGTTCATCAGCAATACTCCCGGCTCCGGTGTCTCCATTTCCGACCTGAACTCCGGCTATTGGAAAACCAGATTTATTACAGGCCGCCATCTGTAAGACGGCTGAATCAAGAAAAACGGCTCTTGCACACCAGCGGTGTGGACAAGCGCCGTTTTTTTTGATTTCTTCCCAGTTTGGGAGCTGAACTTGCAAATATTTATTGCGTTCGTTATCATACAGAATGAACGTTCAGTATTTTTTTGGCGCGATTAGCCTAATCTATCATCCATTGAATCGGAGTGAAGCCAGTGAACAAAAAACAACTGCAAAGCGAGCAAACCAAAAAGCGGGTTGCCGATGCTGCAAGAGCTCTTTTTGTGCAAAAGGGTTACACGGCTACTTCCATCGAAGATATTGTCGAAGCGACGGGCAGCAGCAAGGGGAATATCTACTATCATTTCAAAAGCAAGGAAGGTCTGTTTCTTTATTTGATAGACGAGTGGGACAAGGAGTGGGAGCGAAAATGGGCGCAGAAAGAGCCGCTCTACAAAACGACAACAGAGAAGCTGTACAAGATGGCCGAGCAAATGGTGCTCGAAGATTTGAATCATCCTCTCACCAAAGCGGCGGATGAGTTTTTCAACAATGAAGCGAAGACAAATGAAGTGGAAGAACGAATTGCCGATATGGTGGCAGGGCATGTTAAGTTTAATCAAAAACTGCTGCAGCAAGGCATCGATGCCGGCGAGTTCAAAGAGAACCAAGCGGAGAGCCTTGCCGTTATACTCGAAAGTTTGGTTTTCGGGCTCAGTCAGATGTCTCGAAAACAAAGCAGGGAGGACGCGCTGGCTCTTTATCATTCGGCGATTAAAGTGTTTCTATACGGGATTGCGAAGGATCCCGGATGATTTGGATGTATTTGTAAGTTATTAGTGCGAATAAATTTTTACGATTAATATAAAACGAATGTTCAGTATATTTGGAGGTTTTTTTCATGTCATTATTAATAAAAAACAAGGGAGCCCTACTGCTGCTAATGATCAACCTGTTCCTGATTTTTACGGGAATCGGTCTCGTCATTCCAATTATGCCCACTTTTATTGACGAACTTCATATCGACGGAAGTACAGTCGGCTTGCTGGTTGCAGCTTTTTCGCTGACTCAGCTGTTATTTTCCCCTATGGCCGGCAGGCTATCCGATACTTTAGGCCGGAAAAAGATTATTGTCGCCGGCATGGTCATTTTCGCCATCTCCGAACTGATATTCGGAATCGCCAGTTCGTCTTTTCTTCTTTATGCGTCGAGAATGCTGGGAGGGATCGGCGCCGCGCTCATCATGCCTGCGGTCATGGCCTATACGGCCGATGTTACTTCCCCGGAGGAGAGGGCCAAAGGAATGGGATTCATTACTGCGGCGATAACGACCGGTTTTATCATTGGCCCCGGGATTGGGGGATTCATCGCTGAATTTGGAATCCGCGTGCCCTTTTACGCAGCGGCGGCGGCCGGCGCTGTTGCAGCGATCATCACGGCGATCGTTTTGTCCGAATCGCTGCCGGCAGGGCGGTCCGCAGAGCCCGAACCTGTGCAAGTGAAAAAACAGAGCCTGATGACGCAATTGCTGCATTCATTCCGGGCACCCTACTTTTTGAGCTTAATCATCGTGTTCGTCACTTCTTTCGGGCTGGCGAATTATGAGACGGTTTTCGGGCTTTTTGTAGACCGCAAGTTCGCTTTTACGCCAAAAGACATCGCCTTTATTATTACATTCGGCTCCGTAGCCGGCGCCGTTGTGCAGGCAACCGCATTCGGCTGGATTTTGAACCGGTTCGGATCCGGTAAAGTGATTTCTTTCTGTTTGATCGTAGCCGCCCTGTCCGTGCTGCTGACGCTTTGGGTGAACAGTTACTGGACGATCATCGCGGTTACTTTTATCGTGTTTTTGTCTATCGACATTTTGCGGCCGGCCATAAGCACGCAGATGTCTCATATGGCCCAGGAGCAGCAAGGTTACGTGGCAGGCCTGAACTCGGCTTACACCAGCCTGGGGAATATAGCCGGACCGATTGCTGCGGGAATTCTTTTTGATGTCGACTTGAATTATCCGTATTTATCGGCTTCCATTGTTCTAATGCTATGTTTCCTTTTATCCATAAGAGCAAGCAGAGGCGGCAGAGCTGCTTCGAAACTTGAAGTTTGAGCGGCGGAGACATCGACAATTTCAATGCGTTCTTTTCCAAGCGTCGAGTCTGTTGTTTCCATGGTTCCGCTCCTTGTCGGATTATCAGTAGAGCGCTTTTTTAAAATACGATTCTTTGGAAAACCAGAAATACGCGGTTTGCAGGGCAACGTTTTATTGCCTGGCGGCTTCCGCGCCCCAAAGCAGTTTGCCGGCCTCAAGCTTGGATACCCCGGATACGCCGCGAGCCGGATCTTTTTTGGCAATTGCCTCCTTCTGCGTCCTAGTTGCAGGCTCATTCCGGATGATCGCATCCAGATTGTCGTAAGCGACTCTCCGCGCTAGCTCCTGATCACCTAACCGGTCGATCAATTGATACATCGCCTCAATCGCCGCCTCCTCGCCGGCCAGCCCAAACCCGGAATCAGTGCTCAGCATGAAGCGATCCGGGAACTGCTTCATGACGGGCACGAAATCTTCCAGCTTGTTCGCGCTCTCCGGGTTCAACGCTGTGAATCCCGAACAGGACGACCCGATCCACCGAAGTCCGCTTCCATGTGTCCGCCATATGGGCGTAGTTCCTTCCGCGGCATCATGATTGTGCACATCGGCCAGCCGCAGGGCACCATACTGCCGGACGAGCTCGCCCAGGCTTTTTTTCGCGGCTGGCGCTTGCTGGGCTCCCGCCTGTACGGGCGGGGCGCCGGGCGCTTGCGCTGTCGGGGTGCCGGGCGAGGTGGCAGCCGCTTGCATCGGCGATTTGCTGGACGTTTGCTCGGGCAGGGTGCCGGCCGAATTCGTTCGGCCCTCCTCCATTCCCTGCGGCCGCCAAATGCAGATGGCGGCGGCTGCGACTGCAAGCGCCGCACCGATTGTAATCGCTCTCATTTTTGGCATTTCCATTCCCACACTTCCAGTCAAATCGCATATTACCTACGCTATAGCACAATTTGGAAGCGGGCATTCCTGGGTTTTCCAGATCAGTTTCCACCGGCATGGGGTCTGACCACCCCGGCGTGCAGCGCCGCGACGCACGCCGGGAGAGGCAAGAACGAGAATAAAAGCACGGGTGGTGCTCACATGCTTCGTTTTGCCGCCAAAGACCGCGCAATCCGTTCTTGAAGCGGCTTAAAACTGCAAAAGTGCAGGCTTTTTCGTTGGAAACGGCTTGTTTGGCGGAAAAGCCTGCAATTGTGCAGGAATTTCCGGCCACGGTAGGCTTGAGCGCGAGTTTGGGTGGTAAAGCCTGCACTTTTGCAGGAATTTTTCGCTACAGACATATTAGCGAGCAAAAAACTGCACTTTTGCAGGTTTTCTCCACGTTTCGCAGACTTTCTTCGTACTTTGCAGACTTTCTCCCGTGCTTTGCGGGCCTTCTCCGCTTTGCCAAGCAGCTAAAACAAACGACCGCGACTGCCCTTGCTCCTACAGCAACTTTAATCTCCCCTTTAATACCATATTTTTAATTTTAATCCATTCTCCTGGTAATCCGTACTGTTTATCATAATGATATTGGTAAAACCCTCCAAATCGAAATGAATTGGAGGGTTATTGGATGGCTACTTGAGCCAAGCTGCGCTGTCCTGCGGACACATCCGTTAGACAAGCTCAAATGCCATTAAATCTCTTGCCATGGTGATCGGGCCTTCGTAAATTTCCCGCATCCCTTGCGTGTATTCGGCTTCCGCCTCTTCTGTGGCGGCCGGCGCGGGAATGTGGTGGGTGAGGACAAGGTGCCGAGCCCCTGCATCCCTGGCGATTTCGGCGACTTCCAGCGTAGTCGAGTGGTATTTGGCCGGGTTGGAGAGGCCGACAGCCTGCTCCGGGAATTTGGCGATGAGCGCGTCTAGCCATGCCTTGTTGTACGACTCGTGCACAAGCAGGTCGACGCCTTTGCTGTGTTTGACCATATTTGCCACGGGGATCGTATCTCCGGAAATGACGACGGCTTTGCCCTTGTACTCGAACTTATAAGCCACTGCCGGGTAGACCGGCCGGTGATCGACTTCGAAGGCAGTAATCTTGATGCCCTCCCGGTCATAGACGACGCCTTCGTTGCTTTCAAAATAACGAATGTCAGCCCCGGCGCCGGACGAGACGTTGTAACTGACCCGCAGATTCGCGTCAAAATCGAACGACTCTCTCATTTTGCCGATAATGGCTTTCGTGGTCGTCGGCCCATACACGTTCATCGGCCCTTTCCGCCCCTCGAACACCCGATCCGCGATCACATGGGTACGCCAGCTCGTGATGAACACATCAAAAAATCCGGAATTATGGTCGCTGTGATGGTGGGTAAAAAGAACGTCGGAAATTCGTTGCGGCATGATGCCCGCCCTGATGAGCTGGTCTACCGTCGCGCCTCCGCAATCGACCAGAAAAGTTTGGTCTCCGGCCAGAACGGCAACGCCCGCTTTGGCTCTTCCGTAAAAGGCGCGGGGCGTACCCGTGCCCAAAATGACGATTTTCAGATGATCGTGATAATCCGGCAGTAAGTTTTCTTGCGGTTGAATTTGCAAAATGAACGACCTCCATCAGTACTTTTTGGACTCGATTACTTTTCTTTTTTCACTTCATCCAGCAGGGACAAATCGAGAAATTTGCCGAAATCCAGCTCCTCCGCCTTCACGCCTTTGATATAGCCCGCATCGAACGAAGTTCTGGCCTGCTCATTGATGTCCACCAAGGCGATCTCTTCGGTTAATTTCAAATGATCAAGCGCCGCCTTGATAAGTCCGGTTTCCATCCCTTTGCCAGTCAGCTGTTTCAGCTCGTCGCTGATCAGCGCATAGGATTTGTCCGGGTTCTGCTCAATGAAACGAATGCTCTCCAAGTTGGCTTTTACAGCTTTTTTGGCCAAATCCCGGTGCTCGCCAATAAATTTGTCGCTGGCTACGAGAATCGTTAGCGGGTAATTCCCGTTTTTCGGCGGGATTTTATCCCAATTCACGATGATCTCGCCGGTTCCTTCCCGGATCATTTGCGTGCCCCACGGCTCCGGCGTCAATGTCGCATCCACTTCTTTCTGGCGCATCGCCACCAGAGTATCTGCCGGAGCCCGCGTCACCACCTGTACGCCGGACGAATCGGCGGTCACTTTCAAGCCTTCCTGCTTGAGCAGCAAGCGGAGCGAGAGGTCGGGCGTGCCGCCTTTGGCCGGAACCGCCACCGTTTTGCCCGCCAAGTCTTTGACCGAGCGGATGCCCGCGTCTTTGCGCGCTACCAGCACCGCCCCTCCGTTGTTGACGCCGGAAATGACGCGGATATTTTTGCTTTTCAAATATTGATTAATGACGGGTCCCGGACCGACATATCCCAGGTCGATTTGGCCGGTAGCGATCGCGGTGGCGAAATCGGCGCCGTTGTCGAAGCCGGTAACTTCAATTTTGACATCTTTGCCGAAGCTTTGTTGAAAATAGTTGTTTTGCAGCGCAATAAATCCGGGAGCGTGAGTCACATTTTTTAAAATGCCGATTTTGACGGTCGTATTAGCCGCCGCTGCCGGAGCCTGAGCCGCCTCTTTGCTTTGTCCGCAAGCCGAAACGGCCAGCGATATGAGCAGCGCCAGACCTATAAGCCGAATTCTTTGTTTCATCCGTAATCCCCCTCTGAATGACTTATTGTTTGAGCTGAAACCGCAGCACAATCCGGTCTTCCAGCTGTTTGAAGCAAAAATGATCGGATATCGTCCCGATGACCGCAATCAGAATCACAATGCACAAAATGGTTGCCGTATCCCCCAGCCCGCGGCTGTCCTGCAGCATTTGGCCCAGACCCAAACCTTTGGCGATCAGCTCTCCCGCGACCAGCGCTCTCCACGCAAATGCCCAAGCGACGCGGATGCCGGTTATCCAGTGGGGAAACGCCGCAGGCAGCATGACCTGAAAAAACATGCGGAACCCGTTGCCCGCCCCCAGCATCCGAGCGGCCCGCAGATGAATCGGGGAAATATTCAGGATGCCCGTTCGGCTCGCCATGGACATCGTCCAGGTCGCCCCTATCGCCGTGATGAAAATAACGGAAGTATCGGTAAGACCGAACCAAATGATGGCAAAAGGCAGCCAGGCAATGCTCGGAACGGTTTGCAGCGCTACGACCAGGAAGCCGAATGTCTCATCCACATACCGGTAACGCGCAAACAAAAACCCGAGCGTCGTCCCCAGCACGATCGAAATCAGGAACGAGATCAGCAGGCGTCCAAGACTGGCAAGCGCAGCGCCGAGCAAATGCCCCTGCGTAAATCCGTCATAAAAAGCTTGGAGCGTCTGCAGCGGAGAAGGAAACTTCCACCCCCACTGAAACATCCTAAATGCCAACTCCCATGCTGTCAGCAGAAGTATCAGGAACAGTATCCTTCTTAATGCTGTACTCATCTCCGAGCTCCTCTCTGACGACCTTCTCCAGCTCATCGGTTAGAGCCTCCATAATTTTATTTTCCAGGAAATGAATGAGCGGGTCCCCGCTTTGGTGCGGTCTCGCCGCTTGCACGAGAAATTGCTTTTTAATCGTGCCGGGCTGTGTCGACATCACGATCACCCGGTCGGCCAAAGTGACGGCTTCGCGAATGTTGTGCGTAATAAAAAGAATCGTTTTGCGCGTTTTCAGCCAAATTTCTTCCAAATCCTGCAGCAAAATGAACCGGGTCTGTTCGTCCAGCGCGGCAAACGGCTCATCCATTAGCAAAATATCCGGGTCCATGACCAAAGCTCTGGCGATGGCTACCCTTTGCTTCATGCCGCCGGAAAGCTCATGCGGATAACGATCCGCAAATTTGCTCAAATGCACGGCTCGGATTTGTTCCATAGCGAGCGCGTATCGCTCTTTTTTGGCCATTCCCTTTTGCTTCAAGCCGAATGCCACATTATCGAGCACGGTCAGCCACGGGAATAAGCCGTGCTCCTGAAATACGACGATGCGGCCCGGGCCCGGCTCGCCGACCTTTTCCCCGTTTGCCGTAATCGTTCCGGCATCGGCGGCTTCAAAGCCGGCTATCAAGTTCAACAAAGTTGACTTTCCGCAGCCTGAAGGCCCTACAATGGCAACGAACTCGCCTTTTTCAATCGTTAACGAAATCCGGTCCAATGCCGTATACGGCTTGCCTTTGCGCTGCGCAAAAACTTTGCTCACATTATCAACGGTAATCATGCCGCCGCCTCCCAAGAGAATTCATATTAGATGTCGGAAAAGAACCGGCTCGGACGAAAGATGACGATCTTCTTTTTCGCATAGTCGATAAGCCCTCGTTCCCGCCATTTATTCAGCGTCTCCGTTACGGTTTGTCTGCTGCACCCGATGACGTACGAGATTTCCTCGTGGCTGAGGTGCACTTGCACCTCCAGCTTTTCGTCCGCCGGCTTGCCGAGCTGCAGCAAAAACCAGGCGAGCCTCCACGCCACAGGGCGGCAGATGAGCGTTTCAACCATTTTTTGCGTTTGCAGCAGCCTGCGCGCCCCCAGGACGGCCAACGAGTAGGAGAATTCCGCATTCTCCTTGGCCAGCTCTACGAACTTGCGCGAATCGAGCGTTATGATCCGGCTGCCGGTCAAACACCTGGCGTACCGTTTGCGCTTCAGACCGGTCAAAATCTCCGCATTGCCGAAAATGTCCCCCTCGTAACGCAAAAACAAAGTAATCCCTTGCCCCTCCTCGGAGGATTGGGAAATTTTGATTAACCCCGAGTCGACATAATAAGCGCCGTTCGGGGCGTCGTTCTCCTGGAATACAAACTCATTTTTCCTGTAGGCCTGGGGAGTCCCGTATTTCCGAAAAACTTCGACGATCGCTTCCTTGGCAGCATCCTTTTCCTGAAAATCCGCAATGTCGTTATACTGGTCCATAGGATGAATCACCTCATGCATGTTTGATCTGCCATCTTTTAAATACGAGTATTCCGATATGTTATTAATATATTATCATAAAAACGAACCTAAAAATGTCGGATACCCGACAAATTATCGCGAAATTCAACGCAAATAAGGCCGCCCCGCAGGTCAACGACCCGATAGGACAGCCTGTTACATAACCTCAGCCGCAGGGGCATTTTTAAATTCTCACTCTTTTCACCGTTCCCAGCGTGATTTCCACGTCATCGCCCTCGTACCACATTTGAAACAGGTAAACGAGAACCGATACGCCAAGCATCAGCAAGTACAACTGCAATTTGCTCATCGTTCCCAGCGACATCAGCCGCATGTTTTCAATGAACACGCCCAGGCCATACACAAAAACGGCGTCGACGATCACTTTCACAAGCGCATACAGCCAAAATCGACGGAACGTATACGTAAAAATCCATATCGTTCCCACCAGAATAGCGCAATAAACGACAGGAAAATCAATCACCTTGGACCACGTAAAAAGCGGCTTGTCAATCGTCCACCAATGATATGTCCAGGCGAGCTGACTGAGAATCGTATTGATGACGGTCACAAACAAAGCCGCTGGCACATACCTGCGAATCACTTTCCCATCCAGAAAAAACAGGGAGAGCCACGGAACAATCAGACAAGACCATAACACGATGTTAGCCGCCATGCATCGAACAACCCTTTCCTGCTGGAGTCATTAATGTTATGCTCTCCCATATCCCGGATGCTATTCCGCAAAACCGAATACCCCGCCGTCAGCCAATCCGGTCCGCCATGACGAATATGGAACAGATACCCGCAACGCCAAAAAGGACACCCTCGGTGTCCTTCCTTCGGCTTGCTGCCTGTATAGAGATTATGCCTTGCCTTGCCCCATGATCAAGCTCAGCGTAATTTTTATATCGTTCTGCGTATCCAAAACGACGGTATGAGGGTTCTTCATGCCAAAATCGGCGAACGTCACGACCGTACTGCCTCCCAGGTTAATAACCCCTTGGTTGTAAACGGCATCGGTCTTGAACGTGACGTCTTTGGTTTTATCTTTAACCGTAAGGGTTCCCTTCATGTCAAAAGAAACCTTCTCCCCTTCTTTCCATTCCTTCGGGAAATTGTCGATCGACTTGAGCGTGAACTTGGCCTCAGGGAACGACTGCGCATTCAAGTAGTCCGCTCCTTTGATATGGCCGTCCCGTTGCGAATTGCCGGACTGCAGGGCATCGATGCCTACGGCGGCTTCCGCGCTCATTTTCGACGGATCGGTGGTGTTGATAACCCAGTTCCCTTTGACCGTGCCGTTTTCAAAATTTACCGTTTCCTTCGATGTAGTTACGGAAAAGTATACCTTCGAGTTCTGCTGAATGGTCCAGTCGCCGTTTAATTTTCCCGCATCTACCGCCGCCGAAGCCGCGCCGCCCTGGGAAGCCGCCGCGCTAGCAGGAACCGCCTCCTGAATCGTCACATGATTGCCGGCATAATAATCATAAGCGTAATAAGCTCCTCCCAATACGATAATCGCTCCTGCTACAACTCCCGCCACTTTTAGTTTCATCTTCATTCCTCCTATTTTTATCTCATGTACGTTTTTGGACTGAATCGGCTGTTTTGGAGTATCCCCTCCCCGAAAACTACACAACGTAGTGCATATTTGCAAAAAAATATTCACTTGCATCTTGCACACAATGCCCAGTCGTCAACACTACAATATGTAGTGTAGGAGATCGCCAAATAACTATACTCAGGACATTCTAGCAGCATTACCTGAAATTCAGATTAGAATAACCTTAATATAACATGAAAATACAATGATTTACAATCATAACAATTACCAAAAGAATATTGCGGCGGGGAATCGCTCCCCTGCCTCCACAGCCGGCTTACTTTTGCGTAAGCTTTTCTACAATAAATTGAAGTTCCGCTTCCTGCGAGATCGGGTCATTGGAATAAGAGCCCTTGGGGTCCATATTGAACACGCGGTTGTTTTTCACAGCCGGAAGCTCTTTCCAGATGGCGTTGCCATACACGATATTCGGATCGGCCGTATCGCCCGACCACGGGCTTGTGAAAATATAATCACCCGCATATTCGGGAAGCTTCTCGAGCGAAATGGACGCCCATCCCGTTCCGCTGTCAATGGCTTCTTTCTGCACCGCTTGAGGCGCCTTCAGCTTGAATTCGCCGCAAAGGATCTCGCCGCCCCGTCCGAAATTATGCCCGAACACGTAAATGCCTTTCGCATAAGGATTCAGGATCGAAACGGTTTTATCCCCGACAGCCGCCTCCACTTTGGGCTTGCTTTCGGCAATTTTTTTATCCCAGGAGGCAATCCATTCTTTCGCTTTGTCTTCGTTGCCCGTCATTTTGCCGAAGTCCAGAAGCTGCAATCGCCAATTGCGGAATGCCCACAGGCTTGATGCCGAGCGCCAAAAAATCGCCCACATAGCTGGTCGCCAAAATAACGACGCGCTTCGGATGCTTCGGAACTTTGATTTCTCCGTTCGCAGCCGAATAAGTAATGGTTTCGCCGCCGCTCTCTGCGGTTTGAGCGGATGCCGGGGCTTCGGACGGCTTATTCCCGGAAGCGGAGTTCGTCGCAGCGCCCCCGCACGCGGATAAAAGTCCTGCAAGCAAAAGCAGCATGGCTGCAGCCAGCAGCCGAACCTTGTTCAATCTATGCTTGTTCAAAGCAAATCCCCCTAAAATCTTGATTAATAATGATAATCATTATCATCAAAATTTTACACGCTGCGTCCCAGTTTGGCAAGCTTCGGACTATAAACAATGTTAACCCTAATGGAACCATGCCAAGAAGCCGCTAGGGATTCACATATTATATCATTGCAAATTGGAATTGAATCATTTATTATGGATAACATAGATCTATGTTAATAATAACCTTGAGAAGGAGGGGGGGGAACATGCAGTTCTCCAAAAGTACAGATTATGCCCTACACGCCTTAATTCATCTGGGACACTCGGAGCGATGCAACAACGTCGGGATCAAGGAATTATCTGGGACACTTGGTGTTTCCGAAAGCTATTTATCCAAAATCATGTCCAAGCTGAGGCAGGATGGAATCGTACGTGCTGTGCCGGGAGTGAACGGTGGTTACGAGCTTGCACGGCCGGCGGATCAGATTACGTTTCTTGATGTGATTCAAGTGATTGAAGGAAGGCAGCAGCTATTCGAATGCTCGAATTCGAGTTCGCGGCAGCATCGGTTGTTAGCGGAAGAGGGGGCTGCACAGCGGGATCAGAAACGTCTGGAAAAAAACGAATGTTTGGTTGAGAAAGTGATGAACGGCGCGGAACAGCATCTGTACCAATACTTGCGGGAACATACGATTCAGTCGGTATTGGATAAGGCATTCAAGCGTTGCAACCGTGAGGCAAACAAGAAGTAATACACTTCTTGCGCCTTTATTATGGATATCATAGGTCTATAGAGGTGTATATTAGCGATGGAAAAACAACTTTTTGATGTGGCAATTATTGGCGGAGGACCGGCTGGGTTGAACGCCGCCCTGGTGCTTGGGCGGGCAAGGAAAAAGGTGGTGGTGATCGATGAAGGTTGTCCCCGCAACACTGTGACTCGCGAGGTCCATGGGTTTCTTACCCGCGACGGGATCAGTCCGGGCGAGTTTCGGCGAATTGCGAAGGAAGAGATCAGCGCCTATCCCTCCGTATCATTCGTGGCGGATACAGCGGTGTCGATCGCGGGAACCGACGGACAGTTTCAAATTGAGACAGAGCAAGGACAAACTTTTACAAGCACAAAAATATTGTTTGCCGTCGGCATGAAGGATCAGCCGCTCAACATTCCGGGACTTGCGGAGGTATACGGAAAAAGCGCCTTCGTCTGCCCGTATTGCGACGGCTGGGAGTTAAGGGATCAGCCGCTTGTCATCATTACGAAGGGGGCTGAGCTTATGCATTTCGCTCCACTCATATCCGGATGGACGAACCGTTTTACCGTCTGCACGAATGGCCCTGATGAACTGACGGATGCCGAGCGCGCGGAACTCCAGCAAAATCAAGTACCGCTGTTCGACTTGCCGATCCGGCACATTGACTCTTATGACGGAATTGTGCGGCAAGTCGTTCTTGAAGACGGAACAAGCGTTCCATGCAGGGGAATCTTTTTCAAACCGGAACTGGTTACGGGATCGGAATTGCCGCGAACTATCGGATGCCAGATCACGGAAGCTGGGGCGGTCGTTGTCGATGACTTCGGAAAAACGAACATTCCAGGTGTCTATAGCGCCGGGGATGCAGCATCGCGACTGCATCAGGCCATAGCTGCGGCTTCGATGGGCGCATTTACCGCCGCGGTCATCAACAATGAACTAAATACAACAGCTTGGAGGAGAAACTTATGATCGATTTAAATAATATTAAGCGCGGTCCGATCATGGTCGCACTGATCGTCGGAATGTTCGTCGCCGCTTTGAATGAGACGCTAATGGGCAATGCCCTCCCCGAATTGATGAAATCGTTCGGCGTGTCTGCGACGACGGTCCAGTGGCTTTCCACCGCCTATTTGCTCATTGTTGGCGTGCTCGTTCCGGTGACGGCGGTATTGCAGCAATGGTTCACGACCCGGCAAATGTTTCTGTCAGCGATGAGTCTGTTCTTCGTCGGTACGGCCGTCTCGGCGGTGTCGCCGGAATTCGGCATGCTGCTGGTAGGGCGGATTGTTCAGGCGATAGGGACCGGCATGCTGCTGCCGCTTACAATGAACGTAATCATGACCATTTATCCGCCGGAAAAGCGGGGAGGCGCAATGGGGATGTTAGGGCTCGTCGTCATGTTCGCGCCGGCGATCGGTCCGACCATTTCGGGTTTGATTGTTGACGGGCTTTCATGGCGCTGGCTGTTCTACCTTGTGCTGCCCTTTGCGTTGCTCTCGATTATCGTTGGGATTGCTGTCCTGAAAAACGTGTCAGAGGTCACGAAACCGCGGGTAGACTTCTTATCCATCGGACTGTCAACAATTGGCTTCGGCGGAATTGTCTTTGGGTTCAGCAAGGCCGGCGAACTCGGTTGGGCGGTGCCGGAGGTGATTTGGACAATTACGGCGGGAGGCGTCGCCTTGGCATTGTTCGTCTGGCGGCAGCTGCTGCTTAAAGAGCCTGTCATGGATGTACGGGCATTCCGGTATCCCATATTCGCGCTTGTTGCGGTGCTGCTATTCGTGCTTTTGATGACGTTCTTCTCGTCGGCGATCATGCTTCCCATGTTTATGCAGGGCGTGCTGATGATGACGGCATTCAAGTCCGGTTTGATCCTGCTTCCCGGGGGGATTGTAAACGGGCTCATGGCTCCAATCTCAGGCAAGTTGTTCGACAAGTTTGGGCCTCGCGTTCTTGTCATCCCCGGACTTGCAGTTGCCGTCACCTCGTTGTGGCTATTCACCCGATTCGACGAAGCGACGACCAACGGCTTCCTCATCGCCGTGCACATCGCGCTGATGATTGGCATCGCTCTAGTCATGATGCCCGCACAGACAGCTGGGCTTAACCAGCTTCCACGCCATCTGCACCCACATGGGACAGCGATCTTGAACACGCTCCAGCAGGTGTCCGGCGCAATCGGTACTGCCCTGTACATCAGTATTATGTCGGGCGGACAGAAACAGTACTTGAGCAAAGTGAGCGATCCAGAGTCTCCGGTGGAAATAGCCAAGGGTTTGGCAGCTGGTATCAACAACGCATTCTGGATCGGCGTCTTCATCGCACTCGTTGCGTTAGTGCTCGGTCTCTTCCTCCGTAAAGGGAAATCGCCGGAGCATGAACAGGCGGCAGCATGAGACTGACCGTCCGTTTAGGGGAATCCATAAACCAAAAGGAAAGAGTGGGGAATGAACATGAACGATTTTTTCAATGCAGCCATTTGGGAAAAAGCGTGGAAAGACGATTCCGATACCGCCGCAAACAAGATGAGAAGGGCCGGAATCGATCCCTCCAGATCTTTTGACCATAAAGCTAAGTCTTTCAACGAACAATCGTTTAACGAAGAGGGAAGAAAACGAACCAAACGAATCATGAACTGGCTTGAAGAGCAAGGAATTCGATTCGAAAATGCCTCTGTTTTGGATATTGGCGCCGCCTCGGGAGTGTTCTCAGTGCCGTTTGCGGAGCGAGGGACCCGGGTAACGGCCGTAGAGACCTCTCCGCCGCTGATCGAATTGTTGGAAGAAAACATCTCGAAGTTCGCTGAAGACCAGGTAAAGATTGTACCCGAGAAGTTTGAAGATATTGACGTGCAGGCCAGAGGCTGGAACCAGGCCTTCGATCTCGTCTTCGTCTCGATGAGCCCGGTCATTCACGATTGGGATAGCGTGGAAAAGATACTCCTTTGCGCTCGGAAGTTCTGTTATATCAGTATGCCGGCAAGTCCTGCGGAGCACAGCCTAGTGAATGAAATCTGGCCGCTCGTCACCGGTCAGCCCTTCCATCCGAAACATATGGAAATGGGATATTTACTGCATCTGCTGTATCTTAAAGGTTATGCTTACGAATCGCTAATCACGCGGGAAACGAAAACGACGGAAGTCACCACAGAAGCGGCGTTGCAAGAAGCGATGACTTGGCTCCGCCATCACCGTCTGCCTGTAGATGAGCAGAATCGAAACATAATTGCCGACTATTTGGAGCAAGCATATCCTTCCGGCAAAGTAGTCATCCAGGAGGGAGGACGTTTTGGCAAAGTGCTGATTCGATTGCAGGATCAGAACATGTATACGAGAGAGACTTGAGTCTGACAAGGCGGGTTACGTACTCATTCCAGAAAAACCAGAGATCACTAAGCGATCGAGTACCGAAAAGCGGTTGCCTGTTTTCTAAATGGGCCTGCTCGCCACAGCTCTCCCAATAAAGGTAGCCATATGGGTATTCTTAACTTTCCGCGCTTATCGGTTCTTAATATTTTAGAGATGAACACGATATTCTCATTCAGGTGGAGACAAACTCTCCACCTTCTCATTGCCCTCATTGCGGATGCATGCCGAACCTCTACACAGACGCGGCCGTCATCATGTTTCCCAATGCTATATAGGTTTGTCTGCTTGCCCATTCAAATATGAGACGATCATTATCTTCGAGTTCTGTTTCAATGAAGGATTTATAGTGACCGGAAAGATGCTGCACAACTTCTTCAGGCATATGATGAATGTCTTTCATCATTTTGATCACGTGAGCCGAATCATGCCTCATGCCTTGTCTGGCCAAAAGCATATCTGAACTGGTAAGCTTTTAAAATTTCTTGTTTCTTACTCTCCGTACCTGTCATGTGGAATCAACCTTCCTTTGTTGTTTTTTGTAAACAAATTTTTCGGGAGCATCACTTCATCGATTCATCTTTCCTTCAGCTCCTTTTACGTTTTGCATATATAACGATGAGAGGCTCTGATCTGTGACATCGGAAAATGACGCCCGAGAGAGAAAAATAGGAAAATATAAACTTTTATTGCCTAATTTATCATGTTAAAGTATTCGTATAATGACATCTTCGCGTTGATGAGGGGGGCCAATGAAACGAAACCGTATAAAAGCAGCCATCATTTGTACGATGCTGTTCGCCATGATGTGGCCCTATTCGGACAAAGTGCAAGCGGCAGATACCAAAAGCGCAAAAGTAGCGGTCCAATCGTTGAATGTGCGCAGTAAAGCGGATGCTCAATCTTCTGTCATCGGTTCTTTGAAGCGGAATGACGTTGTTTCGATCTCCCAGGAGTCGTTCGGTTGGGCAAAGGTCACATCCGGACGTACGACCGGGTGGGTAGCGGGGCAATATTTGCAGAGATTGAGTGCCGGGTCAACGGACAAGCAGTCGAATGCAGCCCCGCGCAGCAATCAAGCCGGCAAGGCAGAGACTACGAAGCAACCATCCGTTCAGTCCGGTCTAAAGGGGAAAGTGATCGTCATTGATCCGGGGCATGGCGGGAACGACAATGGAGTTATCGGCAAGAAGTACGGCAGTATGGAGAAGACGCTTAATTTGTCGACCTCCCGTTACTTGGCCGATATGCTGCGTCAAGCCGGGGCGAAGGTTATCATGACAAGGAATGACGACAAGGATAAGCCTGAGCTCTCCCAACGAGTTGCCGTTAGCGAGAAGAACCGCGCGGATGCGTTCGTCAGTGTTCATTACAACTCGTCCTTAAAGTCGAACTCCGGCACATTAACGTTTTATTATTCTCAATCGAAGGATTTGACGCTGTCAAGAAAAATCGAAAGCCGCCTTCGACAAATAACCGACTTGAAGAGCAGCGGCGTCTCACACGGTAATTACCATGTGCTTCGTGAGAACGGCAGGCCCTCAACTTTAGTGGAGCTAGGTTTTCTATCCAATCCGAAGGATGAAGCAGTCGTCCGGACAAGCGCTTACCAGAAGAAAGCGGCGGAAGCGATCGCAGCCGGACTGGAAGATTATTTTATGTAGCTACTGTTTTCTACTGGCGGCATAAAATCTTAAATGCCCTTCGTTCCAGAAGCGGCAGCATCCTCTTCAAAATGGCAGGGCGAGGACAGATCGCCGCCGATGTGCGCACATTCAGGGCGGCTTGAGGATTGAGCTAAGGGCGGTATAGTTGAATATTAATTCCGCTGAACCTTATCACAAATGACGCAAATTTCAACCGACAACTAAAAAACAGGACCCCTGATGACGAGAATCGGGGGTCCTGGGTTTGATAGCTTGTATCCCTTCAGTCTGCATCATGAGTTTATTATTTCACCCTATTTACTTTAAGGGAGCATATCATAAAGCGGGTTTGTCTCTTCCCGGGCAGTATGTAGTATCGGGCCATTCGGATTACAGGTCGAGACCGAAGAGGCGGAGGGCATTGCCGCTGCAGAACTTGTTGCGGTCTTCGTCGTTGTCGAAATTGGATATGAACTGCTGAAGCTCGTTGGCGGTCGGTCGTTGGAAGGGATAGTCCGTCGAGAACAGCAACTGGTCGATCGTGGTTGCCGCGAGAGCATGCTGGAGCAGCGCCGGGTTGAACATGCCAGAGCTTGTGATGAAGACATTCGAGCGCATATACTCCGACACCTTCCGCTCCAGTCCAGCGATGCGAGACAAGCTGTCGGTCCGATCCTGCCAGAACAGGAGCAGCTCGCCCCAGTGACCGAGAATGATCTGAAGGCCGGGGTGTCGATCGAAGGTGCCTCGAGCGATCAGGCGCAGAGCGGCGACCGCTGCTTCAAGATGCCATCCCCATGAGAAGGTGGAAAGCGCCAGGTCTACCATTGGACTGATTCCCGAATACGCCACTTGACGTATGGTTTTCGAGGGGAGTTGGGGGTGGATGAAGATCGGCTGTCCGAGTGCGGCCGCAGCCGCGAACAGGTCATCGTAGCAGGGATCGTCGAGTGGTGTCTCGCCCGTGCGCCCATAGACCATCGCCCCGACACAGCCGAGTCTGGCTGCGCGTTCGAGCTCGCCCGCGACGGCGTTCGGCTCGGCCATCGGCAGCGTGGACATGGCACGAAGCCGCGAGGGATGACGGCGGACCGCTGCTGCTGCGATGTCATTTGTCTCCCGGCTAAGGGTGACCGCCTCAGTGGAAATGAGGGGGCAAGTCGCAGGCGGAGTCAGTGAGATGATGTGCATGTCGATGCCCTGTTCGTCCATGGCTGCAATCCGCGCGTCACCGATGTCCTCCAGTCTGGTGAGATGGTCGCCCATCTCGTTGAACGTGATACTCTCATCACGGCGCTCCTCCGGCAGCCCTTTAAGTACTGCAGTCAGTTCGGGTGTTGTCCAGTGCTCTTCAATTGCGATGAAACCCGGTTTATTGGACATGTTATTCCTCCTCTTTGAGAAGATAGATTAAGGATCAAGTACGTGACTTTCTTGCTAAAAGCATATACTCACGATGGCTCCGCCATTCACGAGTTTGTTCCATCCATGAACCTCCTCAAATAGCTTGAATCCATCGTAAATCGATTTTATATTGCAGTCCAATGCATTTATAATCATTAATACATTGATCATAAGGAATGGTTGGTGTAGCAGAGTGGAGCTTCTTCAAATGCAATATTTTCAAATAGTCGCCAGACTGGAACATATGACCGCAGCCGCGGAAAGTCTACATGTTACGCAGTCCTCATTAAGCAGGACCATCCAACGTCTGGAAGAAGACCTGAGTGTTCCTCTGTTTGACCGGAGTGGTCGTGCGCTTCGATTAAAGAAGTTTGGCCGCGCATTCTTGAAGCGTGTGGACAAAGCTCTCTTTGAATTGGAGCAGGGGAGGCAGGAGATCCGCAACTTATCTAGTCCGGAGAGCAGAACATTTGGCCGATCGGGTCAGTGTATCGATTTCGGAACTGAAGGAGGAGTGTTTCGTGGGCTTCAAGCATTCTTTTAGCTGTTACGTCAAACTTCAACTCAATCCGCTCAGTGGAAGTCCAAATAAGCTTACAAAAGAACACATATAGCCTGATGGCATAATTAAAAGAGTTAATTATGAAATGAGATATTCAGAGAAAGCAAAGAAGTTTTTTGGTGCAGATCCTGTAATTTCAGATGATGTGTTTTCCATAAGATTGGAAATTATACCCCCAACAAAGCTAGCCACTATATCAAAAGATAAAACTGAGCTAGTGGAGCTTCCTCCGGCAACTACAAGATGTTGTAGGATACAATTTCAAGGGGGGAAGCTTGACTGGTGTATATTAAGATTAGTGGCTATTAATTCATTTTACTTTTGGCTTATATTTACTCCCGAGGACATTATAGTTCCAGAAGAGGAAATTTCATACTAAGGGAGATTCATATTATACAACAATCTCTGCTATTATCGAAAAGAACCTAACAGAGATTATTGGACAAGCACAAGCATACTTAGATAGCTATGAGTTGGGTCAAAGGATTAGCATGGGTACTAATATTGAGTTGATTTATTCTGCTCTTAACCCTGTTGTTACGGGTTCAGAAGTAGCTGCTGGCAGTCAAGATGTTCAGACAAATATTCATATGTCAACGTCTTCGTCATCAAATATGCCAAGCGTCCTACGAAGGAAAACTGCAAACACCTGCAAAAGAGGATATATGCTCTTATACTGAACATATTGTCCTCTTATTTTTATACTACAATAAGCGTTTTTTCTTGCAACCGTTTGTCCGGCCAGCACGGGCTAAAGCGTAATCCAGTTCGACGACCACTTTGCGATTTCGCTGAAAATCGGGGCCAACGCATGGCCCTTCTCCGTTAACGAGTATTCGATCCGCACCGGAGTCTCCGGGAATACTTCTCTTTTGACAATACCCTCCAGCTCAAGCTCCTTTAACCGTTCAGACAATACTTTTCCGCTCAGATTCGGCAGCGCCGTTTCGATCTCGCTAAACCGCTGCGGTCCGGAGAGCAGTTGATACACAATCAAGGATACCCAGCGCTTGCTTAACGTTTCCAAAGCTTTTTCAAAACGGGGGCACATGGCAGACTTGTTCATACGATCACCTCATCTACCTTTAGTGTATCACAAACCGCGTGAAAAAGAGCGTTTTGCGTATGATTTAATTTATTACTTGACGATACTAGTTTTCTTATATATACTTTGTTACATAAAGTAAGTAATTGATTTCAAGTAATATAATTACTGGCAAATTTGAAAAGGAGACGAAATAATGAAAGTAGTAGTATGGATTCTTCAAGGTTTACTGGGACTAGCCTTTCTATTTTTTGGATGGATGAAGGTGTCGGGCAGCGCGATGCAGGTAGGGGCATTCGGCAGCTACGGGTATCCGCTTTGGACCATGTATGCGGTAGGATTGCTGGAAATTTTGGGGGCGATTGGCTTGATCGTCGGTTTCAGAAAAGCTCGGCTGGCCTTTTTGTCCGCGTCGCTGCTGGCGGTCGTGATGATCGGGGCGATATTCACTCATCTGCAGGCCGGCCAAGGGATGGGCGTTGCAATGACGCCGCTTGTCCTGCTGGTGCTCGTTCTGGTCGTCGTCTTCGGGTACCGTCCGAATTCCAGATTGGCCGGGGCTAACAAAACAGCTTAACCATCAACAACCAAATGTGCCGCTCGGGGGATCTTAACGGATCATCTGCCCCGGGCGGCATTTTTTTGCGCCGAAACCGCCGCTTTGCAATCCTAAGCGAACCATCAGGCTGCTTTAAGGCGATTTTCAGGAAGGCGGGTCATAATAAGTGGAAACGAGATCACAACATACGGAGGGAGGTTGCACGGGATGTCGTTTCCAAAACAACACGCGCTCAAAATCGTTATGGCCGCGCTGCTGCTCGTATCGGTCGCCCTGAGCGTCTATTCGATCTGGCACGTTCCGGCCAGCTCATCTTCCGGGGGCGCACACATGCCGCAGCAGGGCTTCAGGCAAGGCGGCGGCTTCATGCCCCAAGGCGGGCAGCAGGGCATGCACTTTTCAAACCGTCCCGGCGGGATGGATTCTCCTGGAGCCGGAGGCGGAAGCGGAAGCGAAGGCGGAGCCGGAGGCGGAACCGGAAGCGGAAGCGAAGGCGGAGCCGGAGGCGGAACCGGAAGCGGAAGCGAAGGCGGAGCCGGAGGCGGAACCGGAAGCGGAAGCGAAGGCGGAGCCGGAGGTGGCCCCTCTTCCGATAACGGCAGCCGGCGCATGCCGGGTCCGGGAGGCGGCTCATTCGGACGCTCGTCCGAGTCGTCGTCCGCGTACGCCACCGGCCTTGCGGTATTCGCCGCGGTGTTCTTCGGCCTGACGGCCGCGGCGTTCTACAAAGTGGCGCGCACAGGCAGGCAAATCCGGGAGACCAACAAGGCTGCGCTTGTCTGGATGCTGCTCGGAATCGGCCTGTTCCTGCGGATTGCGGCCGCTCCGTGGATTTCGGGGCATCCTTTTGACATCAACCTATTCAAAAGCTGGGCCTCGTCAGCGGCGAACAGCCTGACCGGATTTTATACGAACGGCTCCAGCGATTACCCGCCATTTTACGTCTACGTGCTGTATGTGGTCGGGAAGCTCGCAAGCACGGCTGCCATGAACTCTTATTTCACTTTGCTGATCAAACTGCCGTCGATTTTGGCTGACGTTGCGACCGCCTATCTGCTGTACAGGGTGGCGAGCAAGCGGATGTCTTTTGAAATCAGCCTGTTGATTGCGGCTTTTTACACCTTTAATCCGGCGGTGTTCATCAATTCCACGTTCTGGGGACAGGTGGACTCCTTCTTCACCCTGCTCGTCGTAGCGGCGCTCGTGCTGCTCACGGAAAACAAGCTGGGCTGGTCGACAGCTTTATTGACTGCCGCCGTGCTGATGAAGCCGCAGGGCATCATTTATTTGCCCGTATTGTTCTTCGTTCTGTGGCGGTCCAAACGATTGAAGGCCTGGCTCACTGCAGCCGCTTCGGGCATCGCAACCGTGCTGCTCGTCGTCCTTCCCTTCTCTTTGAACCAAAATCCGTCATGGCTGATCAAACTCTACAGCGCTACGGTAAACGAATATCCTTACGCGTCGGTGAACGGCTATAATTTCTTCGCCCTGCTCGGTGCGAACTACAAGAAGGACTCATCCACGCTGTTCCTGTTCAGCTACCATACCTGGGGGATGATATTCATTGTTCTTGTGACGCTTTTTGCATGGTGGACGTACGCCAAAAGCCGCAATCCCCGGTTCGCTTCAGCCGCGGCACTGCTCCTGATCGCCGGTGTGTTCACTTTTTCGTCCAGCATGCATGAGAGATACTTGTTCCCTACGGCGGGGCTCGCTCTGCTGGCTTACATTTACCTGCAGGACAAAAGGTTGCTGTGGCTGGCTGGCGGATTCAGTCTGACGATCTTTTTGAACACGTACGACATCTTGTACAGCTCTGCTCAAAACGGAGCGGCCTACAGCGTTACCTTATGCGCCACTTCGCTCCTCAACGTCCTGTTGTTCGGCTATTTGGCGAAGACAGTTTGGGGATACGGTTTCCGGCGCAAAAACTTCTCCCGATCCAGGCAACCCAAAAGAGGGTCATCCCGAAAACGTCCCTTGTTATCGGAATAACCCTCTTAGGTACAGTGATATTAAATTAAGTCAGACTTTTGAAGCAGTCGCTGTACAATCGCAGCAACCTCGGCTCTTGTAATGTACGCCTTTGGTGCAAGAAGGTTATTGCTCCTTCCCGAGACGATACCGGCTTGAACACTGTCGGCTATGCTGCTCTGCGCCCAAACGGATACATCTGCCACATCTGCAAACGGACGAAGATTTGCCTCTGTCGCTTGGACAGGGAGCTTGGCTTTCAGCTCCGTGATCTTCATCGCTTTGGCGATAATCGCCATCGCTTGTTCTCGGGTAATTCGGTCACTCGGACGGAAAGTGCCGTCTTCAAATCCATTGATCAGTTGGTACGCGTATGCCGTGTCAATCACGCTGCTATACCACTCCGATGCCTTTACATCCGAGAACGGTGTTGCTCCACTTTCTAATTTCAGTCCAAGTCCACGAACGATAATGGCTGCAAATTCAGCCCGGGTAATATCTGTGTCGGGACTGAATAAGCCGTTACCGATTCCTTCGATAACCATTCGCGAACCCATATCAATGACTGCCTTTTTCGACCAATGATTCGCAACATCCTTGAATTCACTTGGATGCCATACGACCGAGTACGTACTGTTGGTAAGGCTGCTGATGACAGCATAATATTTGCCATCGACCAAAGTGACCTTTGTCGGCACATGGCGAACCGTCCCGTCCGGCTCAACGACAACGCCAGTTGTAATCTTGCTCGGATCAACACCCTCTGGAATTGCAATGGTGCGTCCCACATAGGCATTAAACTTCGATATTTCAACTGTTGTGCCTTCGTGCGCAGCTCTGACCGTAAAGTTTACCGGCGGCACTACAAGCGAGAACGTACCTTTCCCTGCTGCATTCTCCACTATTTTTACCGTATCCGCTGACGGCGCTGCGATCTCAATCTGTACCTTGATATCTTGCAATGCCACTGACTTCCCGAGTTTGTCGGATATGGCGCTGATGTTGATTTGCTGGGCAGGAAGTGTGTACGATGCTTTCTCCGTCTTGATTTCCAAAACCGCCTGTTTGGTTTCCATGTTTTTAACCATTTGACCGTTTAATTCGCCAACGACGACATCGGACTTCGTGTTGACCAGAATCGTTACAACCGCACGTTGTCCTTCCGATGCAAGCTTGTCATCCAGCTTCTTGGGATCAACGGATACAGTAGTTACGGTTTGGTCATTTCGTTTCGTTGTCGTTGCTGTTCCCGCATTCTCCACTTTACCGTTAACGAGTATATTCACACCGGTATTGGCGGTCTCCGGGGCCGTTGAAGCTGCCGGTCCGGATGACGTATTGCTACTGCTGCTACCGCCGGATGATGATCTCGGCATAACGTCATTGGATAGGGCGGAAGATGCGCTGCTTCCCACACCATTGATCGCCTTCACCGTAAAGGTGTAGCTCGTTCCGTTCGTTAATCCTGTAACGGTAATCGGGCTTGTATTTCCGGTCATGACCACGTTTCCCGGTGATGCTGTCACCTCATACCCCGTGATCGCACTTCCGCCATTGTCGGTTGGAGCCGTAAAAGTAATGGTAGCTTGTCCGTCTCCGGCAACTGCTGAAACATTCGTCGGCGCTGCCGGAATAGCTGCAGAAGTCGCGCTTGCCTGGTTGGATGCCGCACTCAAGCCCCACGGGTTGCCTGCTTTCACCGTAAAATAATAGGTCGTTCCGTTTGTCAGGTTTTGTACATTGTAGGTTGAGTTCGTCACGGTAGTAACGGATGTATTGTTAAATTGACCCGAAACAGTTGACAAATACAGATTGTAATAAGTAGCTCCCGTTACCGAACTCCAATTTAATGTAACCTGGCGATCTCCCCCAGAAGCTACCAGATTCTGCGGATTTGCAGGGGCATTCGGCAAGTTCACCACTTGCGTCACCGTAAATGTCGCATTTGTCATGTTCGCTGCCGATACCGTCACCATTGCAGAATACGTACCTGCGGTTAAACCGTCTTTTGCTTTCACTGTAAAGGTTGTTGAGGAACCGCTATTAAGTGTTGTATCCAGCGGAGTGATTACAAACTCGTTGGCATTTGTGCCACTCAGCGATGCGGACAGACTTGTCAAATTGCCTGTTCCGGTATTTATTACGCTTATCGTTTTAGTTGCTTGTGTTCCCGGCATATAGCCTTGAATCAGGTCTGTAGTCGTTTGATTCGCAATTGCTGCTATAGAATAGGTAAGTGGGGCCGCTTCTCGCGTTACTGTTACCGTGTACGTCTTTGTGGTCGTTCCATCTTGCGCCGTCACCGTAACCTGGATTCGGTTGCTCCCTACGTTCAGCGGTAGCGATGGAGACGCCGTGCCGTTCGTTAGCGTGAACGGTCCGCTCACCAGCGTACCGTTGCCGTCGTACACGCTTGCTGTTACTGTCGCATTGGCATCGGATACGGTCGGCGTTACGGTAATACTGCTTACGGCGTTCTCCGCGCTGACCGTGTAGTTCGTTGTGCCTTGCGAAAACACCGGACTCAGCGTACCGCTTGACAATGCCAACCCGCTCAACGTGTCTGCCGGGCTCACCATCAGGGTTGCGGCAGTACTTGTCACTGTTCCCGCACCATTGGTCACTACCACCGTGTAGCTTCCTGCATCTGCTGCCTGTGCAGAGGTAATCGTTAAGTTAGCGGACGTTGCTCCGCTAATATCTGTGCCATCTTTCTTCCACTGGTAGGTCAATGGCATGTCACCACTCGCTGTTACGCTAAATGAAGCCGGTTGTCCCACTGTCACCGTCTGGTTGCCCGGTTGACTTGTGATTGTTGGAGCTACAAGAGCAGTTGTAATGGTCTGCGTTACGGCAGCATCCGAATACCCCGTTGCAACTACGGTAATGGAATGAGTACTTGCATTTAATACTCCGGCATTAATGCTGATTTTTCCGGCGCTTATCGTATAATCCGTACCCTGCAGCGTCGTACTGCCGTCTTTTATAGCGGTAATCGCTCCGCGCCACGCCGCATTATCCGTAAAGGTCAGATCGATGGCGTGGGCCGTATCGTTGTCCGTGCTGTCTGCTGTCAGTTCAGGGGCTGTCATTATCCCCGAAAAACTAGCCGCCCGAACTTGATTGGCGGTTCCGTCCCATTCAGTCCACACTGCGTATAAGGCGTTGTTGAATACAGCCAAATTGGGAAAACCTCCGCTTTTTGTCGAATTCACATTCAGACCGCTCGTACCGCCACCGTCTGCGCTTGTCCAACTCGCGCCTTCGTACGCCTTGACTCGAATCTGATTAGCGATTCCGTTCGTTTCAGACCACGCAGCATATAAGGCGTTGTTGAATACAGTCAGATTTGATGGACTTCCTGCGACTTTCATCAAATCCGCATTCAGGCCGCCGCCGTCTGCACTTACCCAACTCGTGCCGTCGTATGTCTTGACTCGAACTTGATAAGTCCATCCGTTCTTTTCATACCATTCTGCATATAAGGCGTTGTTGAATACAGCCAGATTGGGATTGAATGCCGGTTGAGTCGTATCGACATTCAGACCGTTCGTACCGCCGCCATCTGCACTTGTCCAACCTGTGCCGTCGTACTTCTTGACTCGAATTTGAGTGGCGCTTCCACTCGTTTCCATCCATGCTGCATATAAGGCGTTGTCGGATGCAACCAGATTGGGATACGTTGCGCCTTTCGTCCAATCCACATTCAGACCGTTCATGCTGCCGCCGTCTACACTTGTCCAATTCGTGCCGTTGTACTTCTTGACTCGAATTTGATTAACATTACCGGTGGTACCGCCCCATTCATGCCACGCTGCATATAAGGCGTTGTTGAATACAGCCAGAGTGGGATTGGTTGCGTATTTCACCGAATTGATATTCAGACCGCCGCCGTCTATAGTTGTCCAACTCGTGCCGTTGTACCTCTTGACTCGAATTTGAGTAACGGTTCCGTTCGTTTCATGCCACGCTGCATATAAGGCGTTGTTGAATACAGTCAGATTTGGATAGGATGCGTCTTTCGTCGAGTCCACATTCAGGAAGCCGCCATCTGCGCTTGTCCAGCTCGCACCGTCGTACTTCTTAACTCGAATTAGATTGGCGATTCCGTTCGATTCACTCCACGCTGCATATAAGGCGTTGTTGAATACAGCCAGATTGGGGTTAGCTCCGCTTTTCGCCGAAGTGACATTCAGACCGTTCGTACCACCGCCGTCTACCGGCGTCCAATTGGGTGCTGCAAAAGCCGTGTTGCCTTGCATGATCGATAGCAGCATGAGAATAACCGCTAAAATAAGACCTGGCGTTTTTCGGCTGCATGATCTGCTTATCTTCATGCCTTTTACGAGAAATGCCAGTAAAATTCCTTGCATTGATCTTTCCTTTTTACGCATACAAGTTCCCCATTCCTCAAAAATTGTTGAAGCTTTTGCTAGACCCTTCCTCGACAATAATCGAGTCCATTCTACAACGATGGCGATAAACAAAAACTCAACAAAAAAGAACCGCGGATTCTGTCGTCCGCGGTTTCCCATTTCTATAGACCGAGCTCGTCTTCAAACCTATACCGTCTTAGCTCCCGCAGCTTAGCCGCTGCCACAGCGTCGCCCATCTTCTCCAGATGCTCCAGCAAGAGGTCGTAATAGTGTTCGCGATAAGGCTCAATCTCGATCAACTTTCTCAGCAGAGGCTCCTTGTCCGTCTCCGCAGCTTCCGCCAACCACTGTTCGAGACGCTGCATATACGAGGAATGAAGCTCGTACCTTTTATTTCCCGCCCAGCCATATTGCTCCGTCTCGAAATAAGCGCCGCGGTAAAGCGAGAGCAGTTCGCCGATATCGCCCGGCCGGCCCCCATGCCTCATAAGCTCCTCCAATCTCGCTGTATCGCTGTCGACCATCTCGGTCTTCAGCCAATACCGTTCGTCGGCGAATGCGACCATGTCCGGAAATCCGGCGTTCTTCAACGCATTCCGCAAATAATACATCGTCGTATGGAGCAGCTTCTGGGAACGCCCGGGTTCGCAGTCCGGCCACAAATCATCGAGCAGTCGATACCGGTAGGCAGGGGTTCCGCCTTGATGCCAAAGATAGGCGAACAGCTCCTTCGTTTTCTTCGTTCTCCAGCTCGCCATCTGCCGGTCCAAGCCGTACAGCTCCATGCTGCCAAGCGCTTTCAAAATCAGCTTGTCACTCTGTGCCGGCCCACTTGAATAATCTCCCGTAATCTGCCGAACCGCGCGGCTCGCGACGCCGCGTACGGGACGGAGCGTATACCGGTCCAACGTCTTCGACAGCTTGTCTTTCGAAACCGGCTTCAACAAATAGCCGAAAGCTCCTGTCTCAAACGCATCGACAGCGAACTCCTGATGAGCGGTAACGAAAATGATATCCATCTCCCCATAACGTCCTAGCAGCTGCTCGGCGGCATTCAAGCCGCTCATCCCCGGCATTTCGATGTCCAGGAAAACGAGGTCCGGCCTCAACCCGGATACTTGTCCGATCGCTTCGGCGATATGCTCGAATTTGCCGACCACCTGTACACCGCCGACTTGTTCCAGCACGATTTCCAGCACGTCCAACGCCATAACCTCGTCATCGATCAAAATTGCTCTGAGCATAGGGTTCCTCCGGCAGATAAAGGTTGATTTGTGTGCCCCGATCCGGTACGCTGACGATTTCCAGCTTATGTCCGTAGATCATTTGCAGGCGGCGGCTGACATTGACGATCCCTACTCCGTGTGATTTTTCTTGTTCCAGCTGCAGCCGTTTCGCCTCTTCCATGCCCACGCCGTCGTCCTTCACCGTCACTAGAACCCCGCCGCCGCTTCGACTCACCATAATTTCCACGGTTCCTCCCAACGGTTTCGGTCCGATGCCGTGCCGCACTGCGTTTTCTACGAGCGGCTGCATCATAAGCGGAGGAAGCCAGAAGGAAAGATCAGCTTCTATCCGGTATTTGACCTGTAATCTGCTGCCGAAACGAAGCTGTTCAATTGCCAAATATGAGCGCACCAGTTCCAATTCTTGCTCGAGCGAAATTCGATCGGCCTGAAAGACGAACGTGAATTTTGCCCTTAAATACGTGGCTAAATCATTGATCGTTTCCCGCAGCCTGTCGACATCCTTATAGCTGAGTGCCACAAGAGTGTTCAAACTATTGTAAAGAAAATGCGGAGTAATTTGCGTTTGCAAGAAGTCCATTTCCCGCTTAACCGCCTGCTCGGACGAACGCTTCATCGACAGCAGCGACTGCATCCGTGCCTTTAGCTCCACAAGCTCAAACGGCTTCTGCAAAATATCGTTGGCGCCCGCCTCGAAAGCAGCCGTCATGTCGCTCGTCTGGCCGGATGCGGTCAGCATCAGCACAGGGAGCTCCGCCAAGCCGTGCAAGCTGCGAATTTCCCTGCATACGTCCAGCCCGGACAGGCCGGGCATCATCAAATCCAGCAGCACCAAATCCGGCAGCCTCCGTCCCTTGAGTTGCGCAAGCGCATCCTGTCCGCTTCCGACCGCGGTATACGCATAACGGAGTGACATCACGGCATCGATTAGCACTTTCAAATTGGAAGGCTCGTCATCCACGATCAGAACTTCATATTCGGCGGTCTCGTCTTGAACGCGCATGTTTAACGTTACCTTCTCCGCCACTTGCGGTTGCACATATACTCCGGACGCAGCGGCTTCCCGCTCTTGGACGGCAATCGGCAACGTGAACGTGAATCTTGAACCGCGGCCAACCTCGGACTCGACTTCCAGTCTGCCGCCTTGCAGCTCGACCAACTGTTTCGATATGCTCAGGCCGAGTCCGATGCCTCCTTGGGAACGGTGTTCCATCTCTTCCTGCTGCACAAAAGGCTCAAAAATACTTGCCAGTCTGTCCGGCGGAATGCCCGGCCCCGTATCCGCTATCGTGATGGCCAGCCCCGCGCCTAACGCTTCTGCTGAAATACGCACCGTTCCGCTTTCCGTATATTTCAGCGCGTTCTCCAACAAGTTGTGCAAAATTTGCCGCAGCCGATTTTCGTCCGCCTCAACCAAGGGAAGCGTTGAAGGAAGCTCGTTGATCAAGCGAACCTCGCGGTTGATCGGCGTAATCGCCAACGTCTCCAGTACGAAACGAACCGACATATGGACATCCACATGCGTCGTTTGAATATGCAGCTGTCCAAGCTTGATTCGGTTCATGTCGAGAATATCATGCACAAGCCCCGCCAATCGCCGCCCCACCAAGTGCAGCAGCCTCACGTTCTCCCGATGCTCCGGGTGAAGCGGCCGCTCGGGGTCTTCCAGCAGCGATTGGGACAAGTTGATGATGCCGTGCAGGGGCGTTCGCAATTCGTGCGACGTCTTGGCCAGAAATTCGTCCTTCTGGCGATCGTAAACGAGCAACTGCCGGGAGAGGCGTTCGCTTTTGCGGAAAGCCTCCTGAATCCGGTTTGACATTAAGGACGCCTGCGAGTACAGCAGCAAGAGCGGCGTAACGATCATATAGTTCGGGTTATCCATCGCTAGCTGATAACGAAGATGGGCGTAGATCCATGTGAAGAGAAGGAAAAATACCCCGAGCAAAATAGAGCCGGTCCCCTGGCCCCCCCGATTGCGGCCGCTAAAAATTGCGTAAAAAACGAACAGAAGGAAGAGAGTTTCAAGCACAATGGTCGTCCATAGAAGTTCCCGCAAATATTCGTTCGGCGTGAATAGGAAAACGGCAAAGACAGCGATGAATATCCAGCGCAACGCGCGGAATACGCCGTTGTTCCGTCCCCCCAAGAATCGGTGCACATAAAGATAGAAAAAGTAAAATGAAGTCAGCGGCAGCAGGACAATCATTCTTTGCAGCCATAAAAAAGAGAGAGAGGGGACGACCGCCGCCGCCATAATTTCGTCGTCGAAACTGAAAAACAAGCCCGCCGTCAAGCAGAAGATGCCAAAATGCACCAGATGCGGCTCCTTGCGCCACTGCTTGAACATACTTATGTAATAAAGCCCAAATACGAACATGGCCGTAATCAAAATCATGTCGACAAGCCTGAAATGGTCCTGACGGGCGATTACGTCTTTCGCCGGTCCGAATTCCGGCGCCTGCACGAGCCCGCCTTCAAGGTACTTGAAGCTGGACACTTGGACGACGATTTCAACTGCGCCGGCCTCAGCTTGCGCCATTCCCAAGAATGGCAGATTGCTTGGCACGAACCCGTGCTCGGTTGCCGTCGTTCGGCCGTTGCCGCCTATATCGGTTCCGTTCAGAAAAACCCGGCTGGACATGCGGATCTTCTTCCCGCGAAAGCCGTACAAATCCTTCTTGTCCACCTGCACGATCAATCGGTAGGTACCGGCTCCGTACCCGTCTTTGCCTCCGGAGTCGACAATACCTTTCCAACTGCCCGGCACGCGCACAATCTGACGCTCGGTCGCAAGCAGCGGATTGGCGTAAAAATCGTGCGGGGCCAACAGCTTCCCCTCATAAAACTCCCACTCCCCGCTCAGGGGAATAATACCATGGACGGCGAAATCCCACGTTCTCGCGTCCAACACACCGCCATGAGCTTCGGGATAGTGCTTGTCCGCCGGGTTGAGCCAGTCGTAAAGAAAGAAGCACGTTGCGATAAAAAAGATACCGATTATACTGATCATGCTGACGTTTCTCATCTATCGATCCCTCCGCAACCCCCTAATAAAACCGTTTACTTGCGTTCATTCCGATTATACAGCATTTGCGGTAAATTAGTAGAAATATGCTATCGGTCATGCCTCAATGCTCACCCATAACACTTATCCACAATTTTATACATACTTTGTCCACAGCCAACGCAAATCATAATTTCCTAAACAACAAAAAAACGGCCTCTTCCCGCTATCGCGAGATGGCCGTTCTTGCTTATTTGCCTGGCGCGGACGTCGAACGTCCGATATCTCTGAATCCGATGAACCGTTTCCTTTGCTCGCTCCAGACGCGGAACCGGAGAGAGCGCAAGCTGGTCCATAATGTAATCGTCTGAACATCTTGCAGAACGGGATTGCTGTTGTGAGCTTTTTCCAGATAATAGTTAGGAACCCGGGGGCTCAGATGGTGGATGTGATGAAAACCGATATTGCCTGTAATCCAGTGAAGGATCTTCGGCAGCTTGTAGAATGAGCTTCCCTGCAGGGCCGCTTTGACGTAGTCCCAATCTTCTTCTTTTTCAAAATACGTATCCTCAAACTGATGCTGCACGTAAAACAGCCAGATGCCGGCAGTGCCCGAGATCAAAAAGATCGGTCCTTGTACGAGCAGGAAATTTTGCCAGCCAATCAACCAGCAAAGCAAGCCTGCTATTCCCGCTATGCCGATGTTGGTCACGTAGGTGTTGATCCGTTCTTTCAGCCCGGCGCGTTTGCGGTTAAATCTGTAGTCTATCAAAAAAATATAAACGGGACCCAGACCGAACATAAATAAAGGGTTGCGGTAAAGCCGATAGAAAAGCCTCCGCAGCGGTGACAGTGCGACATATTCTTCCACCGTCAACGTCCAAATATCCCCCGTCCCCCGCTTATTCAAGTTGCTGCTGGTCGCATGATGAACGGAATGCGTGTGTTTCCATTGATGATAGGGGCAACAGGTCAAAATACCGGTTAGCGTACCGACAATTTCATTGGCCATCCTGCTTTTAAAGAACGACCTGTGACAGCAGTCATGAAAAATAATAAATATCCGTATCAAAAAACCGCTGGCCGGAATAGTAAAAACCAAAGTAAGCCAATAGGAGATTGATAGACTCCAGTAGGCAGCATACCAAAGCAAAAAAAAGGGCGCAATGGTATTTAAAATCTGCCAAACGCTAGATTTGAAATGCGGTCTTTCGTAAGGAGCAATGTCTTTCCGCCAATGATCCTGTTCCTGGTGGTTCATCTTGTTGTCTTCTTCCTCTCTTCGTATCCATAATTTTTGCAGCTAATGGATTCCGAATCGAGTGAAGTAGATTCATGCCCATCTCCGTCTATACGTAAGATTAACTGAAATGGTTTCAAAAATACAAACACCAAATTAAGGTTTGATTAAGCGAAACTATTCAAAATGAAATCGGAATTCACCCCGATGGCGGCTTTGCTTCCTTCCGCTGCCGCAATATCGAACAAAATCACATTTCTCCTTGCTCTGCCCAATACAAGAGCAGCATTCAAGCCTGCCGGACCTCCACCAATAATAGCACAATCGATTGACATAGCGTTCTCTCCTTTTATTTTGGATATAAAAGATATTTGAAATCCTTAATACAAACAAAAAAATTTGCTTATTGCTTTAAACACCATTAATTAAAGACTCAATTTGTCTGTAATTTTAGCAAGCGGCTGTGAATAAGTCAAGGGTAGATCGGCTAATCTCCTGCACGAAGAATTCCTGCAAAAATACATGAATTTGCGTCCTTAATCGCTGGCCACGAAGAATTCCTGCAAAAGTGCAGGCTTTTCAGCGGGGATAGGGGCTCAGGTTCACTTTCAACGAAAATTCCTGCACTTTTGCAGGCTTTTCGCCAAAACAAGCCAATTTCGGAGAAAAAACCTGCACTTTCGCAGGTTTTTCCCCGCGTTTCGCGGATTCCGGCCGGCACGTTCGCGGCTATGCGCCTCTCGACGTTGACCAGGGGGCCGGAGCGTGCCTGGCATAATCATTAGGGCGCATAGTACGCTGCGGCATTAATCCGTACGGAATGTTCCTTGCTCCTTAAGGAAGCAAGTTGGGGATTGGGGTTGTTCGGCCGAAGGGCTTCCAGTATGATGAACGTAAATTTCGGTAAAACAGGAGGCAATCCTATGTTTTGGACTGTTGAAAAGCTCCATGCGCGAATCCGGGATCTGGAACCGTTTCGCTATCGCGATGCTTTTGCCATCGAGCCGTTGAAAATGAAAACCGACGCCGACGGGGCCGTCGGAACCTACCCCGACGACGGCGGGGAGTGGGAGGAAGTGCGGCTTGGCTTCCGGTGGCAAGGGCGCGACGAATACCGCTGGCTCGCCGCAGACGCCGCCGTTCCCGCGGCCTGGTCAGGCAAGCTGGTCGTCGCGCTGCTGGATCTCGGCCAAAGCGGAGGGAACGGGAACAGCGGCTTCGAAGCGCTGCTGTTTGTGGACGGCCGGCCGTACCAGGGGGTGGACAACAACCACCGCGAGGCTTTTTTGCCGGACGATGCTCCCGGGCGCACGGTCCGGCTGCGGCTGCGCCTCTGGTCGGGACTCGGCGGGTACCGGAGCGCCGAGATTCAGGAGCATCGGCTGCAGCAGGCGGCGCTGGCCTGGCTCGATGAATCGGCCGACGACCTGTACTACACCGCCAAAGCCGCTCTCGAAACGGCGATGCAGCTGACGGGCAGCGAGCCGGAACGGCACGATCTGCTCCGCCTCGTCGATCGGGCGTTCCTGCGGATCGACTGGTCGCGTCCGGGGAGCGGCGGGTTTTACGCCTCGCTGGCGGAGGCCGCGGCACAGCTGCGCAGCGGGCTGGCCGATAAGCCGAAGCGCCACGCGGTTACGGTCCGCTGCATCGGCCACACCCACATCGACGTGGCGTGGCTGTGGCGGCTGCGGCATACGCGTGAGAAGGCCGCGCGTTCTTTTTCCACGGTTCTGCGGCTTATGGAGCGGTATCCGGAGTACGTTTTTTTGCAAACGCAGCCGCAGCTTTACGAATATATCCAAGCGGATTATCCCGAGCTGTATGCCGAGATTCGCACCAGGGCGGCAGAAGGCCGCTGGGAACCGGGCGGCGCCATGTGGCTTGAGGCCGACTGCAATCTCACGAACGGGGAATCCCTGGTTCGGCACCTGCTCTATGGCGAGCGCTTTTTCCGGAAAGAGTTCGGGACCGAGTGCAAATACCTCTGGCTGCCCGACGTTTTCGGGTACAGTTGGGCGCTGCCGCAAATTTTGCGCAAAGCCGGTATTGAAGCTTTTATGACGACCAAAATCAGCTGGAACCAGTACAATCGGATGCCCAACGACACTTTTTACTGGAGAGGGATCGATGGCAGCGAAATTCTCACCCATTTCATCACAACGCCGAATCCGGGCGACAGTGACGGGCTTGGAGCCTTTTACTATACGTACAACGGCGCAATTACGCCCAAAACTGTGCAGGGCATATGGGACGCCTACCGGGATAAAGAGCTGAACCGCGAGCTGCTGCTCGCTTACGGCTATGGAGACGGCGGCGGAGGCGTCAACCGCGAAATGCTGGAGATGCGCAGGCGCTTGGCCGACATGCCGGGGCTGCCTCATGTTACGACAGGCCGGGCGGACGCTTATTTCCGCGACTTGGCGGAGAGGGTGGCCGCTTCGGACAGCTACGTGCACACATGGGACGGCGAACTGTACCTTGAGCTGCACAGGGGCACGTATACGAGTCAGGCGTTCATCAAACGAATGAACCGCAAGCTGGAGCTGCTGTACCGGGAAGCCGAATGGCTGAGTGTGCTGGGGGCTCTGCAGGCCGGATGGGGATCGTATCCCGCGGAGGAGCTGTATGAGGGTTGGAAAATCATTTTGCGCAATCAGTTTCACGATATTATCCCCGGCTCGTCGATCCGCGAGGTGTACGAGGATGCGCGGGAGGAATATGCGCAAGCCTGGCAGCTTGGCGTCGACGCCCGGCAGAGGGCGATCGACAGCTTGACGGCAGCGGGGCCCGGGCAAAAGGGCGGCGGCGGGGAATGGACCGTGTGCAACGGTTCCTCCTGGCCGCGCACGGATCTGGCCGTCATTCCGGCTCTTGCCGGGATGGAGGCGGGACGCTGGACAGACGCGGCCGGATGCGCGCTTGCCGCCGAGCGGATCGGCACGGACTGGCACGTTCTCGTCCGGGAAGTGCCTCCTATGGGGCTGGCGCTGATCCGGTTTGAGCCGGACGGTCCGGGTCCAGGTTCGGATTCGGGTCTGAGCGAGCCGAGCGAGGTTCAGCCTCCGGCCATTGTCCCTTTTGCGGCGGATGGGAATCAGTTGGAAACTCCCTTTTATACGTTGGAATGGAACGCATTCGGACAATTGACGCGCTTGCATGACAAAATAGCGGGCCGCGAAGTGTTTCCGGCGGGGACGGCGGCCAATGTGCTGCAGGTGTTCGAGGATAAGCCCAAAAGCCGGCATGAAGCGTGGGACATCGATCTGTACTATATGCAAAAACAGCGTACCGTTACGGAACTGCGGGCCGTCCGCGTCGTTCATCTCGGCTCGCTGCAAGCGATCGTCGAATTCGAATGGACCTATATGGATTCGACGATCCGCCAGCGCATGATTGCGTATGCCCACAGCCGCCGTCTTGATTTTGTGACCGAAGCGGACTGGCACGAGCAGCGGCAGCTGCTGAAGGCGGCATTTCCCGTCGATATTCGCGCGACCGAAGCGACTTACGACATTCAATTCGGCAACGTGAAGCGGCCGACGCACTGGAACACGAGCTGGGATTATGCTCGTTTCGAAACGGTCGGCCATCAATGGGCCGATTTGGCGGAAGCCGGATACGGCGTCAGTCTGCTGAACGACTGCAAGTACGGCTACGACATCAAGGACAACGTGATGCGCCTGTCCCTGATCAAATCGGCCCTTGTGCCGGACGATCAAGCCGATCAAGGAGCGCATGCGTTCACGTATTCGCTCCTGCCGCATGCCGGCGATTGGCGCGACGGCGGCACGGTGCACGAGGCGTGGGCGCTGAACGCCCCGCTCAGCGCCTACCCCGGCGCGCCGAAGCAAGGAGCGTCGTTCGCTTGCTTCCGGCTGTCGGCCCCCGAGCGCGTCATGATCGACGCCGTGAAAAAAGGCGAGGACAGCCGGGACGTCATCCTCCGGCTGCACGAATACGCCGGCGCACGCGGCGAAGTGGGGCTCGCCTCGGACTGGCCGATCGCCGAGTGGCAGGAAACCGACCTGCTGGAACGCCCGGTCGGGGAATGCCGGGAGGGCGGCGAACTGCGCTTTGCGCTCTCGCCTTACGAAATCCGAACGTTTCGGATTCGTTTCCTTGAACGGTAGCAAATGGCGCATTGCGCGGTCGGGAACAATGCGGCGCATATAGAGCAGTTGCAGGCGGGCTTGCCTTGCGGCCTTGCGGCCGGGGTTGGTGCGCTCCGGCCCGCAGTGCGGCAAACGCACCAGTCAGTCGGGGGTGTCTGAGGCGATACTAATTCAGCGCCGCCGCATGGCTGCGATCAACTCCCGATCGTTCGGATGCGGGAGACGAACGCGCCTCCAGGGGCGCTGATGTATGCTGCGGCGTTTTGGAAACCGCCGAAAAGCCCCGCAGCAGCATAATTTTCGTGCCCCGGGCAGCTCCGACGCCAGCAAAGCCTGCAATTGTGCAGGCTGCCCGATAAAATCGCGACACTCAGTCAGGGCTATGGGAAACAGTGGGGCCCTAATTTGAGGGACAGTCGCTTTTTCTGGGCACGCACCTCTCCTTGTGAGGTCGCGGAACTGAACAAAATGGGCAATGAGACATCGTGGTAGGGAAAACCTGCAAAAGTACAGGTTTTTTCTCTGAAATTGGCCTATTTGGGCGAAAAACCTGCAAAAGTGCAGGAATTCTCGCTGAATGTGCACCTGAGCCCATGTCCCCGCTGAAAAGCCTGCACAATTGCAGGAATTGTTCGTGGTCAGCGATCAAGGACGCAAATTCATGTATTTTTGCAGGTTTTCTTCGTTCAGCCGGGCAGATTGTAGTTATCGCCTATGACGCGGAGGGGTTTTTCAAAAGCCTGCAATTGTGTAGGAATTGCCAAGCAGCCCTGCCGGTTCCAGCAAGAGAGCCTTTCGACGGTCACCAAAACACCGTTCGTAACTGCTACGTTCGCCAAACATGCTGACATTCTCGCCCGACACGATACACGATACAAAATACCGTTCGCGACCGACCCGCCAGACGGCATTTCCACCCACGCGTGACACGCGGACAAAAAAGGGCTGACCCCTCGCAGCTAAAAGCTGCTATGGAAGGTCAGTCCTTTTTCTTCTAAACACACGCTTTAGCGCTCCCAGCCCGGCCCGGGCCAGTGCGGTTCGCGGCGCTCCACACGGTACCACTACAGGTGCCGAAGGTGACGCTTTCGTCCTCCGGCCCTGCGCCGCGGTTTGCCGTCACTCTGACTGCAGCGCAACTCCGCGCGGCGCACTGGGAGCTGCGCGCGGGAGCTTATTTTTGTTGCTTGTTGTAATCGGCGGTATACTCTTCGATCAGTTTGTCTCCGCCGTCTTTCCGCCATTTGTCGATCGCATCTTTCCAGCCCTTGTCGTCCAGTTCGCCGAGCGCGTATTTGGTTACAGCATCCGTGATGCTTTTGGTCAAATCCCTGCCCTTCTGATTGTTCGTTTCCGATAGCAGGGAAGCGCTCAGATCGACGACGGCGATGCCTTTGTTGTCCGCCATGGTTTTGTCGATTTTTTCTTCAAGCGGCGTTTTCGTTCCGGCCAGACCGGTTCCCGGCGTATCCCATTTGAAGTTGAGCACATCGCCGATCCCGGCTGAACCTGCGGTTTTCACGCCCTTGCCGTTATCGACCGTATAATCGGTGCCTTCGATGCCCCATTTCAGCAGCGTTTGCATCTGCTCGTCGCCCAGCTTATCGAGGAAAGCGACAATTTGTTTGACTTTCGCTTCGGTCGTTTCTTTCTTTTTCGGGATGACCAGCATCGAATCGTAACCGAGCGTCGCTCTGGCGCGCTGTCCCTTGGGGCCATCAAAATTTTGCGCCACGTCGACGACGACTTTCGGATTTTTCTTCATCATATCGAGGTGGCGGGTTGAGGCGTCATCCAGAACCGAGAAGTAGATGCCGGCTTTTTCCTGATTAAAGTAGTCGTATTTCTTGGCAATCGGGAAGTCCGGGCTGATCAGCTTTTCGGCAACCATTTTCTTGTACGTGTTCAAAGCGGTCTGGTATTCGGGGAACAGAAAATCCGGCGTAACCTTACCGTCCAGCAGCCCCCATCCGTTAGGCCCGCCCGCATATATCGTCAGCTGCTTGAGAAGTTCCATCGTGCTGTCTTCCTGGATGCCGAACGTATCGTTTTTGCCGTTTTTGTCCGGGTCGCCCTGTGTAAACGCTTTAGCTGCGTTGTAAATATCGTCCACCGTCTTCGGTGTCTGCAGCCCCAAGTTGTCCAGCCAGTCTTTCCGGAAAATCATCCCGTAGCGCGCCAGCACCCGCTCCCGCGGAATCCCGAACAGTTGGCCGTTGACGCTGGCGTTCCGCTTGGCCACCTCGCTCATTTTGCTTAACGATTTCGTATCTTTGATAAACGGAGTGAGCTCCCAGAACACGCCGGACATCTGGGCGTTCAGCTGCGCGGACTCTTTGACCCGGCGGAGCAGCATCAAATCCGGCATGTTGCCCGAGGCGATCGTCGCGCTGACTTTGTCGTCGTAGGTCGTGGCCGGGACCCAGGTAATATCCAGCTTCGTGTTCGTGTACTCTTCGATTTTTTTAATGGCCGGCGAATCTTTTTTCGGCGGCTCCGCCAGCTGCTGAATCATCATCACGCTCAGCTTCAGCGGCTCTTGCGACGCAGCGGCCGTCGAGCTTGCCGCCGGAGATTCCGGCTTGGAGCTGCAAGCAGCGAGCATAGAAGCCGTCATACAGGTCAGACAGAGAACCGATATCAGCTTGCGGGATTTTCCGGTTGCCGTTAATTTCATAAGAATACCCTCCTGAATTGAAAGTAGTTATTTATTCCTTCACCGACCCGAGCAATGCGCCTTTGGCAAAATGCTTTTGCAAAAACGGGTACACGATCAAGATCGGCAGCGTGGACAGGATAATGACGGCCATTTTAATCGTTTCCGCCGGAGGCGGTACATAATCGCCGCTGAACTGCGTGGAATCGCCGATTCCCCCCTGCGACAAAATAACGATTTGCCGGAGCCAGACCTGAATCGGCCACAGCGAATTATCGTTAATATACAATACCGCGTTAAAATAAGCGTTCCAATGCCCTACCGCATAAAACAGGGCGAGCGAGGCGAGAACCGGTGCGGATAAAGGAAGCACGATTTTGAACAAAATGCCCGGATCGCTGCAGCCGTCAATTCTGGCCGCCTCCTCCAGCCCATCGGGAAGCTGCTGGAAAAAAGTGCGCATAATAATCAGGTTAAAAGCGCTGATCAAGCCGGGAATAATCAAGGACGCGACGCTGTCGAGCAGCCCGGTCCACTTGACGATCAGATAGGTCGGAATCATCCCTCCGCTGAACAGCATCGAGAACACGACCAGCTTCATCACCAGCTTGCCGCCGGGCAGCCCCCTCTGGGCGAGCGGGTAGGCCATCAAAGCCGTAAACAGCAGATTCGTTAGCGTGCCGGCAATCGTAATGAAGATCGATACGCCCAAGCTCGACAAAATCAGGTTGGTGGACAAAATGTACCGGTACCCCTCCAGAGAGAACTTCGTCGGAAACAGCACGAACCCGCTGCTGATCAGCTCTTCCGGGGCGGTCAGCGAGGCTGCCAAAATATATAGGAACGGCAGGACGCAGACGGCAGCCACAATCAGCAGAATAACCGTATTGATGCCGTCGGCGATTTTGCCTGAAATCGATTTGTCCGCCATTACAATCTCCCCTTTCCCGTTAGTAAATACCTTCCTCGCCAAACTTTTTGCTTACATAGTTCGCACCCACCACGAGCACCAGTCCAACCGCCGATTTGAATACGCCGACCGCGGTGCTGTAGCTGAACTTCCCTTGCGAAATCCCCATATCGTACACATACGTATCGAAAACCTCGCCGACTTCACGGTTGAGCGGGTTGATCATCAGGAAAATTTGCTCGAAGCCCGAATCCATAAAATGCCCCAGCCGCAAAATCAGCAAAATAATAATCGTGCCGCGAATCGCAGGCAGCGTGATGTGCCACATCGACCTCCATCTGCCGGCCCCGTCTATGCGAGCCGCCTCATACAGTCCCGGATCGACGCCGGCCAGCGCCGCCAGAAAAATAATCGTGCCCCAGCCTGTTTCTTTCCAAATCACTTGCGAAGTGATGACGGTTCGAAACCAGTCCTTGCTCATCAGGAAATTCACCGGCTCATGTCCGGCGCTCGCCAGAAAGTTGTTGACGATTCCGCCCTGCGACGAGAAGAACAAAAAACTGATGCCGACGACAACGACCCAAGATACGAAGTGGGGAATATAAATCAACGTTTGAATCAGGCGTTTTACCACGGCGAGCCTGAGTTCATTGAGCATCAACGCGATAATGATCGGCAGCGGAAAAAAGAACACAATGTTATATACCGCCAAAACGAACGTATTGCGGAACAGCATCCAGAACGCATCGTCGCCGAAAAACGTCCGGAAGTGCTTGAAGCCGACCCAGTTGCTTTTGGCAAACCCGAGAAAAGGCTGATAATCCTGGAAGGAAATCAATATCCCCCACATCGGCACATACTTATATACGATAAAATAAAGCAAGCCCGGCAGCAGCATGAGATAAAACCAATAGTATCTTTTCAGCAGGCGCGAGTATAACATTTTCTTCTTCGTTTGCGAGGGCGAGTAGGTTTCCGTTGAAACAGTCTGCACGTCGCATCCCTCCTTATCGGCTAGCGGATATATTCACTTTAAAATCGCGCCGCATTGCCGTCTACAATCCCCGAGGCACATATTGGCCGCAAGACACTGCCGGCCCGGGCCATCCCCTTGCGCACGCGCCGCGAATAATCCGTACGGAATATCCGATAATCATCAAGGAAGCTCATCGACCCGGAACCAGTCGAAGTCCGCATGGCCTCCGATTGCGGTACCATCCCGATTCACGCAGAAAATGCCGACCTTGGCGCCGACCCATTTGCCCGGACTGGCCGGAACCGGCGCTCCCGCTTGCAGGTAGCTTTTGCCGTCCAGGCTGTAGCTGTAGGCGCATTCCGGTTCGCCGCCGGCCGGGCCGCTGACCGTTACCCGCAAATACAAACCGGAGGCGGGGAAGCGCTCCAGCCCGGCAGCCCACACCTCCTGCTCGGTTGCGGGAGCGCCGTGCCCTTGCATGAGGGACAGGCGGACGCCGTCCTCGCCGGCTTCTACGGCCAGGCAAGCGTATGCGATGCCGAAGACGATCAGCCCGGCTCTGTCGGCCGGCCCGGCAGCGGCGAGCTCCAGCTTCGCCGTGGCGGCAAAAGACGGCGCCGGGAATTTCTGCAGCAGCAGCTGCGGCGCATCGTAGAGCGTCCGCTTCCCTGCGGGCAGCGGCGCTGCGTAAAGACGCAGACGGCCTGGCCGGGCCGCCAGCGAATGCCAGCCAGGCCCGGGGTTGGCCTGCCACTGCCACTGCAGGCCCAGCCCCGGCCCGGCAAAGTCGTCCGAGGCGGCCGGCGCCTGCGGCGGATGGACTCCGCCCACATCCGGCTTCGTCCATTGCGCCACGGGCTCGCCGATCTCTCCCTCGCCCGCTCCCATTACCGGCCAATCGTCCGTCCAGCGCATGGGCTGCAAATGCAGGATGCGGCCGTATGCGCCGCGATCCTGAAAATGAAGAAACCACGACTCGCCCGACTCCAGCTCGATCCAGCCCCCTTGATGGGGTCCGTTCACATCCGTCGTCCCTTGGTGGAGAACGATTCGATCCTCATAAGGCCCCCATATGGAGGTCGAGCGGAGAACCGTCTGCCAACCGGGTTTCACGCCTCCGGCAGGTGCGAAGATGTAATAGTAGCCGTTGCGCTTGTACAGCTTCGGACCTTCAATGGTCGGATGACGCTCCCTGCCGTCGAAAATGATCCGCCTCCCGCCCAGCAAGCTGCGGCCGTCCGGCGCCATTTCGATCAGCTGCAGTTGATCCTTGATGCCGCAGCGGCTGTGGGCAAACGCATGCACGAGATAGGCGCGGCCGTCCTCATCCCAGAACGGGCACGGGTCAATCCAGCCTTTTACCCCGTACACCAAATGCGGAGCCGTCCAGGGGCCTTGCGGATGCTCTGCCGTGCACATGAAAATGCCCTCGTCGGGCGTGGCGTAGTAGACCCAAAATCGGCCCTCCCGGTACCGGATGCTCGGCGCCCAGACGCCTGCGCCATGCTGCGGCAGATCGTAACCGGGCAAGTCCAGCCGTTCCAGCACATGGCCGAGGATGCTCCAATGGATCAGATCCCGCGAATGCAGCACGGGAAGGCCGGGTACATGCGAAAAACTCGAAGATACCATATAAAAATCGCGGCCGACTCGAATCACGTCAGGATCGGCGTAATCCGCATACAAAATCGGATTGCGGTACGTGCCGTCCTGCAAATCCGCTTTCCAAACCTGCTCGAACGGGGGTTCGGTCGTTTTCATAGCTTCGCTCCTCGCAATCATAACTAGGGAGAATCGCAATCGTCGTCTCCCGCTTAATACCATATAGCCATAAAAGCGGCTCCCCTTCTATAATCCTTCCGGCAGAAGGTTCGCTGCCTTACTTGCCGGATAATCCCCAAGGCAGGCCGGGTGCTCCGCAAAGCAGAACTTTTCGGGCGGGAAAATGTCTCTCCGGCTTCCAGCCATTCCTCCTGTTCCCCTTGCGCCCGCGCCAAAAAAACCCGAAAGGGCTCGGGTTATAAAGGGCGGTAATTTTTCCGGTATTCGCCGGGAGTCGTACCTTCTATTTTTTTAAAGTACCGGATGAAATTTTGCGGATTCTGGTACCGCAGCCTTTCTGCGATTTCGGCAATTTTCATATCCGTTTCCAGCAGCCATTGTTTGGACTGATTCAGCCGGTACTGGGACAAATAATCGCTGAAATTGACGCCGGACTCCTTGCGGAACACCGTTTTCAAATAGTTCGGATGGTAATTCAGGCGCGACGCGCAAACGTCCAGCGTAAGCTCGGATTCGAATTCGCGGTGGATAATGTCCTTCATCTGATCGGAAATGTTTTTGTTCCGCGTATTCCATTTTCTGCTCATCAGCGTCACCATCGGCTCCATGACCGTGCTCATAAACCATTGTTCCGTTTCGGGAACGGTTTTCAAATCGTTCAGCTGCTCGAACAGCTGCCGGTCGTCGTTCAAGGACAGCTTGAGCGTCTCGCCCGAGCTTTGAATTTCGCGGATCAGGTCGACGAGCAGGCGGAAAAGGATCATTTGATATTCCTGGTGGCGAATATTTTCGCGAATCGTCATTGTCAAAAACTCGCGGAGCAGTTGGCGCGCCTTTTCCAAGTCCGGCACCATCAGGGCGTCGATCATCTGCTTCTCGATCCATTCGGGGAACATCGCATGAATACGCTGATCCGGCAGCACATCCTCCACATGCAAAATCGCTCCCTCGCCAAAGCGAATCCGGTATTTCAGCGCTTCCAGACTTTCCCGGTAGGCTTGCGCACAATACGTCAGGCTGGGATGAAACCGGCTGATGCCGATGCTGACGCTCAACTGCAAAATCGTCTTCACCGTAGACTGGATCGTCTCCGCCCAGACGTACACCCCGTTTTTCGCCGCATCCGGCGAGTCCGCCCTGTTTTTCAGCAGCGTCACCTGATTCCCGCTTAACACGACCGGATCCAGGCGAGTATCCGCCGGAATCAATTCGGATACGATATTGTTGACGGCAAACATCAATAAATCGCGGTCGGTATCGCGGAATCGCGTGCCGGCGAGCGAGTCGATCTGCACAGTGACAATGCAAAAAGCACCTGCGCCCAAATCATACTGAAACGCCTCGGCTCTGTCCTGAATCTCCTTGGAACCAAGCTCTCCCATCAACAGTTTCCTTACAAAAAACTCCTTCAACTGCTTCGTTTGCCCTTGAATCTGCTCCAGCAGCTTCGACTGCGACGTCTTCAGCGAACGTATATGGTCGCCGATGACCTGCAGCTCATCCGTCGACTGCGCTCTGCCTTCGCTGCCTCCGCTGCCGGCCGCCTCGAACATCATGCGAATCGGCCTGTACATCTTTCGGGAGCCCATCAGTGACACCGCCAGCAGGAGGGCAAAAACGGCCGAACACACCAGCACCGTGTACCAGCCGATAGCCCGGGATTCCTTCGTAATTTGAGCAATGGAAACAACCGAAACATAAATCCAATCGTTATAGGTGGAAGTCCGGTATGTAACCCCGATGGATTGATGTTCGATCCGAATCGTTTCGAAGCCATCCGTTGCGCGAACGTCCTGCAAATGTTTCACAATCCGGCCCATCAGTTCGGGCGTAAACGTAGGGTTGGCCGCTTCGGTCAAAATGCGGTAATCCGCATCCAAAATGATCGTCTCGGCTTCCTCGTTGCTTTCGGGGAGCAGCTTTTTCAGCCTGCTTTCCGGTATCGTCACGGCGATGACGCCTAACGGGTTCGTTAATGTATTGATCGGCAATTTTTTCACGAGCTGAATGCTGGCCGACGCCTCGTCCGTCATCCAGCGGGACAGCACGGGCATCTCCGCCAATTTTGACAGCGGTTGCAAATCCTCTTCAGGCAGTGATTCCATAAAGCCGTTATTGTCCAAATACCATCTTCCGGCGAAGCTGGCCATCCGTATATCTTGTATGCCTGCGTCATAGGACTGGAGCTTGTGGAGACCTTCGTTCAGGTCGTTCACTTTCTGGAAATCTTTTGCCATCAGCTGCATTCCTATCGATTGATTCAATAACGGGCTATTGATAAATTGAAGGATCGACCGGTCGATAGTTTGCAGAAGCTGTTCCACTTGAAGCTGTGTCTGCGCAAGCACCTGCATGTTTCCGTGAATGACCTTTTCCTGAATAATTCCCCCCGCCTTCCAATAAGACAGGCAGCCCAGAGAAACGACCGGGATCGTAACCAGAATCATACTGAAAACGATCAGTCTGCGTAAATACTTCGATTTCAACATGACAGTCCCTCACTTTGCAAGTGGCATCCATCCGCGGAGTAATCCTCATTATATAGAACCGGAACCGGGCTTTCAAATGAAGCCCGTACGTTCAAGATTACTGTTGCTAATGATGAACGTCTATAATCATCAGGGCAGATTATCCCCGCAGAGCGCTTTAAAAAGGGCTGTTTTAAGGCAAGTCTATGATGGTTGCTATCCATATCAAGGATACGAGAGCAAGTATAAAATATATAGAAGAAAGGAGGGAAAATTCATGCCTAACTTTGCAGCATATAATCTGGACCCCAATCAATTGCAAACCTTGATTTTCGGAAGCGACGGGACCAATACCCTTGCAATCAATACGGATAGTACCGGCCGCATTAACATAGGTGCTGTGAATACGGTAACTGCTGTGCTGGGAGCTACTATCACCGGCGGGACCGTTTCGGCTACTATCGTTGGCGGGACGCTTAGCGCTGTTGAAGCTGTTACCGTCGTTGGCGGTACGCTTAGCGCGGTTGAAGCCGTTACTATCGTTGGCGGTACGCTTAGCGCAGTCGAAGCCGTTACTATCGTCGGTGGGACTGTTTCCGCTACGATCCTTGGCGGCACTGTCTCGGCTACAATCCTTGGCGGCACGCTCAGTGCGGTCGAAGCTGTTACTATCGTTGGCGGCACGCTGAGTGCGGTCGAAGCTGTTACTATCGTCGGCGGGACTGTTTCCGCTACGATTCTTGGCGGCACTGTCTCGGCCACAGTCCTTGGCGGCACGCTTGACGCTATATCGGCTGCTACCATTGTCGGCGGCACGCTCAACGCTGTGCAAGCTGCTACCATCGTCGGCGGCACGCTTAGCGCGGTCGAAGCCGTTACTATCGTTGGCGGGACGCTCAGCGCGGTCGAAGCTGTTACCATCGTCGGCGGCACGCTTAGCGCGGTCGAAGCTGTTACTATCGTTGGCGGTACGCTCAGCGCGGTCGAAGCCGTTACCATCGTTGGCGGTACGCTCAGCGCGGTCGAAGCCGTTACTATCGTCGGCGGTACGCTCAGCGCGGTCGAAGCCGTTACCATCGTTGGCGGAACGCTCAGCGCAGTCGAAGCCGTTACTATCGTCGGCGGTACGATTTCCGCTACTCTCTTGGGCGGAACCATCACAACCATATCTCAAAACAACTTCAACCAATTCAACGCACTGGGCTTTACGGTCAGCTCAACTTCCTACACGCCAGTTCCCGCAGCCTCGCTTATGCAAAACACGTACCCATACAAAGTCTACTCTTACTTGGTTTATAACAATGCAGGCGCCGTTACCGTCGATGCCCGTGTTGAAATCAGTTCTGACGGATCGCGTTGGCTTGTCGACTCAACTATTACCGGCTTGTTGACAGGAGGCATTCTGACGCCAATTCGATTTGCTAAATATACCCGGATATCTCTGGCAACAGAGGCAGTCGGTTCCGCTACTGTAGACGTTTATCTCGATGCACAAGTATAAATCGAATTCATAAAATGGAGGATGACGACTGTTATCCTCTTCTTTTTTTGTACGCGAAAAAGTTGAAAATGGAGTTGTTGCATGGTGACCGAACTTGCCATTGTGCTGCTGCACGTTGACAGCGAAAAGCCGGCTGCTACCCCGGACCCGGACGGGCGGCCGCCGGTAATTGCTTTTGATCCGGATCATGGCCATACATGGCAAAAGGTAAAAGAGCAAATCGCCCGATCGGGCGCGGCAAAAATTTTCGTCCAATTTTCCAATGAAACCATTGCCATTCCGCAGCACGGCTGGACATATATCGAATGGCCCTCCCGCCAATACCGCCGGTTATACGACGCCGGTGATCTTATCGCATCGGCCTCCCCGCTGGCCTGCATCCCGCTTTCCCCGCTCCTTGCCCTGCCCGATCTTCATATCGAGACACGGGAAATCCGCGACGGCGAGCATGGATGGGCGGATGCCCGGCTGCTCTATTATTTTGATACCGATAATTGGATCAAACTGGAAAATAAACTAGAAAAAGACGACGAAGACGCAGGCCGTCTGTTTGCCCTCTCCTGCTTGTACGACAAAACAAACCGCATCGAAGAAGCCTATGCGACTAGCCGGAAGGCTTTGTCCCTGAATGCCGCAGGCCCCGCCCCGGCGGAACAGGGCTACGATACCGCAAGGCTGTGGCTGGCGCACGGCCTGCATACAGCGCAATGCGGCCTCCACGAAGAAGCTGCCGCCGCCTTCCGCATGTCCGATGCCGAACGGCGCAGCATGGAGCCGCTGTATGGCTGGGCCGATGAGCGCATGCGGCAAGGTTGGACCGGCGATGAAGCGACCGCCCCCATCGAACAGTGGCTGGAGCATGATCCGGATAAAAAGGAGCGGCTCATTTTTCTTTTGCATAAGATCGGCAGGTATGAAAAAGCTTTGAAAATGCTCGAATCCGCGGAAAACACGGCCCCTCCGCTTATCCATATCCGCTTTGCGTGCTTGATCCGGGCCGGGCGATTGTCCGAAGCCGTCCTGCTAATCCGCGGCATGGATGACGGCTACCGCAAGGCGTTCCCGCAGGACGACCTGATGTGCAAGCTGCTGCTCGCCGATGACAAAGCCGCCATGACCATGCTCGCCGATGCCCACGCGCCACATGAGCTCCAAACGCTGCTGGAGCGCACGGTCGAGCTGCGCCTGTTCGAGCGCGCCGAGCAGCTGCGGCCCTTTCTCGCGAACCCGCTATCGCTCGCCTTCGCCCTGTTCGACTACGGCTACGTCATGCGGGCCGCCGCTTATTTTCTGCAAGCTTTGAAAGACAATGCCCTTGACCCGACGGGATACCGTTGTTTGGCGGAAATTTTGTATTACCGGGGGGCCTATGAGCAGGCGTCGGGGATGTTCGAGTATTTGCTCGCCCAAAAGCCCGATGACGCATCGCTGCGAACGGCTTTGGCTCTGGCCTGCTTGCGGCAAAGCGAGGCGCTGCTGAGCGAATCGATGTCGATTTTTCCGTCTTCCGTCTTTTTGCGGGAGGAAGCGGATAAAGTTGCGGCAGGCATACGAAAAATGGAGCAAAGCGCAGCCATCACCCGTTGGAGATGGGCGGAAAGGGCGAATTTCCATGAATAAGCCGCTGATTTCCCTCTGCATGATCGTCAAAAACGAGGAGGATGTCATCGCCCGCTGCCTGGAGAGCGCCCGGGATGCGGCGGACGAAATGATCGTCATCGATACCGGGTCAACGGACCGTACGGTGGAAATTGCACGAAACAGCGGGGCTGCCGTCCATATTCGCGAGTGGCGGCGGGATTTTGCCTATGCCCGCAACGAATCGATCGAACTTGCCGCCGGGGAATGGATTTTGATGCTTGACGCCGATGAAGTGCTGGAAGAGCAGCACGGGAAGCTGCTGCGCCACATGGTCGCGAATTCGCCTCATGCGGACGGATTTTTTGTGCGGATCGTCAATTTTATCGGTACGGAGGCCAAACACGCGGGATCTTCAGTATCCGCTTCGCTCCGTTTGTTTCGCAATAAGCCCGGCTACCGTTACGAGGGGCGCATACACGAGCAGATCGTGCAGCCGATTCTGAACGCGAATCCGGCGGCACAGCTCATCTACTCCGATATTCAGGTGAATCACGGCGGCTACCTGCCCGAGGTGGTGCAAAAGAAAAACAAAGTTCAACGCAATATGGATCTGCTGCTGCAGGAATTGGAGGGCACCGACAACGAAAGCTTTCACCGCTACAATCTCGGTGTGGAGTACATGCGGGCAGGCGACTATGCGCGGGCTTTGGAGCAATTCATCTTGTCCCGAACGGTCGTGGACTGGCGCATCTCCAGCTTCGGGCATGTCGTCGTGCTTCGCGAGGCGAACTGTCTGCAAGCTCTAGGCCGCTGGGAAGAGGCGGTTGCATTGCTGAGCAAAGCGGGGGACGTTTTGCGCGATTTTCCCGATTTGTTCCTGACGCTCGGCAGAATTCACTATCAGCAGCGCCAGTGGGAATCTGCGGCGGAAACTTTCCGTAAAGCGATCGACATCGGCGAGGCTCCGCCGAACTATACGTCCGCCAACGGCGCAGGAACGTACAATGCCAGTTTCCATCTGGGCAAAACTTTGGAACAGTTGGAAGACTACGACGGCGCCATAGAGTGGTACGCGAATGCGTTAAGGCTGAACTCCGGCCTGATTTCGCCATTTTTGCGGCTGATCAGCCTGCTGGCCCGACTGCACGATGCGGACGGCCTCACGGACAAAATGGATCGGCTGTTTCGAATGGCCACGCCGAAAACATGGTGGAGCATCGCGCTGGCCTATTACCAGCTTGGCTTGTACGCGCAGGCGGCGCGCATTTTGAAGGGCAAGACGCTGCCTCTGGACAAAAAGGAGGAGCGCCAACTGCTGCTGCTGCGCTGCCAGCTGCTCGTCGCCGACCGCAATCGCGGGCAAAAAGAAGCCGAAGCGGCCGTCCACCGCAAGCTTGCGGCCCGAAAATCATTCTATACGGCGCTTGCCCGCAACGACGACCAATCCGCCGCGAATTGGCTGGATCGTATGAAGGCGGGGCCGGAGCGAAGTTCGGCCCAGACGGACTCCTCGCCCAATCAGACGCGAGAGCTTATGCTGAACCTCCACGCCTATCTGCTGCACGAGCAGGGGCAGACCGACATTCCGCTGCATTTGGAAGCGGCCGCATACAGTGTTTTATGGAGCGAGTTGTATTTTCTGTATATGCTGGCGGCCAAAGAGCATCTATTTGCCCTGCAGCAGCGCGTTCAGGCCTACTGGCGGCGGCTGCTGGCCGTTCTGCCGGACCCTGTCCAGCGTTTAAAAGGCCGTTACGAGCTGGTCAAAACGGTGCATGTAAGAATTTACCATATTATTCAAAATGACAACGCCGGCCATCCCTATGCCGCCCTTTGGAACGATGTCAGGCCCCGGCTGCTGACGCTGATTGACGATTTGCTCATGGAGGAGGTGAATTGACGATGCCAACCGTGTCATTGTGCATGATTGTCCGCAACGAAGAGGAGCACATCGGAGCGTGTCTGGCTGCGGCCCAACCGTATGCCGACGAAATGATCGTCGTCGATACCGGGTCGCAGGACCGGACCGCTGCCATCGCGGAGCAGCACGGCGCCAAGCTGTACCGGATGAAGTGGAACGACCACTTCGCCGAAGCGCGCAACTATGCGATGAAGCGGGCATCCGGCAGCTGGATTCTGGTGCTCGATGCCGATGAGCGCCTGCATCCCGCCGATCCCGAACTGTTCAGGCGCTGCATCGCCGATGAAGCCGTCGGCGGCTATCTGGTGACGATACGGCATCACCGTTCCGACCTCCCTGACGATTACGAGACGGACTCCGTATGCCGGCTGTTCCGCAACCTTCCCGGCCTCGCCTACAGGGGCCGCGTGCATGAGGATATCGGCATGGCGCTGTCCTCCCGCTATCCGGAGCTGGCCATCGTCCGCTCGGAGCTGGTCGTCTCGCACTACGGCTACTTGCGCCGGGTAGCGCAAGCCAAAGACAAAGCCGCCCGCAACCGCAAGCTGCTGGAGCGGGCCGTTCGCGAAGAGAGCGATCCTTATTACTACCGGTATGCGACCGGTGTGGAATCGTTCTTGCAAGAGCAGTACCCCGAAGCGGCCAGCGAGCTGGCCCCGCTTCTGCCGCTCGTTCCCCCGTCCGCCGGATACGCCGCGGACCTTGCATATAAGCTGGCCTACGCGTATTGGCGGTCGGGCCAGACTGAAGCGGCGCTCCGGGCAGCGGAGATGGGAATCGTCCGCGATCCGCTGCAGGCGGATCTGCAGGAGCTGCACGGCGTCCTGCTGCTGGAAAGCGGACGCCCCGAAGAGGCCCGCCACCGCTTGGCCCGTTTCGCCGCAGCGGCTTCCTTTTCCGATGACCGGCAGCGCGGCCGGCTGCATTACTGGCAGGGGCTCGTTCACGCCCAACTGGGCAATTGGCGGGAAGCGGCAGCCTGCTTGGAGCGCTGCCTGCACAGCGGCTTGTACCGGGAGCAGGCGCTGCCCCGGTGGCTGGATCTTGCCCTGCTCGTCCACCCGATCGCGGAGGTGTTGTCCAAACTTGAAGCGGCGCTGCACGGCGTCAAGACTGCCGACGTCCTTGCCGCTCTGGGGCGCTATGCGGTGAAGTGGGGGCTTGGGGGCGATCTGCTGCCCTTGCTTGAATCGGCGGAGCGGGCGGAGGAAGCCGCCGGCTCCAGGGAGCTCTCGTTTCTTCGTGCCGTCATGATGGCACAGACGGGCGAGACGGAGGCCGCGGACGGCATCCTCCAGCAGCTTATCCGCGACAAGCCGGAAAGGCATGTCATTCTCTATTTATGGGCGCTGCACAATATCGGAGCGGAATCGCAGGTTCAGCTGAACCTGCTGTACGGCTTCCCCGACACCGAGCCCGGGCTTGCCGCGTTCGCCGATCTGCTGCTTCGCGGGGAGCCTGTGCCGGAGGCCCTCGAACCGCTGGCGGAGCAGGCCGCCTATGCGATGCTGACGATGGGGGCCTGGTCCGGCTTTCTGCTCGTCTGGCAGCATGCCCGGGCCGACGACGTTCCACGGGCCTGGCGTCCGGCCGTGTACCGCTCCCCGGCGCCGGTGCGCGCCGCCGTCTGGCACAAATGGGCCTCCCGCATCGGCGAAGACCGGCACGGCCAGCGCTTGTTTGCCGCTCAGTTGGCCTATTCGCTCGGCAACAAGGAAGCATGCAAACGTCTCTTCGAACAGTTGAAGCGGGACCTGCCGCAGCGCCTCGAACCCCGCATCGGCTTATACGGCTTGTACGCCGGCTCGGACGAATGGGCACCATTCCTTTTTGGGGCCGACCTGTGATTCCAGCATCTGCGGCAGGACAGCCCGGCGCCAGAGGACCGGTTAACTAACCGGCCGTCTGCGCCTGAAAATATATATCCAGCGTCGTCGGCTGGTCCGGTTCCTTCGATTTGACGCTGAAGCGCGTATATTTCAGATACCGGATCGGCACGACGGCCAGCGTGGAGCCGGGCGCAACGGTCATCTGCGAATCCAGCATAAAGTCCGATCCGTTCGGACTGATCTCGACCTTTACTTCGCTCGGATGATGCCCGCGGTTCACAACCGCGTACGAATAAATGCCCAGCAGGGAAGAATTGACCGATAGCGAGGGCTTCCACTCATTCCCCGTCTTGACATGAAGACGTTTCTGATCGATAAACTTCTTCGACTGCACTTGAATCTTAACGTTCCGGGTACAGCATCGTTTGCGCCCGGACAGCTTCAGTTTGCCGCATTTGGAACAGCAAGGAATCCGTTTCTTGCAGCAGTGACGGCGTTTTGCCGTTTTTATTTTGCATCGGCAGCAGCAGGGTGGCTTTTTGCAGCAAGCGGACTTGTTTGGCACAGACATCCCGGGCCCTCCGTTCTTACCGGATAATTCCCAACATATTCGGGGCGGGCATATGCCGCAACGGCTTTTAACCGGGGCGGGCCAAAGAATAGGCTACACTTTGATTTGCCGAATCGACTCCCGCATTTCGCGCGTCAACCCGCTTAGCTCGGCGGCAAAATCGGCAATGTCCCGCGCCGTCTTCAACTGCTCGTTCGCAAATTCGCTGATTTGCTCCGAACGGTCCGAGGAAGACCTTGCAATATCCGCGATGCCTGTCATGCCGGCCGTCACTTCCTCGCCTCCTGCCGATATTTGCTCTGTCGATGCCGAGATATCGTAGATTTGCCCGGCGATATGGCGGAATCCTTCCAGAATGCCGGCAAAAAAAGCATCGGCTTCGCCGGACTGTGCCGTCCCTGACTGGATTTCTTTCATCCCCTGATCCATCGATATCCCAATCCGCTGCGATTCCAGATATATGTTTTGCAGCAAGCTGCCGATTGCTTGAGCCGATCCGGCGGCGTTATCCGCCAGCTTGCGCACTTCGCCGGCGACGACCGCGAACCCGGCCCCGTGCTCTCCCGCTCTGGCCGCTTCAATCGAGGCGTTCAGCGCCAGCAGCTTAGTCTGCTCCGCGATGTCCGCGATGGACGAAAGTGCGATGCCGATTTCCTGGGAATGCCCTTTCAATACGGACACACGGTCGATCGCTTCTTCCGTTGCGGAAGCGATGGTTCGCATTTGCCGATGGATGCCTTGAACGATCGACTTGCCGGCTTCCGCGTCCTGCAAAGCCTGTGCCGAAGCATCGGATGCCGTGAGCGACGCCTCCGATATTCGCTGAATAGCGGCCGTCATTTCTTCCATGGATCGCGCTTGTTCATCCGTGCTTGCTTGCTGCGCGCCGGCGCCTTCCGCAACGGCCTGCACCAGCTCATTGACATGGGTGTTCAAATCAAGCATATGGCGGGCTTCCCGGGCAAACCGCTCGGTCGACTCCGCGAACCGGTCAGAGGTATGCGCAACTTTGGCAACAATACCGCCCAGTATTTCATTCATATTGTTCGACATTTTGAAAACAGCCTGATACACGGCTCCAATCTCATCGACAGACCGGACGGAATGCTCCGACAGCAACCTGTTTGCTTCGGCCAGCTCACCTACGGCCATGCGCTCCGCCCCCGCAACGATTTGGCGCAAGGGGCGCAATGCGCGCGATACGAAAAAAACGATCCAGCCAAGTCCAAGCAGAGTCAACATTAGCATAAGCGCATAGAGAAACAGATTGCTTTTGATAACGCTGCCGGCGATGCTTTCCGTGACTTTCGCATCCGTATCGATGCCCAGCACCGCAATGACAGTTCCGTCGGCGCGTTTGACCGGCGCATAGGTCGAAATGTATTTGCCGTATTTCGGGTTATCGATCAGCGGCGAGCTGGCGGTTGCCCCTTGCTGCAGCGCTTTCACCGCATTCTCCGGTATATCCGTCACCTCATTGATCGGTGAAGCGCTGTCGGAATCCTTCGGTTGGCCGTCGATCAGGATCAGCGGCTGACCCTTTTCGTCGATACGCGCCAAATATACATACAACGCTCCGATTTGCGTGCGGTACCGGTCTAATTCCTGACGGATCGACCAATACAGCTCGTTTTCCTGCGGGTTCTTCAAAAATTGTCCAAGCCTGTCCGTATCGATCTGCCGGGCGTAGCTGTCCGACATCCGTATCCCGTAGCTGGAGATAGCTTCCGTCGCGGCTTTTTCCGCATTGCTTACCTCCATAATCATGTAACCGGCCGAAACTGCACAGATGACGGTTATCACCGCCAAAACAATGCGCCAAATCAATCGTTCCCGAATCCATCTCACAGAGCGAAACATAACCCGACCTCATCCTTTTTTAATTTTCGATGTATTTCGACATTTCACCGCGCTTTCCCTGCGTTATTCAAGCCAAAAAAACCGGACGGGCTCCAGGCCCATCCGGTCTTGCAATACTATTCATCCGGCGAAATGAAGCCGGTACCAGGCTGCCGCCGCTTCGACCTCGGCATGTGTCAGCCGGTGCCCCTGCTGCTCCCACTTCACGTCTACGGCTGCTCCGGCTTTCTCCAATATGTTTTTCAGCTCCTCGGTTTCCTGAGGGGAGCAGATCGGGTCGTTCAGCCCCGCTCCGATGAAGCAGGGGATTCCCGTCAAATCCGGCAGCCGGACGCCGCGCCGCGGCACCATCGGATGATGCAATATCGCGCCCCTGAACGAACGCTCGCAGTGGAACAAAAGGCTCCCGGCAATATTCGCGCCGTTGGAATAACCGACCGCTACGAGGTTGTCGCGGGAAAACCCGTACTCCTCGGCAGCCTGGTCGAGAAAATCGTGCAGTTCCTTCGTCCGGAGCAGCAGATCCTCCTCGTCAAAAACCCCCTCGGCAAGCCGCTTAAAGAAACGCGGCATGCCATTTTCCAGAACATTGCCCCGAACACTCAGCACCGGAGAAGCCGGCGCAATCTGTGCGGCAAGCGGCAGCAAATCGCGCTCCGTGCCCCCGGTTCCATGCAGCAGCACTAGCACCGGGGCGGCCGGATCCGCCCCTTTTTGAAAAATATGCCTCATGATTGGTCCTCCTTCAGCACCCGCACCTGAATGGGCGGCAAGTTTTTCTCGATTTGAGCGCGGTTCGCTTCGAACCATTCGGGCAGCATCAGCTTTTCGCCCAGCGCCTCAGGCTGCTCGTCGCGCGCGAATCCCGGCGGGTCAGTGGCGATTTCGAAAAGCACCCCGCCTTCCTCGCGGAAATAGATCGCGTTGAAATACTGCCGGTCGATGACCGGTGTCGGATGAAATCCGCTTTGTTCCACATGGCTTCTCCACAGCAGTTGATCCGCATCGTCTTTCGCCCGCCATGCGATGTGATGGACCGTGCCGGACCCGCCCGCGCCAAGCGCCATTGCGGTGACGTTCACGTCGATGACGTTGCCCAAATCCCCGGCGGCTTTAAAACGGGCGTAGGCGCCTTCTTGCCCCACTTTTACAAGACCCATAACATGGACGAGCAGATTCGCCGTTTTTTCCGGTTCCGTACTGTAAAGGACTGCTCCTCCGAAACCTTTGATCGCTTTGTCCACGGGGATGCCTCCGAACGCCCACCCACTCTGCGGCCCTTCCTCGCGCTCAACAATTTCAAGCTGCAAGCCCTCGCTGTCGCTGAACTGCAGGGAAGTCTCGCCGAATCTCACCGTTTTGTCAACGCTGATGTTGAATTTCGCCAGGCGCTCCTCCCAAAAAGCGAGCGAACCTGCCGGCACCGCGTACGAGGTGATCCCGACCTGGCCGGCTCCGATGCGCCCCTTGCGGGACGTCGCCCACGGGAAAAACGTAATCGCCGTGCCCGGACTGCCGGACTCGTTGCCGAAATACAGATGATAAACTTCCGGCGCATCGAAGTTGATCGTTTTTTTGACCAGCCGGAGTCCCAACACCCCGGAATAAAAATCGACGGTTCCCTGCGCGTCTTTGACAAAAGCGGTAATGTGATGGATACCTGTAGTTTGCTGAATTGAGTTCATTTGAAATATCCTCCTAAATGTTTAAGAATCTTAATATTAAGATATGGGGGTGAAAAAGGAAGCAGCCGCATTCAAAAGATGAAAACCAGCTACTTATACGTTGTCTCCGCGTACTTCCCCAGCTTCTTGAGCAGTTGTCCGGCGACCTTCTTCTCTTCCTGAGTAAGTCCGTCAACAGCCTTGTCAATGACATCGGCATGCTTCGGAAATACTTCTTCGATAAAAGCGCAGCCTTCATCGGTAATTTCGGCATAAATCAGCCGCCGGTCATCGGTCGAAGCCTTGCGTTTCACGAACTGCTTCTTCTCGAGCTTATCGACGACATAAGTAATGTTGCCGCTGCTCATGAGCACTTTGCTCCCGATTTGCTGCAGAGGCTGCGCCCCCTTGTGGTACAGCATCTCAAGCACCCCGAATTCGGTGCGGGTGAGGCCGTTCTTCCGAATATCCCGGTCCGCGTGCGCGTTGACCCATTGGCTCGCTCTGGCGAGCGCAATATAGAGATTTAGCGAATCCTCTTTCGCATTCAGCATTCGGATCGTCACTTCCTTGCCATTCATTTATCTTCATATAAAATATCTTAAATTTAAGATACTTTATTTTCAGCTAATTGTCAACACCCAAAAAGCTGCTTTTGCAAGCAGCCGGGGTTTTCGCTTATATTCCCTTCGGATTTGCCGCTCCGGCTCGGGTAAACCTCTCCAGCAGCCAGACCAAAATCCACGCGGCGATCGTGACAGCAACCGTCGTTATCATCGTGCCTCCTGCATGCAGGAGCAGTGCCGGAATCCAGACGATGCTCAGGAGCAAATGCACCTTGCGCATCAGCGGGTTGCGGGCTTTTTTGATCATCCATCCGTACCCTGCCAGCGCCAGAAGTATGAGGAACGAAGCCAGGCCGGTATAAATTTTGTCATCCTGCAGCTTGGTAATTAAATAATAGACACCATGCACGACGACAAGCACCAGGGCGGTCCATCCCACAAACTTATGTACGTTGTACAGAAGTTTCCCCAGCTTTTTGACAGGAATAGAGGAAGAAGTCAGCTTCTTTTTAAAACGCAGCCACGAAAAACTGACAGCCCCGCAAATAACCGCGATAGTACCCATCAGTTTAAAAGGTTCCAGCTCTTCTTTCCGTCCGCCTCTCGGTGGCATTCCTCCTCCTCCTCCGTCAGGCGGGGCCGGGTGAGAACTGTGGGACATGGCGTAAAACGAATAGGCGATCAAAATCAAGCTTGCAATGATCACAATAACAGCCGGAATAGCTGCAGTTTTGCTGCGTGTCATTTGGGTTCCCTCTCTCTTCAATTTGCTTTTTTCCTATACTATCATCGCTGCCTGAGTATTTTATGAGTGCAAACTGAAAGTTCACTGAGAGAACCCGGACAACCCGCCTACTGACCCCCACCCTGGCCATCGTTCTTTAAAAACACCTGCATTTTCTCCAGCAACCGGCTCCATTCCACGGGCTTCGTATCGAAGTCGTCGCAGCCCGCCTCGAAAGCCCGTTCCCGATCGCTGGCCATCGCATGAGCGGTTAGCGCAATGATCGGGATGCCTTTCGTTTCCGGGGACTCCTTCAACAGCCGGATCGCATTCCAGCCGTCCACTACGGGCAGGCTCAAATCCATAAGAATAAGATCCGGAGACTCCGTCCTCGCCGCGTCAATGCCCTGCTGCCCGTCCACCGCTATAACAACGTCATAGCCTTTGCGCGATAACCGGCGGGATAGCATATCCCGGTTCAACTCATTATCTTCGACTAACAAAATTTTATGCATCGTCCGCTTCCTTTTCGCTTGGTTTAGCCGCTTGCCGCCCGGCGCTCCGGGATATGCTTGTCCAGTACGGAAATGAACTTGTCCCTATTGACCGGCTTAATCAAAAATTCCGATGCGCCTAGCGCGTAGCCGAGATTCTTGTCATCGGTCATGGACATCACGATGACAGGGATGCCGGACAATTCGGGATCGTTTTTGAGCATGGTCAATACGGACCAGCCATCCATTCCCGGCATCACCACATCCAGAGAGATGAGCGCAGGACGCAGCTCCTTGGCCAGGCGCAATCCTTCCCGCCCGTTATGGGCGAGCGCCGCCCTGTAGCCCTCTTTGCCGAGCACGCGCCCCATCAGTTGGAGCATAGCCGGGTCGTCATCAATGACCAATACGGTTTTGCCGCCTTCCCGCGGCTGAGGGCTCAAGTCGGACAACGGCTCGCCCATGCCGTCCTCTTGCCTCTCCAATGCGGGCAGCCAGGCGGTGAAGGCGGTGCCTTGGCCGAACTCGCTTTCGACGGCAATGCGGCCGCCCATCATTTGGCTCAGCTTCTGGCTGATCGCCAGCCCCAGCCCGGTGCCTCCGTATTTCCGGGTCGTCGACGAATCGGCCTGCTTAAAGGCTTGGAACAAGCCTTTCATCTGTTCCGGAGTCATGCCGATCCCCGTATCCTCGATGCTGAACGCATATCCCGGACGGCCGTTCCCGATTTCATGGCGGACAGCCAGCCGGATTGTGCCATTTTTCGTGAATTTGGCGGCGTTGCTCAGCAGATTAAACAAAATCTGCCTCAGTTTCGTAACGTCAGTCCTCATCTCTCCCTGGGGAAAATCGACTTCCAGCCGGTTGCCCCTAGCCTCCACCAGTGGATTGATCGTAGTCACCACTTCGCGGATCAGCGTCGGAATGTCGCATACCTCCACATAGAGATCCGTTTTGCCCGCTTCAATCTTGGAAAGATCCAAAATATCGTTAATAAGCGCCAACAGATGCTTGCCGGATTGATGGATTTTGTTCAAATCATCCGCGAAAGCCTGCTCGCCCAAATCTTCGGCGTCTTCTTTCAGCATTTCGCTGTACCCGATGATGGCATTGAGCGGTGTGCGCAGCTCGTGGCTCATATTGGCCAGAAACTGGCTTTTGATCAAGTTCGCCTCAATCGCTTCATCGCGGGCTTTGGACAGTTCCGCCGTCCGCTCTTTGACCAATTCCTCCAACTGGTCGTTCAATGACCGCAGTTCCTGGTTCACTTTGTAGATTTCGCGCGTTTTTTGCTCGGCAATCCGTTCCGCTTCTTGGCGCGCCGTCTTTTCCCGCTCCAACTGCCTGCGAAGAACTTCAATTTCCTCCATCTATTTCACTTCCGCTTTCGTCAAGATAAACCGGATCTACTGATAACGCTCAAAAATGCGTCCACGACTTGCGGGTCAAAATGAAACCCCCGCTGTTTCCGAATCTCCGCCAAAGCTTCCTCCTCCGTCCAGGCCCGCTTATAAGGGCGTTCATGGGTGAGCGCATCGTAAAAATCGGCAATCGCCACAATGCGTCCGGCCAGCGGAATATCTTCTCCGCTCAGCCCGTACGGATACCCTGTGCCGTCCCACTTTTCATGATGCGACAAGGCGATCGTCCGGGCCAGCTGCAGGACGGGAAATTGGCTTCCTTCGAGAATGCTCGCTCCGATCGTCGTATGGGTTTTCATCTGTTCGAACTCTTCGGGAGTGAATTTGCCCGGCTTCAACAATACTTCATCGGGAATCCCGATTTTCCCCAAATCGTGCAGAGGAGTAGCCCGCTCAATGAGCCAGACCTCGTATTCGGGCAAACCGAGAACCGCGGCAATGTCCTTGGCCATTTTGCCGACTCGCTGCGTGTGCTGTCCGGTCTGATCGTCGCGAAACTCGGAAGTTCGTCCCAGAAGTTGGAGGATTTCCACCTTTGCTTGGTCCAGCTCCAGGGTCCGCTCCTGAACCCGCTGCTCGAGCAGTTGGTTCTGGGCATGCATTTGCAAGTGGTAGTACCGCGTTTTCAGCAAATTGTTAATGCGTAGAACGACTTCCGCCTTGTCGAGCGGCTTCGTAAGAAAATCGTTCGCACCCAGATGCAGCGCTTCCTGCCGGGCCTCCTGGGTCACATCGGCGGTAAGCACCACTTTGGGCAAATAGTTGACCTCATGGGTGATTTCCTTTAGACGCCTGAGCACCTCGAACCCGTCCATTTCCGGCATATGCAAATCCAATAAAATAATATCCGGTTTGATATTGTTATATAAAATCTCCATTTGCTTGGGATCTGTCGTACAGTGCAAATTGGTGAAGCCTGCACGGCCCAGTATCCGCTCCAAGAGACTGATATTAAACTCCTGATCGTCGATAATCAGAAAATTGGCGCTTTTCATCCATATTTCGTCCATATATGTACTCCGTCCCCATTCGTGCGCAGTTGACTGATAATTGGAATTCATACTCTCACACACTGATTATAGGTGATAAGTAGGGTTTTTAACATACGTATATGACAAAGAAACTATGAAAAAATCGAATCGTGGCGAATCCTGTTAAAAACCGGCGAACGCTTGCCGCCAAAGCCGGCGGTGCCGTTTGTTACTGCGGCTTGGCAGCTCGCAAAACCTGCGAAAACCCCCATGACGCCGCGGACGTCACCCCATAGAATGACTGCGTCTATTTTCGTATAAAGTGAGCGAAAATGCAGCTCTTTGCTCGTTGGTACGCCGACGGCGAAATATTCCTGCCAATGTCAAATCGTACGAGAAAGTCGCGACACTTTTGTTAGAGATAGGGGGACCAGTAGGGCCGAGAATTGGGACACTCTCCCGGTGTCGGTCGTGGAACCCCGTGCAATTGGGCAGAAGGCAGCTTGGCTGGGAGAAAACCTGCGAAAGTGCAGGTTTTTCCTATGGAATAGGCTTGTTTTTGCGAAAAACCTGCAAAAGTGCAGGAATTTTTGCTGAAAGTGACTCTGAGCCCATGTGTTCGGTGAAAAGCCTGCACTTTTGCAGGAATTGTTCGCGGCCAGCGATTACGGGCGCAAATTCATGTATTTTTGCAGGTTTTTTTCGTGCAGCCGGGCGGCGATTGCGGTTGTTATCGCCTCGCGACGCGGGGGTTTTTCCGCTCACATTCGCGCTTCGGCCCGTTTATGCACAGTCGCAGGCTTTTCGCCAAACGAGCCATTTTCACGGAAAAACCCTGCACTTTCGGGCACTTCCAAGCACTTTCGGGAACTTTCGCAGGTTTCTGCGCGCTGCCACTAATGCCCGGCTCCGTCGGACGCGGGCGGGTTTTCCGACAGGTTCAGCCGAAGCTCGGTTGGCCCGAAGCGTGTTATTTCTCCTCCATTTGGGAACAAATAAAACAAAGAACTTTAAAGGAGATCCGCGGATGAAAATATATATTGTCTACGACAGCGAAAACGGCCATACCGAAGCTTTGGCCCGCTCCATTTCCGAAGGAGCCCGCCAGGTGGAAGCTGCCGAAGTGTTCATCTATCATGTGAATGACGCGAACGTTGAGGATTTGGAGCATATGGATGCCATTATTTGGGGATGCCCGGGCCATTTCGGAACGATCAGCGCAGGATTGAAAACGTGGATCGACAAGCTGGGTTATTTGTGGGCGCAGGGCAAATTAATCGGCAAAATCGGAGCGGTCTTCTGCACTACAGCCACCGTGCACGGGGGGATCGAATCTACGATGATTAATTTGATTACGACCATGCTGCATCAAGGAATGATCATCGTGGGCTTGCCTGGAAATATAAAAGAAAACGCGCTGTACGGCTCTTATTATGGCGTGGGAGTCACATGCCCGGTGGAAACGTCCCTTGCAGACCCGCCCAATTTGCCTTCTGACAATGATTTGGCCCTGGGAAGAGCGCTCGGCAACCGCGTAGCGACGATCGCCCGAAAATTCACACAATGATCGAACGACAGGGGGGACAGCGATGTACATTGTTTTTTTCATCCTCATGATCGCCGCCTTGATTGTGTTGATCATCTTAAATATGAATGCAACGAAAAGCGCGAAAAACAAGCCTGACGTTCAACCTGACGTTCCAAAAGCCCGGGAAACCGCTGAAAAGTATATCCCGGCTGAAAAACAGGAACGGATAGAGCCGCCGCATGAAAAAATCCCCCCTGCGAAGCCGCTAGCCGCATCCGCAGGCGAGCACTCGGACAGCGATTACCGGCAAGCCTTGCTCAAGCTATCCGGGCACGCGCCGCCTGACGATACACCCGGCGAACTTGCCGATCAAGCGGCCGCGGCAGAATCCGCGGCGCCAAATACCGACGAAGCCTACCGCGAAGGCTTGCGCTCTTTTTCGCAGCGACAAGAAGAGAAGGACTAGCGGCCTTGACCGCAAGCACAGCCCGTTATAAAGGCACTATAGCCCAAATACCCTCTGCCCGGTCAGAGGTTATTTGTCGTTCCATCCCGCCGCCGGCGATTGAATTTCCATCCGCGGATGTTTTAATATTAGAAATAACTATGTTGCGTTGGCGACAGTTCATATTGAGGATTGAGGTGGCGAGAATGAGCAAGCCTTTCATTGCAGTGACCCCGTTGTTCGATAACCAAAAGGACAGCCTCTGGATGCTTCCTGGGTATTTGGATGGCATCGTGCGCGCCGGCGGCATTCCGGTCATGCTGCCTTTACATATTCAGCAGGATGAAATCGTCTCCCTGGCTGCGAAATTCGACGGCTTTCTTTTCACCGGCGGACAGGACGTTCACCCCAGCCTTTATGGCGAAGAAGTCCAAACGTACTGCGGAGAAACGCAGGCAGCAAGGGATGCGCTCGAAACCGCCTTGTTTCATGAAGTGTTGAAGCTGGATAAACCGGTTCTCGGAATTTGCAGAGGCTTGCAGTTCATGAACGTATCGCTGGGAGGGACGCTGTATCAGGACATTCAAACGCAGCATCCGTCATCGAAGCAAACAACACATAAGCAAGGGCACCCCTATAATGAGCCCTGTCATTCGGTCGAAATCATCGAGGACACGCCATTGTTTACCATTGTGAAGAGAAAATCGCAGGAAGTGAACAGCCTGCACCATCAGGCTATCAAAGACGTATCCCCCCAATTAAGAACGTGCACGGTATCCGAGGATGGCCTTGTGGAATCGGTCGTTATGCCCGGCAAAAAGTTTGTGTTTGGCGTACAATGGCACCCGGAATTTCTTTATGAGCGGGATGCCGCTTCATTGAGTATTTTTCAGGAGTTCGTAAAACACTGCCAGTGAGATAACCAGTGAGCCTAAAGCAGGGCTGACATCCAGGGTTTTCGTCCAAAAAGGACGGAGCGGCCTTGGATGTCAGCCCTAAAATCAAATGGACGAAAAAAGCCAGTTTTCCCCTTAATGGGAAATACTAGCTTTTGATTTCCAAAATGTGTCTTAGCGTATATTTTGTCTTATTCCTCTACGATTGCCACGGGACGAACCCAGCCGGCGCTCGCTTTTTCTACTTTGACCGGAAAGCAGCAGACCTTGAAGCCGAACGGCTTCGGAATGAGCTCCAAATTGGCCAACTTCTCAATTTGGCAATACTCCCTATCCTTGCCGATATAGTGCGCTGCCCAAAGAACGCCGTCCCTCGGCTTCTGTTTATATGATTCCGCCTGAAGGTTGAGCGGGATATCCCAGCCCCAGCCGTCGGTGCCGACTACCTTGATGCCTTGGTCCAGCAGCCATAACGTGGCTTCGGCCGATACGCCGGCGTGAAGAAACGCATAATGTTCGTGATACAGCCGCTTATCCGCATCGCTTCGGATGAGCACGATATCAAACGGCTTCAGTTTGTAGCCGATGCGGTTCAACTCCGCGGCGAGATCGTCCGACGTTATCTCATAGCCGGGCGGCTTTGAGCTGAAATCGAGCAGCACGCCGTCGGAATAAAACCACTCTAGCGGCAGCTCGTCAATCGTTTTGGCCGGTTTGCCTTCCGAAGTCGGCCAGTAGTGCCAAGGTGCGTCGATATGCGTGCCGGAATGCGTGTTTAGCGTCACAGTTTCCGTCGCCCAAGCCTTGCTTTCCGGAAAATCGTCCGGCCTTAGGCCGAGCACCGCTGCCGCTTGCAGCGCGCCGTCACTATGGCTCGAATACTCGATCTTCGCCGCTATCGGCTCGCGGATGCGGGGACTTATCGGCACGCTCAAATCGATGAACTTCATCACGTTAACCCTCGTTTCTTGTTTAAAGTGTTGCGATTCATGCCCATTATACCATGTTGTACCAGTGGTATTTGTTATGGGTTTCGTCATGCTTAACCCAATGTTTCAGGAGTTACAATCGCTCGATTCCGCAACCCGCATTCACTTCCATTCCCATTGTCATCGTCCGGTGAATAGGCGCCCGCTTGCACGACCGGAGGGAACCACGGAATCGGGCATGCGGCTCATGGAAAATCGATCGTCATGCACCAGCATAAAGGATCGCTTCCCCCACAATGAGGGCAACAACCTCCCGTATATGTAATTCTAGCTGTATCTGAATGAAGCACACCATAGTCAGTAACCGGTTCGACGCCCGGGATCGGTTCGCCGTCCGGGATCTCCCGCACTTTCATGTCCGACCACTTTCCGCTCCAGGAACAGATACTGCATTTTAGAATCTCTTCCGAAGGGTTCAGCGCATTCCGGATGACGAGTATACATTCTCTACTGTAGGTATTACAAGAAGGACAATTGTGTTTTTTCATGATTGATCACCTCTCACACACTTAAATTAGCATGATTCGGTAATACCATCAATACTCACAGGATGCCCTCTTGCAGCGAGCGGCAGATCAGTTGGGCGAACAAGCTGTTGGACCAGGCGAACCAGCTGCGGGTGAACACGTTCGGATCATCGGCATGGAAACCTTCGTGCATGAATCCGGTTCCTCCGTCGGTAGCTTCCAGCATGGCGATCGCTTCCAGCTTTTCTTCCTTCGTCTCGGCCGTTATGCCCTGCATGGACAACGCCATATGCCAAATGTAGTTTTGCGGCGTGTGCGGACTGCCGATGCCCTTTGCCGCCTTGCCTTCGAAGTAATACGGATTTTCCTTGCTCAGCGCGAACCTCCTTGTATTCCGGTACACGGGGTCATCCGCGGAGACATAGCCCAGATACGGGATGGAGAGCAGCCCCGGTGTGCCCGCATCGTCCATCAGGCAGTAATTGCCGAAACCGTCCGTCTCATAGGCGTAGATTGGACCGAATGCGGGATGGCGGTAAATGCCGTACAACTTGATGCCGCGGTCGACAACGCGCTCAAGCTCCCGCAGTTCGGCCAGAAAATCCGCATCGCGGAATATCCATTCGGCAAACTCCTGCATGTGGCGCAAGGCTACGACAGCAAACATGTTCCCCGGAATGTTGTAGTGGAAATCGCAGGCGTCGTCGCTGGGACGGAAGCCGGACCAGATCATGCCGGTGTAGTTGACCGGCATGCCGAGGCCGCCATTTTGAAGCGAAGACTCCAAAATGCCGTCGCCCCGCGTGAAGCGGTACGGAGACAACTCGGCGTGCCGCTGTTCCCGCTTGAACAGATCGACGATCGTTCGCAGCGCGGTTTTGAAACCGGCGTCGAAAATATCGGTCAAGCCCGTCTCCTTCCAGTAAGCGTACGCCAGACGGACGACGAAGCACAATGAATCGATCTCAAACTTCCGCTCCCACACCCAGGGCGACATTTCGGGACGATCGCTCGCATCCCAGTGCCAGTCGTTAGCTGACTCATTAAAAGCGTTGGCATACGGATCGATCCCGATGTACTTGACGTGGCGCTTGATCAACCCGCCGATAATACGCTGGAGATCGGGGTCCTCCTTCGCGTAGGGAACATAGTGAATGACCTGCTCGACGGAATCGCGCAGCCAGCAGGCCGGAATGTCGCCGGTAATGACGAAGGTCGTGCCGTCATCCATCAGTTTCGTTGCCGTTTCCAGCGTATTTGGAAAACAATTTCTGAACAGCTCCGCCAGCTTCGGCCGGTGGGCCAGCTTTTCCTCCACCTCGGCCATTGCCTCCACAATGGACTGCGGCAGCGGCAGCTTCGGCAGCAGGATGCGGGGAAGTCTGAAACGCTCCAATTCAATCACGCCTTTCTTGTTTTTGTTATTTGAATTTGACGGTTTTGATCTCAAAAGGGGCAAAAGAAAGCTTTACCCGTCCACCCGCGCCGGACAGCGGCTGCAGCGGCTCCAAATCTTCCTCCAGCGCATTCGACAAATACGCTTCGGACCAGCCGGGCTTCCATCCCAGCTCCACCGTCTCCCGGCCCCCTGAAGATTCGTACAGACGAAGAACCGTCCCTTGTCCGTCTTCCGCCGGTTTCACCGTATCCAGCACGACATGAGTGCCGTTAAACGAGATGAGCGACCCTGCCGAAGGCAGGCTTCCCGCCTTCGGCAGGAGGCACGGTATGGCGGCAGGCGCGTGGTTCAATTCCGCCGCCTTGCGCAGCGTCAGCGCTTCGCGCCAGTCGCCCTGGTGCGGATAGAGTGAATAGGTGAAGCGGTGCTCTCCGAGATCGGCCGTCATATCCGGCCATTTCGGCGCGCGCAGCAGCGACAGGCGGATGACGCCGTCCCGAATGTCATAGCCGTATTTGCTGTCATTCAGCAGGCTGACGCCATACCCCCGCTCCGATACGTCCGCGAAGCGGTGGCCGCACACCTCATACTGCGCCCGATCCCAGCTCGTATTGCGATGGGTCGTCCTCTCCAGCGCGCCGAACGGGATTTCGTAGGTCGCCTTCTCCGCAACGACGTCGACCGGAAAGCCGACCTTCAGCAGCTTATGGGCCTCGTTCCAAACGACGTGCGTCTGAAAATCGATCCGCCGGTCGTGGCGGTACAGCCTCAGCTCCTGCGTAATTTCCGATTGTCCGATTCGCCAGCGAAAGCGCAGCACATCCATGACAGAGCCTGCAACAAGCAATTCTTTTCCAAGCAGCTCCGCCTCCCCGGCAGGCTGTTCTTCATACCGGCTGTCGATGTCCCAGGCATCCCACAAGGTCGGACGGTCGTGGTAAAAATAAAACCGGTTGGCGCTGTGGCCGGGCTTGACGATTTCGCGTCCCGCCTCCTTGTCATACAGGCTGACGATTTCGCCCCGCGCATTAAAGCGGATTCGATAGTACTCCGTCTCCCAGCCTTCATCCGCCGTTCCGCCCTTGCGGCACGGGCTGTTCGCCGCCGCCGGAGCGGGGTCCTTGCCGCCGAGCCAAAAGGTTTTGTAACCGAAGGCCGGCACCTGCGGCACCATCACCCGGACTGTGCAGCCCTGCCCGTGCTCCGCCGGTACGATGTCCGCGTCAAGCGGGCGCCCCCGCTCGTCGAACGCCCCCGGCCCCGGAGCCGGAGCCGCGTCGGCCCCGGTTCCTCGCCGGGGCCAGTGCTCTTCCGCGACTTCGACAATGGCATCCCGGGCCCAGCCCAAGCTGTTGAAGACGATGACAGCCTCAGCGCCCCCGCCCTCCGCTTCCGCCGCCGCCTCGACGGCCAGTGCTTGCAGGCTCTGGTCCAAAACCTCCGTTCCAAGCCGGAATATTTCGTCGTATTCCTTCTGCGACGTCGCATAAGCCTCCGTAATCGCCGAGCCGGGAATAATATCGTGGAACTGGTTCAGCAAAATCAGCTTCCAGCCTTCCCTCAGCTTGCGCCGGCTGTCCTGCAGCTGTTCCGGGCTTACCAGCAGCGCTGAAAGCGCCTGCCACAGCTCGGCTTCGCGGTACAGGATTTCAGCTTTGCGGTTGTTCAGCTTGTTGCGCCCATGCGTCGTGTAAGTTCCGCGGTGAAGCTCCAGATAAAGATCTCCCCGCCACTGCGGAAGCTGCGGCCGCGAATGCTCAATCCCGGCGAAGAAAGCTGCCGCGGTGCTGTAAGCCGCAGACGGCTGTCCCACCATCAGATGGGACCGGTCGATATACTCCAGCATCTCGCGGGTGACCCCGCCGCCGCCATCACCGTGGCCGTACAGCAGCATCTGCTCATTATGGCTCGCTTTCTGACGGTACGACCGCCAATGGTCGTCCACATCTTTGGGCAGCGTATTTTCGTTGACGCCATGATTTAAATAGGACAAGATCGGGGTTCCGTCGATGCCTACCCAGTGGAACAGGTCGTAAGGGAACGCATTCGTGTCATTCCAGCCCAGCTTGGTCGTCATGAAATAGCGAATGCCGCCGTGCTTCAAAATTTGCGGCAGGGAAGCGCAATAGCCGAAAGTATCCGGCAGCCATTCAATCCGGGAGACGGTGCCGAACTCCTCCCGGTAAAAGCTTTGGCCGTACAGCATTTGCCGCATCAGCGACTCCCCGCTCGGGATGTTCAAGTCCGGCTCGACCCACATGCCGCCGACCAGCTCCCAGCGCCCCTCCCTGATCCGCTCCTTCACTTTCCCGTAGAGAGCCGGATCGTTTTCCTTCAAATAGGCAAACAGCTGCGGCTGGCTTTGCGCGTAGCGGTACTGCGGATATTCGTGCATCAGAGCGTTTACTGTGGCGAATGTCCGGCTTGTTTTGCGGACTGTCTCCCGCGCGGGCCACAACCAGGCGATGTCGATGTGGGATTGGCCGATCATATGGATAAATCCTTCGGTATTGCCGCCGACGGACGCCGCGCTTTCTCTCAGACGGTCTTCAAGCCGGGACACCGCGTCCCCTTGTCTGATCTCTTCCGCTGCAAGCCCGACGAACCCGTCCATCGCGCGATACAGCGCTTCAATCAGCCAAACGCGCCGTAAATCCTGCGCCGGCAGCAGAGCGGCGGAATCGCGAATGACCGTCGCCGTGTACATCAGGCTTTGCACCGGCCGATTCGCGAGCACAAGCCGGCTGACGATCGACCGGATCGGCGGTTGGATAACCGCCTGCCGATTCAAAGGATCAACCGGCTCCGGAATCGGATCGTACAGCTCGATTTCGAGCTCGGGATTGCGCCCGGTACGCTCCGGATCAAGCGCTGCGAACGTGTGGTTGCGGTCCAGTCCCTGCCACGATTCCCCGCCTACGCGCAGCAGCCCCTCCCCGCCAGACTCGAAAATGAGCCCGATTCCGCCGTTCGGCCATTCGGCCGGAATCGCCGCCACGGCGCGAAAAAAATACGTTGTACCCTGTACGCTCGGGAACGATCCGAACTTTTCGCTCCCCGCGAATTCCCGCATGCCGCTGTATTGTCCCGGCAATTGGTATTCCGCAGCCGTAACTTTCCATTCGTTCAGCTCGCGGCTGTCTTTCCATTGACACTCGGACAGCTCGCGTATAAACCGGTTCATTCGTTCCATGCTCTTCCCCCCGTACCCATCGGTGAATAAAATCTTATTCTTTAACGGCGCCTACCGTCAGACCCTGAATAAAATAGCGCTGGAAGAACGGATAGGCAAAAATGATCGGTCCGGTCGCCAGAACGACCATCGCCATCCGCGAAGTGTCCTGCGGCATGGACCGCAGCGCCTCCAGGCTGAGCGAGCTGTTCTGCGAATTTTGCAAAATGAACTGCATGCTCGTCTCGATCCGCATCAGCATCGATTGCAGCGGCACCAGGTTCGGGTTATCGATATAAAGCAGCGCATTGAACCAATCGTTCCAATAACCGAGCGTGCTGAACAAAGCGATTGTCGCCAAACCCGGAACGGACAGCGGCAGCACCAGCCCGAGAAAAATGCGGAACTCCCCCGCCCCGTCGATTTTGCCGGATTCGATAATGGCGTCTGGAACGCTGGTCATATAAAAAGTCCGCAAAATCATAATGTAAAAAGCGTTCACGGCCAGCGGCAGGATCAGGGACCACACGTTGTCCTTGAGTCCAAGAAACTGCGTGACCACAATATACGTCGGGACAAGCCCCCCGTTAAAAAGCATCGTAAAAAAAGCGAAAAACGAAAAGAACCGGCGGTATCTGAAACTTTTGCGCGAAATCGCGTAAGCGTATAGCGAAATCAGCAGCAGGCTGACGACGGTGCCCACAATCGTGATGAAAATGGTGACTCCGTACGACCGCAGCAGCATGTCGCCCGATTGGAACACATATTTGTACGCCGCGAGACTCCACTTGGCCGGAAACGGCTTGTAACCGTCGCGTGCCAGCGCGCCTTCGTCCGTAAATGAAAGCAGCACGACAAACACAAACGGAAACACGCAAAGAACTGCGAACAAGACAGCAATCAGGTTAAAGACGAAATTCCAGGGCGCAGACAACTGGTGAAAATTGCGCTTTTTGAGCATAGCAGGGGTCATCCCGTTCACTCCCTTCGGTTGCGGCCGGATCAGAACAAGGCGCTGTCTTTGTTAAATTTGCGCACGATATAGTTGGACGTTATGACCAGCACGAAGCCGACTGCCGACTGATACAGCCCCGCCGCCGTGCTCATGCCGATTTCGCCCGTCGATTTCAGACCGCGGTAGACATACGTATCGATAACGTTCGTAACACTGTAGAGCGTCCCCGAGTTTCTGGGCACCTGGTAGAACAGCCCGAAGTCCGCATAAAAAATTTTGCCGATCGCCAGCAGCGTCATAATGGTCATAATCGGACCGAGCAGCGGCAGGGTAATGCTGCGGATTTGCTGAAATTTGCCCGCTCCGTCGATCATCGCTGCTTCGTAAAGCGATTTGTCGATCCCCATGATGGCCGCCAAATACACGACGCTGTTGTAGCCTACGGCTTTCCACAAATAAACCAGAATCAGGATGAGCGGCCAATAGCCGGATTCCGAATACCAAGTGACCGGCGCCATGCCGAAGAACTTAAAAATCTGGTTCAGCAGCCCCCGATCCGAGCTGAGAAAGCTGAATGCAAAATAGCCGACGACCACCCAGGACAAAAAATAAGGAAGAAACATCCCCGTCTGATACAACTTGGCGAGTCGCTTGTTGACAATCTCGGAGAGCACGACCGCCATCAGCACCGACAATAGCAGGCCGGCCGCAATGAACGCCAGGTTGTAAAGCAGCGTGTTGCGGGTAATGACATAAGAATCGTTTGTGCTAAACAGAAACTTGAAATTGTCCAAACCGACCCATTTGCTGTTGACGATGCTGGCCCAGAAGCCGTCCCTGCTGAACCGGTATTCCTTGAAAGCGATAACCGTACCGACCATCGGCAGGTAGGAAAAAATAAGGAACCACAGCGCGCCGGGCAAAACCATGAGCAGCAACACTTTATTTTTGTACACATTTCTGATAAAAAGGCCGAGCATTCCCACACTTTGTCCCTCCTGGGGAGCGGAATTCCGCTCTTCTATGAAAAAGAACCGGGCAGGAGGCTTTTCACTCGCTTCGCCCGCACGGTTCATTGCCCGCTATACCGCGTTATTTCTTGTTTGCCGCTCTCCACGCGTCAACCTGCGACTGCGCTTCCGCCATAATTTTATCGAGTCCCGCATCCTTGAACTTCTTGTTCGCCTTCGGCAAATATTCATCCGGATCGACGGACCCGGTCATCAGCGAGGACCAGAATTCCTCTTTGACGTTCTGCACGGCGGCGATTTCATTCGTCACCTTGGAGGCGTCGAAGTTGAAGCCGAGCAGCGGAGCGTTGACTCCGGAGGCGTTGAACTTTTTGAATTCATCCCATTTGTTCTTGGGGTCGCCTTCATTCAGATAAGTAATCATGACGTTGCCCAGCGAAAAAGTCGGCATATCGTAGTTTTTGGCATCCGGCAAGTTTTTGATCTGATTGTCGCCGATTTTGGCATAGTGCACGCCTTCGATGCCCGAGTCGATCATATTGCGCAGCACCGGGTCCGTGTTGAGCAGGTTGAGAAATTCCATCGCCTTCTCCGGATGCTCCGAATTGGCGGAGATCGCCTGCATGGAGCCCATAACCGACCAGTTGAAAATGTAAGGCTTGCCCGCCGGCGTCGACACGACCGGATAGCCGTAGCTCGCCGACCACAGGTTGTCGGCCATCGGCTGCGTAGCGGCGCGGTCCGTGAACCATTTGCCGGATTTGTACAGATCGTCTACCGAGGTGACGGTAGCGACTTCCGGGGACATATAGCCCGCCTGGTAAAACTTGCGCACGGTTTGCAGCGCCGATTTCAGCTCCGGCGTTTCCAAAATGTTAACGACTTTATAGTCTTTGGTATCCATATAGACCGCCATCGGCATCTTTTCGATCACGTAATCGAAAGGCATAAGCGGCATAAAATCTTTGACCATGGCGTAAGGCGTAATATTCGGCTCCTTCTCTTTGATCGTTTTCAGCAGCGGCTCCAGACTGGCCATCGAATCGACCTTGGAAATGTCGAGGCTGTACTTGTCTAACAGCTGCTTGTTGAACCGCCACACTTCCTGTGCCGGAAGCTCCTTGTTCGCCGGTACGGCGTAGTTGTGCCCGTCGACCTTGGAGCCTTCAAGGAAGGCCGGGTCAATCGCTTTCTTGATGCCCTGGCCGTATTTCTCAAGAAGGTCATCCAGCTTCATGAATGCTCCTTTGCGGGCATTTTGCACGTAATCGAACGCCCAGGAGCAGGTGAACAAAATGTCCATCGGCGTACCCGAGGCGACCATCACCTGCATTTTTTGCGAGTAGTCGCCGAAGTCGATCATCTTCATCTCGATCGTGGCATTTATTTTCTCCTGCGTATACTTGTTGACTTCCACGAGCACTTTATCCAGGTCTTTCTGCGGCGCGCCGATGGTGTACCAGATCAACTTGACCGGCTTGCCGGAGCCGGCCGCCGCCGTGCTTTTGCCTGCCGAAGCGCTTCCCGCGGGTGAACTGTTCGCTGCGCTGCCGCCAGTACTTCCACTGCAAGCGCTAAGCGTGAATGAAAGCGTTAACAGCGATGTCAGCAGCAGCGACAAGCGTTTTCTTCTTTGTGCCATATTTGTGTACCCTCCCTTTTGATTGCCTACTACCACTGTAATAAATGAAAACCTTTTCAAATAGAAGTCAAACTAAATAAGTCGTTGTATAAAATAAACAAAAAAGCCCCAGCGGAAGACGCTAAAGGAGCTCCTTATATTCCGTAGGGGATACGCCTACGTATTTTTTGAATTGTTTATAAAAATATCCGATCTCCCAATACCCGGCATTCCGGGCGATCTCATGGACTTTCAGATGCGTCGAACGCAGCTGCTCCTTCGCTTTCTCAATCCGGTAGCGGTTCAAGTATTCCGTGAAGGACTCGTTGACCTCCTTGTTGAATAACCGGCCGAGATATACCGGGTGTATGTTGTACAACGCTCCCAGTTTTTTGAGCGACAAGCCCTCGCTGTACGATTTATGAACAACATTCATCACCTGCTGAACTACCGGGCTTTTGATGTCGCGCTCCAGCAGGTCAATTGCCGCTGCCGCCGCTTCTTTCATCGCTTCGGCCAGTTCTCCGATCGATCCCGATTTTCTTATTTTCGCAGCGCACTTCCTGTAAAATTCCGGCTCGGCCGTATGGCGGATTTCCTTCACCTGCAAGTTCAGCAAAATCATCCATTCCACCGCCGCATCCCGCAGCGAGTCGGGGGATATTCCGGGCCGCGCTCCCATCCTCCGCACGAACGCTTCGATGCCCGCCAGCATTCCTTCCTTGTCTTTGGTCATAACAAGCTTGGCGAATTCGTTCCAGTCAAAAGAAAGATCAGACTCCATATCGCTCTGATAGAGCTTCAGTTCCGCGAAACGAAGCATGCTGCGTTCCGGGTGCATCATGAAATATTCCTGCGTCCGCTTCGCTTGCCTGTAGCTGTGCGATGCCCCGGCTGCGCCCTCCTCCACGCTGCCTGCCGACAGACGCAGCCCGCTTGCCGGGGGCAGCGCCTGCATCAGCAGGCCCAGCGTTTCTTCCGTCGCGGCAGCTAATTCCGAGGCATTGTCTCCACCCTGCAGCAGCACGATATCGCCGTCCAAATCCTGAAAGATGACCGGCCGATGGCGGTCCCGCATCCATCCCCGGACGGTTTCCGGGCAAGCGCCGCCGGGCTGCTCCGGGCGTAAAACCGCCGCCTGCACGAACGCCTTGCCGATGGGCAGATTCAGCAGCTCTGCGCGTTCAGCCAGCTCCTCCGGGCCGATCTGATTGCCTAGCCAGCGGTGTACGACATGGTCCCTCATGATCTCCTCGCTGTACGGGCTCGGCTTATGTTCCGTCCGCGAAATATTCAGCTTTTCCACGACCGCACCGAGCGTATCCCGGAATTCCTGCAAATTAATCGGCTTCAGCAAATAGTTCTCAATCCCGAGAGACAGCCCTTCTTTCACATAAGCAAATTCGTCATACCCGCTCAAAACAACCGCCTTAAGCTCAGGCAGCAGCCCGCGCGCGGACCGGATCAGATCCAAACCGTTCATGATCGGCATCGAGATATCCGTTATCAAAAGATCGACGGGCACGCTCTCCAGCTTCTTGAGCGCTTCTTGTCCGTTCTGCGCCTGTCCGACAATGGCCAGCCCAACCTCGTCCCAATCGATGATATCGTACAACCCCTCAATAATGAAAGGCTCGTCGTCCACAATAAATACGTTATACATAGTCTGGCGCCTCCTCACCCGGATCCGGGAACAATACGGTTACGACAGTTCCTTCCCCCAACTCGCTATGTACTTCAATGCCGTGCGGGCTGCCGTACAGCAGCCTCAGCCGCTCGTGAATGCTGCGCAGCCCGAACGATGTCATCCCTTCGGGATTTTCCAGCTCCTGCGCCAGTCTCTCCATCCGCTCCGGCGAAATTCCCCGCCCGTTGTCTTCAATCAGGATGCGAATATGGCCCTCTTCCTTCGTCACCGAAATCTGAATGCGGTTGTCGGTCCGCTCCGGGTTCATGCCATGCAAAATGTAGTTCTCCACAATCGGCTGCAGCGACATCTTGAGCATCTTGCGCTTCTCCAGCTCCTTGCCGCAATGCAGCTTATACGAAAATTTGTCCCTGTAGCGGATTCGAAACAACTCCAGGTACAGACGGCATGCCTCCAGTTCGTCCTTTAACGTATACACGGGCTTGGGCCGGGCGTAGCTTTTGAACAGGGCGGACAGGCTGTAGATCATCTCGCCTACATCCGCGGCTCCCTGGGAGATGGCCCGCATGCGGATGACCTCCAGTGTGTTGTAAAGAAAATGAGGATTGACTCTGGCTTCCAGCGCGGCAATTTCCGTATGTTTTTGCTTGATTTCAGCCTTGTACACCCGATCGATGTATGAATTCAACTCCTCAAGCATATCGTTGAAGCTCCGGGAAATTTGTCCGAGCTCGTCTTCCTTCGAAACCGCGATTCTGGCTGTAAAATCTCCGTTCTTCACCTTTCTTGTAAAGCGAATAATGTTATGCGTCCGTTTGGCAAAGCTGCTTAAAAACAGGGATGGAAACAGCACTGCAAACAAGATGCATGCCAAGCCGATCATGATAATCGCGTTGCGCGCCCCCCGATATGTCGCAGCCAGTTCCGTGCCGGGCACGATACTGACGACGGTGAAGCCGCCCTGGCTGTGGGTCCGCGGGGTAATCATCATGCCGTCCCGCTCGCTTGGGGCATACGTTTGTCCGTACCGCTCGCCGGAAGTGTCGAACATGACGTCGCTGTTCGCCGAAAGCACCATGATGGCGCCCTTGTAGTCGTCTTTGTAATTAGCAATGCTGTTCCAAACTGCGCCGGAATCGTAAAAAACGAGCAGTTGGCCGGCATTCCGCAGCGAGAACTTGTTGTTGATCGGCGTGCGTACGGTGAACATGGGACTTTGGGGCAAGCCGATGCTTTTGCGCACCCAGATGTTAGGGAGCGATACTTGACCGCCTTCTCCCAAATACATGGCGTCGGGCACATACGAATGGGCCGCGCTTGCAGGTATAATCCGGAATTGCCCGTTCTTGTGATAAACGTACATGACCTGCTCGTTGGCGCTGTACAGCACAAGGCTCATAATATCGGGGTCGTCTTCCATCTGATTTCGAAAATATTTGACCGCCTCGGAGGCCGATTTGCTTTCGTTGAAAAACCGGTCCATTCTGTATCCGATATAGTCCTGATAAGGATGCTCCAACAAATACGCGGTGTTTGCCGCCAGCCCGTCATCTCTGTATATATTTCGCACGATCGCCTGTACGGACTCGTACTTTTGCTCCATATAATTGTTTACGCTTTCAACGGCCCGTTTCTGCACTTCCAGCTGCCGCTCGACGGCCGATTGCGAAATGAGCTTAAATACGAGATAAGAGCACATAATGATCGTTGCAATAGCGATGACGGAGAACAAAAGGATGAATTTCGTAAACGCGTTGTTTTTTAAATATCTATGGTAAAGGGTCCATTTCATCGTCAATCGCCCCCTATTGCTGATATGAGTATATCATGAAAGTTAGAGCAGGCGTCTGCGCTTCGCCAAATTAGCAAAGATCAGACGCCTGAGTACGGTGAGCATGCTTTTGCAGCTATTTTAAACCGGTCAAGCTACTGCCTAAGATATACCCGCGCCGATTTGTTCCCGGCATAGTCCTCCAATACGACGTAGACGTTTGAGGCTGTCGAAGTAAAGCTCAGGCTTGCTTTGGTCGAGCGGCCCCGGACGATCATCGGCTTGCTGCCCGAGCTGTACGTCGTGGCAAAAGATTTTGCAATACCGTTCTCATAGACGTACAAATACCGCCAATCTCTCGTGTTAGGCATCGGCAGCTTGAGCGTATTCCCGCTCCACGACCAGGCCTCGGCGTACGGTTCGGCAATGACATCGATAAAACGGCCGCTGAGCGATATCGGATTGGTGCTCCCCGCCGTGATCGTGACCACGTAATCGTCGCCGTTCACGGGCATATTGGCAAATACCGCCGAAGTCGAACCTACGGGGACTACCGTTTGTTTGGCCACAGGCGCGGGAGTCGTAATCCAGTTCAACGATTTGACGCTTACCCGGATATCCCCGGCGGCCCCCGCGGGATTGGTCCAGGACACGGCAAATTCGCCATTTGCCTTGGAGTCCGCATGAATGCCGGAGACAGCGGCGTTCAGATCGTAAGCTGCCGTAGCGGCAGCGCCTTCCTTGCCGTCTGCGCCGACCGGGACGACCTTGACCGTTCCCGACTTGGCGGGCAGTTTTTTGATATAAAAACCTTCGTCGTATTTCCCGCCGACATAAACGTCGTTTACATAGACATTGTACTGCTTGACTTTGGCATAATCGGTATCCAGGTTCCATTTCACATACATTTCACCCGTGTCCGCGAACAGCCCGGTGATCGCCAGGCCTGTCGGCGCCGCCGGCTTCGCTGCGGAACCGTCGGAAATTCCGATGTGCCCGATATTCATCTGATAGTTCGCAACCGTTCCCGCCCCCGGATCGAAAACCAGACCGAACGCGGCGATGGATTTGCCGGCATACGGGCTCAGATCCAATTCCTTCGTGACCCAGCCGTTCGTATGCTTGCCCGTATCCGGAACAGCGATCTTGACGACAGTGTTCGGATTGTCCGCCATAATCAAACCGACCTTCATGGCCGATGAATCGTCGGCTGACGGTTTGCTATACGTGACGGACAGTTTGGAATTTGCGTTGACGTTCAAATTCGTCTTGTACAAGCGCAGGAAATTTTCGGCGTTCAGGCTGCCGTTGACTACGAGCGAGCTGCCGCCCCTGAACCCGCCGATTTGCCCATATTTGAAGCGATTGTTGGCGCCGGCAAACTTGTATTTTGGACCGTAGTCGTAATCGACGGTAAGCCTGCCGCCCGCCGTGTCCTGCCACCATTGCCATGTAATCGGAATGTCCTGCAGGCCCATGTTCGACCATTCGCTGTCACTGGAGACCGCCCCGTTTACATAATAGGACAGCCCGTGACCCGTATTGAAATCCGTGTAAAAATTCGTGCCGCCGATGACGGACCGTTCGGCCATAACCGACGCGATCCCCGGCCAGTTTCTGTTGTCGGCATAGACGTCGCTCACTGTATTCGCCGAAGGTTTCGTTGTATTTTTGGGGTTCAGGTTAGGGCCGGACCACCAAAGCTGTTCGCGCACCGTCGTCATCCACTGGTAGTCGTTTTCCGCTCTGTGTCTGCTCGGCCATGCAAGGCCCATGTCTTCGTCAAGGCCGGCATGCACAAAATCCGCCCCCAATGTCGCGATGCTCAAACGCGGCACCCCGTTGCTCAGCTTGCTGCTCAATTGCGCGCCGTTCGCAGCGCTCCACCTGTTCCCCCCAGCCTCTATACCGGCAAAGCCCGTGTCGTAAATCGTATAATTTGTCCCGTAAGCGCCGTTCAAAGCGTTCAAATAGCTTGTAGCGCTATTAATCTGGGTGCTGCCCACGCCATAATCGAAGAAAAACGAATTTGCAACCCGCTCTTTTTTAGCTTTATCGTATAAAAATGAAATATTGTTATCGTTGAACGTTCTGGCAAACGTATTGGCGCCGTCGCTGGTACTCAAGGAATCGTACCACTGCACATACAGCCCGCTTTTTTGCAGCACTTTCTTGAAAGCGATATAGTCCGGAATATCCGCGGCTGCGACGTTAGGACCTTGCTCTTCCTGGTTGAAAAAATAGCCGTCGTACCCGAAATACCGGGCCATCTCAATCAGCTTTTCCGCCACCGGGAATTTGCCGCTTGCATCTTTGACGAGCATTTGTTTATACGTTTGTTGGCCGCGGTCATTATTCGAAAAGAAAATACAGGCCAGAGACAGCACGCCGTTCTTGTGCGCCGCATCGGTGTAGGTCGGATTCGGGATATTCAGGATGCCGAACTCGAACCATTTTTGCTGCCAATCCGACTGGGCCAAGTCGTCGTAGTAGGCGGGAGGCGTATAAGCGGTGGCGGTGCCGTGCCAGTAAGAATAATAATCGACATATTGCCAGAAGTTAAAATGGTACTGCGCAAATTTATTCGTATACGCCGCGTTCTCGATAAATGCATTTCCGTAATCGCCCGCTACGGTGATCAGCTTTGCATCCGGGTTCAACCCCGGATTGGCTTGTGTTGCCGCAAACGGTGCGTTGCGGGGCTGCAAGGGCACGCGGGACCGCAGCATTTGCGCCCCCGGATCGGTTATCGGACTCCAGTTCGCAATGTGACTGCCGGTATAGCCATGCACGCTCGGCTGGTTCGCACCTTGGGCGCTTTCTCCCGTAAAAGGCCACGTATCTCCGGCATGTGCGGTTAATGGCAGGCCCGCTGCAACCAGCATACATGCGGCCAACGCAGCGGCCATTTTTGCAAAAACATTTTTCCCGGTTCGCTTGTTCATGTTCTCACTCCCCATTTTTGAGAATCAGGACTGTTTCGACTGTTCTGATTGTTCCAACCGCCCGGACCGCGTTAGAGCCTCACGGCATCATTCATAATTTTCACTCCCCTCCTGCACGTCTGAAAAGCCTCTGCCATCCGCCAATCATCTGGCGATTGTAATAACCATAATTGATGTAAGCCTTTTCAAAAACGGTAGAAATTAAATATTCAATGTCCAAAATAAAGAAGATATCGCCGGGTTCAGCCTGATGGCGGCCACTAGGCAGTCCCCTTCCCTTTTTCGCTGCGCCTTACGGTGCGGTCAACGAGCAGGTGAAGTCGGATGCCACGGCGAGCACAGCCACTCTTCCCCGACCCACGCCTCTCCTGCACGGGTTGCGGAGCTGAAGTGGGGGCAAGGCGGCTTGGCATGGAAAAAACCTGCGATTGTGCAGGTTTTCTTCGTAAACATGGTTCATTTTGACGAAAAGCCTGCGATTGTGCAGGAATTTTCGATGAAAATGAACCAGATCCTATGTTCTCGGCAATAAGCCTGCACATTTGCAGGAATATGCCGAAGTCAGCGCATCAACCGAGCAAAAACTGTACTTTTGCAGGTTTTTTCGCGCCACCATAGCCAGGCAGATTGTGCGGCCGGTTCTGGCGTGTGGACTTCCGGACAGCCTGCAGCTTTCGCAGGTTTTTCGCGCTGCCAGGCCGCTTCATGATCGGCTGCCGCCAAAGTAAATAAGAGGGTAAGCTTCGCTTCCCCTAAACCCAAAAACATATAAATCGAAAAAAGAGCGTACGTTCTACATTTGTAGAAAGTACGCTCTTTTCGTTGCTTCAACCGCTAATTTTGCGCCGTATGAACCCGGAGCGAATGTAGACGGATCCCACCAGTAAAAATAAGTTGTCGAAAAATATCGAAGCAATATTTGCTTACTAAACTTGAGAAACGATAAAAAAATAAGTAAACTGGAAATAATGAAGGAGGAGAATGAAATGACAGTTCAGACAACGAATATGGAAATAGGGATCAGCACATTTTTGGAGGCAACGCCGGACCCGGTGACTGGGAAAGTGATCAGCCATGCCGAGCGGCTCCGCAACGCGGTTGAGGAAATCGTCCTGGCCGATCAGGTCGGCCTGGATGTATATGGAATCGGGGAGCATCATCGAGCCGATTACGCCGGCACTTCGCCCGCTGTCGTATTGGCGGCAGCGGCTTCCATGACCAAGCGGATCAGGCTCACAAGCGCCGTTACCGTGTTGTCCTCAGACGACCCGGTTCGCGTTTATCAAGCTTTTTCCACCCTTGACGGCATCTCGAATGGCCGGGCCGAAGTTATGGCGGGCCGGGGGTCATTCATTGAATCTTTTCCGCTTTTCGGATACAGCCTGGAAGATTACGATGAATTGTTCGAAGAAAATCTGGAGCTGCTGCTGGCGATCAGAGCCTCGGAAAAGGTCACATGGCACGGAGGGCATCGTCCCGCCATCAATAACCTCGGCGTCTATCCGCGCTCCGTTCAAAATCCGCTGCCGGTATGGATTGCAAGCGGCGGGAACCCGCAGTCGGCGATCCGGGCAGGCATGCTGGGGCTTCCGATCGCATTCGCCATCATCGGCGGATTGCCCGAGAGATTCGCTCCGCTAGTCGCTCTCTACAAGGAAGCGGCTGCGCGGGCCGGGCACAATCCCGACACGCTGGCGATTGCGACGCACTCGCACGGGTTTGTCGGCGAAACAACCGAGCAAGCCGCCGATATATTTTTCCCGTCGACGCAGGCCCAAATGAACGTCATCGGCCGCGAGCGGGGCTGGCCGCCTTATACCCGCGCCGCTTTTGACGCCGCTCGCAGCCTTCAGGGCGCCCTCTATGTCGGCGATCCCGAATTCGTCGCGGAAAAGATCGTTCTGCTGCGCAAAAACTTGGGCGTCACGCGCTTCTTCCTGCATGTGAACGTCGGCACGATGCCGCACCGCGAAGTTTTGCGCGCCATCGAACTGCTCGGCACCCGGGTCGCGCCCATCGTTCACAAGGAGCTTGCGCGCATCGAGGCAAAGGAATAACCGCGGAAACAGCCTGCCCCGCCTCCATCATGGACGCGGTGTCAGTCATACAAACAAAGCGCCCTTCCTGGTTTAGAAAGGGCGCTTTTGTTAACTTTCATCACATCGTGCTCTCGCGCATTTTACGGTTGATGGCTCGTTCTACGACCAGTTTGACGGTTTTGAAATTTTCCACGTCGGTCTCGGTTTCCGTCATTTCCTTTTTGGATTCGTAGTTGATGCACTTGAGATTTTTCATATTTTTCACCGCTTCTTCAAACTGATCGTAAGATAGCGGAGTTTTGGTATAACGGCTAGCAGTGCTTCGTGCAGTTTGAATTTGGTTATACCCCGGGGCGGCTTTGCTCAATGCAGCCCAAGTGACCGATTGAATATAGTAGTTAACCTGGGGTCTGAGGTTGCCTGAAGGAATGTACATCACGTCACTTTCGCTGCCATCGTTATTGCTGGTTGTAACGGCAAAAAAGTTCAGACAATTGTAGTTGTTATGTCTTTCATCCGAGTTTTTGATTTTCGAATACAGGATTCTCGATGTGCTGTAATCGGTAAATTCTTCGCTAAACAATTCGATTTCCCCATTCATCTCGTAAAGCTCGGTGTCCGTCATGCAAATGTACTGTACCTGAAAAGATGCATACACCTCATGATCGCCGTATTTTCTCGAGGCTTTCTTAAGATTCGGTGATTTGATGTAATGAAGAGCGATTAGTTCGGTCTCGTCGACCCCCAGCAGCGTCCGGCAAAATCTCACGCCGTGGGCATGTATCGCCTGCTCTACAGTGCGTGCAGCTTGCTCATACGTAAGCTCCCTGGCGTTGTACTCGCCCAATTCTTCTTGATGCTTGGCAAGATCGGCTTGGTAGGCTTCAAGCTTACTTTCATACTCCAGATTGAATTTCTTCATAATCTTGTCATTCCAGCGAATAAACAAACCGTCGACTTTTTTCTTGCAAATAAAATAGACGACCAGCAGCAGAAACACGACGCCCCATAGAAGAATGGCGACTATATCGGAAATGCTGTTAACCAACTTGAGCGCCCAAATCAATACGCTTAAGATCAAAGCTGTCAGTATCCAGCATCTAACCGGTCTGTTGGCCAAACTATCAAAAAGCCGGTTTTTCTTCAAAACGGGCTCCGTTTGATGAAATGCAGGGACATCTGTCGTCAAACCATGCTTCAAATACGCCAGCTTTTCGGTCAAAGGGAGCTCGTCGAAAGAAACCTCCGACAAATTTTTCAATGTGCTCATAGAATCACCTTTCGTCTAAAGTGCCAACACGGAATCAAAGTAATTTCTATCGCTTTCGTCCAGCTTGACGATTTTCAAAATCTGGTGTACCTCTTCCGCATCCAGCTTGAAATTGTTCGCTTTCTCAAGCAGCAGCTTGCTGCTATCCCCTTGATGCATGTTGAACAAGTAATACTCGTAATAATCTCTCTTGATGACCGCCTGCAAAATGTAGTACAAGCCGTTGCCGCTGGACAGCACTTGGGCGCTGTTTAAATACGACTCCACCTTGCGGACTTGGTCCATGCGGAGTACACGCGGTTTTTTCCCCTCAAGCATGGCGAGCGCCATATAATAGAACACATTGGGGTCCGTACAGTCGTTCTCGGCCAGTTTTTTCAAAATGTCAAATGAAAACTCGTAATTTTGCGCATCGATATGGCACATAGCCAGGGAAACGGCGACGGGGATATTCCCCTTGTTATCCTCGAGAATTTGCTTGTAAGAGGTAATGTACTTGTGTTTGGTCTGGCTGTCCATCCTCGCCAAGGATGCAAGCGTTTTGGGAATATACGCGGTACCGCAAAATTCGCATACCTGGTTCAAATCCGCCGGCAGGTTCGCCCCGCAGTTGGGACACGTATTCACTAAAATTTTCGCCATAGCTGCCTCCTACTGAATTCCGGCTCTGTCCAGCGCCTGGATCGCTTGCAAGATTTGAGAAGTCTTCCGATGTATTTCATTTACATGTTCCTGTTGAATGTTTTCCTGATTCCGATATTGGTCAAGCTGCCCCTTCAATTCCTCGCATGAATAAACCAGGTCCCACTCTGCGTCAGCCTGGCCGCCTCGCCCCAAAACGCCGAACGCCCTTGATTTGACAGCCAGCTTATCGAACAATAGTTTGGTTTTGCTGAAATCGAGACTTTGATACTGCCCGGCCAGTTGGTTATACGAAACAATAATATCGGACAAAGCTGCCGCGACATTCCGGGTGCCGGCCTTCTGTTCCGCTTGGCTATCCGCATCTTTTTTGCCGAGATTGCCCCAAAACAGGATCGATGCATACACCACAATATACAAGACGACCCCTAGCAACGTCTGCAAAATATAGCTGGCGCCTATCTCCGCTTGGCCCGCTGCCGGAGCGGATCTCATATATATTCCAATCAGGACGAGCTCAACGACAGCAAACAATTGGGTTGCCGTAAATAACGCCAGTTTATGGGGAAGTAATACGGAGGAGGATCTTTTCGACATAAAAACATGATAGATGCTGACGACTTCGGCGGCCCCTATCAACATGACAACGAGCAGTACGCAAAAAGAGGCAAATGAATGGAGCGCCAGCCCTGCGACAAAAATAAGGAACAACATGAGAAGCAGCACACAGGCGGCAACGGCGCTCGCAAGTATTTTAAAATACCGGTCCTTACTCAAGTCCATCCACTCCCTATCCTAGAGATGTGCCGCATTCATGGCAAAATTTTGCCCCGGCCTTCAGTTCCTGATTGCACTGCGGGCAGGAAATGGTGCCGATGGCTGTACCGCATTCCGAACAAAATTTGGCGTTCTCCTTGTTCTCCGCGCTGCATTGCGGACATTGCTTGGCCGATTGCGTTTTTTGGCCGCATTCCGCGCAAAATTTGGCATCCGCCGCGTTAACGGCGCTGCAATGCTTGCACGGAACGCGTCCCGCAGGCGCAGGCGCCGGCACCGGCTGTCGAAGTGTGTTGTTCGATTTACCCGACATCACGTTTCCGACTTGCCCCATCATGCCAAGCCCCAGGCCTAATCCGAGACCGGCATTAGCCATTGCCGAAGTGCCTTCATTTTGGGCAAAATTGTTCATGATCTCGAATTGTTTTTCCGTTGCATATCTGGCATCTCCAAGAATGTCGAATTCCGCTTTGCGCTGGAGAATTCCGTTGATAACCTCCATGTCTTCGTCCGGAAAATTAATAGAGTTGACGAAAAAGTTAACCAACTCTATGCCGAATGTGGAAAATCCCTCTTTCATATCTTCCATGCAAAGCTGCGCGATTTCCCTTTGTTTGGTGCGGATATCCAGGACGGATACTTGTTTCTCGATGATGTATTGGGCCAGAATCGTGTCGACGCTATTCAGGATGATGCCTTTGAAGCTAGAAAGTACATGTTGGACGGTTATTGTCGTTCCGCCTCTTTGCGTCCCTATGAGCTGGGTCAGCAGAATGCTGTAGTCATCCACTCTTATCGTGTACTGCCCGTTCGCCCTTGTATTAATCCTGACTCGATACACCGGATCCACGATCTGAATCGGCGACTCGGTTCCCCACTTCAGGTTCATATTCAATGTTGTATTAATATAATAAACTTCGGCCGTAAAAGGAGTTTCGCTGCCGAACGGCAAGTTAATCAACTTGTCCAGCAAAGGGATATTTCCCGTTGACAAGGTATGGGTACCGGGCCCGAATACGTCCAAAGCTTTGCCCTCTTTGACGAAAATGGCAAGCTGTCCCTCGCCGACAACAAGCTGTGCGCCAAGAGACAAATCTTCACTGGGATATTTGTATGCCAACCAGTTTCCGTCCGCCGCTCCGTCGTACTTGACTCTATCGATTAACGCCACGCTAATCACTCCAATTATCAGCAAAATTTAACAAATTGCAACAATTTCATACTATCATAATAACTACTAAAGTACCATATTGCGGAAATAGAATCCCGGGTTGAAATAGCTCGAAATTACAAAGAATTTGTAATCCCCCGGCTTTATTCGGCCGACACCCCGCGATCCTTAGTTGACCGGACGGCAAAATCGGCCGTTCTGCAAAAGGTTCGAACGATTTGGACGCCGTCTTTGCATACCGGGACGAAATTTATGGATATAATATCGAGGACCCCGAGTCCGATTTTGTCAAAGCGGGTACTCGCAAGTCAACCAATGATGCGAAGCGATTTGAGCAATGCGAACGGCCATTTGGTATGAACTGGCTGAATTTAATTAATTGCAAATATCAACTATTGTATGATATCATGCGTTTGGGTGATAACGATGAACGCTGGCTCTCCATATGTCCAAGTCAGAGAAACTTTGCAGCAGTTGGTTCGCACATTCGGGTCCCTGCAAAAAGACGGCGCGCAAGGCTGCGGCATTTCGGTCGCTCATAGCCATATTTTGTATGAGTTAAGCAAACGGCCCAACATTTCGCTCAACGATCTCGCCCAATTGCTTGCGACGGACACCAGTTCGCTCAGCAGACAAGTGCAGCAGCTAGTGGAACTGGAACTGGTCGCACGGATACCCGATTCGAACGATCGGCGGTACGTGGTATTGTCCTTGACACCTAAGGGCGAGCAGGAGCAGCAGCAAATCGCCGCGGCGGTGGAAGCGTGTCTGCAAAATCTTTTCAAGCACATACCGGCAAAAAAACATGAGCAGACCTTCGAAACGATGAAACTGCTCAGCGATGCGATTCGCAGCGGCCAAAGCTTAAAGGAGCCTCCTTCCTGATTGGGAGAGGTTCTCTCGAACAAATATTTGCAAAAATCAACTATTAAATCTGGTCATTTATTGATGATCGATAATACTGAATTGAAAGGAAGATAACCCAATGAACAACGTATACGAAACCTTAACGAATCACCGCTCCATTCGCAGTTACACCGATCAACCGGTCAGCGAGCAGGATTTAAAACTCATTATAGACTCCGTGCAGGCAGCCCCGTCCTCCATCAACGGACAGCAGGTGTCTGTCATCAGCATCCAGGATCGGGCTACAAAAGAAAAAATCGCCGAATTGGCCGGCAATCAAGCCTGGATCGCGCAAGCGCCTGTGTTCCTGGTGTTTTGCACGGATTATTACAGGGCCAAGATCGCGGCGGAATTGAACGGCGAACAACTGGCTATTACCGAAGGCGTGGAATCCATTTTAGTAGGAGCGACGGATGTCGGTCTGGCAATGGGCAATGCGATTGCCGTCGCCGAATCGCTAGGCCTTGGCATTGTGCCGATCGGAGGCGTGAGAAGGCAGCCGCTGGAGCTGATCGAGCTGCTGGGGCTTCCCGAGTACGTTTTCCCCGTAAGCGGGCTTGTCGTCGGACACCCTGCCGATCATTCCGCCAAAAAACCGCGTCTGCCGCAAGCGGCAGTCTGGCATAAAGAGCGGTACGACACGAACTTGAAGGATCTGATTCATGAATATGATCAGACGATTTCCGCTTACATGGAGAAGCGCACGAATGGAAAAGAAACCAGAAACTGGAGCCAAACCGTATCCTCCATCTATAACCGGATTTATTATCCGGATGTGAAACGGATGCTGGAGCAGCAAGGGTACGATTTCAAATAAAGTTTGGAAGCAAAACTCGGCCGCTTGAGCGGACACATTTACTTGGCCGCGTGTGGTCGGTCGACTGACCGCGGTCATACAGCGTGCACTGGGAGCTACGCGCATGGGGAAAACCTGCGCCCCCCATGACGCCGTGGACGTCACCCCACGGAATGAAAATAATTCAGGTCTACTGAGTCTATTTTCGTATAAAGGGCAGGTTTTTTTCCGTTAGCAGGGTTCATTTTGGCGAAAAGCCTGCAAAAATCAGGCTGCCCAAAAACCCCCGCATCAAAGGCGATAACCACAAACTGCCTGGCTGCAACGAAGAAAACCTGCAAAAATACATGAATTTGCGTCCTTGGTCGCTGGCTACGAACAATTCCTGCAATTGTGCGGGCTTTTCAGCGGGAACATGGGTTCAGGTTTACTTTCAGCGAAAATCCCTGCACTTTTGCAGGCTTTTCGCCAAAATAAGCCAATTCCAGAGAAAATCCCTGCACTTTTGCAGGCTTTTTTCCTACCGCGATGTCTCCTGCTCATTTTGTTCAGTTCCGCGACCTCACAAGGATAGGTGCGCGCCCAGAAAAAGCGGCTGTCCCTCAAGTTAGGGGCTCGCTGTTTCCCATAGCCCTAACCGAGTATCGCCCCTTCCGCCGAGAACCTATGCGAAAGGGGCTTTCCCTTTTGGCGGGAAAGCCCTCATTTTTACAATAAACCTTCTAATTGTTCGTTAGTTCCGGTGTTTTCGATTGGCGTGTATACCCTCATCACGAAGTCGCCACTTTCAGAGACGGCAAAAGTATTGTAGCGAAATGTCAGCCGGCCTGCTTCGGGATGAAGCACCACTTGTTCTCCTTCCGAATTCCCGGAAACGTCATGCCGTCCCCACCACTCCCTGAATTCCTCGCTGCTCTCGCACAGCTTGCTAACCAATTCCTGATACCACAGATCGTTCATGTGCAAGGCATACCGGCTTCTGAAATGGGCCAGCAGCAGGGTTGCGACATTATCCCAGTTGGCGATGCGAGCTTTATTTTTCTCCAGCACGAAGACGCGCCAAAGCATATTTTTCTCGATTTCTTCTAGTTGTTGAAAGTCCCCGCATAAAGTGCTTGCCATTTGGTTCCATGCGGAAACGTTCCAGCGTTTGTCGATGACATAGGCCGGGTAGGTTCCCAACCTGTCGAGAATCTGCTGCAGAGCCGGAGGAACGGATTCGTCAGCCGCTGCATTCGGAAGCAGAGAAGGGTTCGCCAGAACGAAAAGATGGTTGCGTTCGTCGTTGCTGAGCCGAAGTGCCCGGACCAGACTCTCCAGCACTTGCTCCGACACTTGAATATCCCGCCCCTGCTCCAGTGCGGTGTACCAGGGCAAGGAAATGCCCGATAAGCTTGCCACTTCCTCCCGCCTTAAGCCAGGCGTACGGCGGCGCGAGGCTCCAGCCTGCAGTCCCGCCTCATGCGGAGATAAACGTTCGCGGCGGGTTCGGAGGAAATCGGCCAGTTCTTTTCGTCTTCTTTCATTATTCATAACGATGCCACCTCACCTCTCCCATCGTAATAGAATTTATAGCAGTATCCCGAATAATACTATAAATGCAGACCTGTTTGTCAGTTACAACTCAAATTATAATCGACTTGTCGCCCGTAGTGAAGGAGGAACGGAGCCGAAGCCTAAAGCTGAAAAACATAACGAATAACGAGGGAGATTGTATGATAAAACCAGACCGGAACGAACGCAGCAGCACATTGAAAGGCAAGCGTGTTATCCTCCTTGGAGGAACGTCAGGAGTCGGATTCGCGACAGCCGAAGCCGCAGCGCGGGAAGGGGCGTCCGTAGTCGTAGTATCCAGCCGAAAAGAAAGAGTTGACGCGGCCATCTCGCGTCTTCCCCACGGCGCGGAAGGACATGCGGCCGATCTCACGAATGAGGATCAGATTCGCGTATTATTCGACCAAATCGGCGAATTCGACCACTTGGTTTTCACGGCCGGCGAATCCTTGCAAGTCGAAAGCCTCAGCGCAATGGATGTGGACGCGGCGCGCCGGTGTTTCAACCTGCGGTACTGGGGGGCATTCATGGCCGCTAAGTACGGCAGTAAGAACATGAGACAGGGCGGCTCCATCACTTTGACTTCCGGCGCCGCCGGAGCCAGGCCGCAAAAAGGCTTGACGGTCGCGGCCAGCATATGCGGCGCTATTGAGGCACTGACCAGGGCGCTGGCCGTCGAGCTCGGCCCGCTGCGCGTCAACGCCGTTTGTCTCGGGCTCATGCGTACGGAACTGTGGGACGGCATTCCCGAACAAGACCGGAACGCGATGTATGAGAACGTCGGAAAAACCCTCCCTGTTGGCCGGGTGGGAGAACCGGAAGACGCAGCCGAGGCGTATCTGTACTTAATGCGCGAAAAATATTCCACCGGACAGATCGTAGTCGTAGACGGCGGTTCGACGCTGGTGTAACATTTGTGGTCTAAGATAGCGCTTGCCTGAGTTTTGCTATACACTGGGAATAAACTGCCGATTACAAAAAGTGTGGTGACTCCCAGTGTTCAAAATTATGCTGATTGAAGACGATATAACCTTGTTTCATGAAGTTAAGGAACGGCTCCTGAAGTGGACCTATGACGTACATGGAGTCCGGGATTTCAGCAAAGTGATCCATGAGTTTACTGAAATTAAGCCCGATCTCGTCATTATTGATATTCAGCTGCCCAAGTTTGACGGCTTCCATTGGTGCAGAATGATCCGCTCCCATTCCAATGTGCCGATCATCTTTCTATCCTCGCGCGATCATCCGACCGATATGGTGATGTCCATGCAGCTCGGTGCAGACGATTTTATTCAGAAGCCGTTTCACTTTGAGGTGCTGATCGCCAAAATCCAGGCTACCCTCCGCCGTGTATACAATTACAACACTGAACGGATTGAGCTTAGAACCTGGCGCGGGGCTGCCGTTGAATATGTCAAGAACACCATTGCCAATGAGAACGGCTCGCTCGAATTGACGAAGAATGAAATGCTCATTTTAAAAATACTCATCGAACAAAAAAATCGCATCGTGAGCCGGGAAGAGCTCATTAAGAGCCTGTGGGACAACGAGCACTTTGTCAGCGACAATACGTTGACCGTGAACGTCAACCGTCTGCGCAAAAAGCTGGATAACATCGGATTGGGCGCTTTTATCGAAACGAAGGTGGGACAAGGCTATATGGCTGCGGAAGAGGCTGCTTTTTTATGATCGGAAAATACGTCAGGGAACGGCTAAGCTGGATTGTCCTCTTCCTGTTTCTTCAACTGCTCGTTCTATTTATTGCCGCCGTAGATACGTCCCTCCCGTTCCTGCCGATCCTTTATATCGTCTTCCTTTCGGCGCTTATTTTTACGGTGTTTCTGTTCGTGAGGTACCATAAGGAAACGAAGTTTTATAAAAGCCTGGAATCTTGGGATGAAACTTGCGATTTAGCCGCCATAGCCGATCCGGAAAGTCCGTTTGAAAATATGGCGCTGGACATGCTCGCCCGGCAAACCGAGCGGTATAAGCAAGAATCCTCATTGCATCTGATCGAACTTGAACAAGAGAAGGACGAGCTCCTGTCCTGGATTCATGAAGTGAAAACGCCACTCACAACGATGCAATTAATGATCGAGCGCCTGGACGACGAGACGCTCAAGCCGCAGCTGATGTACGAATGGCTTCGCATTCACCTTCTTCTTGACCGGCAGCTGCATCAGAGACGCATCCCTTTCATCAAAAATGATGTATTCATCGAGACGGCTGCGCTGGAACCGATCATTTACAAGGAGATCAAAGCGCTGCAATCCTGGTGTATGCAAAAAGGCATCGGCTTCGACGTCTCGCTGCAAATCCCGGAGGTGCTCACGGATGCGAAATGGCTGGGGTTTATCGTCAGACAGCTGCTGACGAATGCTGTGAAATACAGCGACGCTTCCGACATTATCATTGAAAGCGAGCTGAAGGACGGGCAAGTCAGGCTTCGCATTCAGGATTTCGGGCGCGGTATCGACCCGAAGGACCTGCCGCGGCTTTTTGACAAAGGATTTACGTCGACGGCTGTGCATACGGACAGCGCGGCAACCGGAATGGGACTCTATTTGACACGCAAAGCTGCCGACTCCCTGTTAATCCGCATCGATGTGGACTCCAAGCCTCAAACAGGCACCGCCTTCACGCTAACTTTTCCGAAAAAAAATGATTTTATAGACGTAAGAAGCATGTGACAAAATTGTCACATGCTTTTGCGCTTTGTTCGGCGAATCGAAGGAAAAGGGCGGGCCTGTTCGAGTATGATGAGAGCATGAGCTGAAGGAGTGATCGAAGTGGCTATTTTGGAAGCAAATAAAATTTATAAAAGCTACGGCAACAAGTTCAATAAACAGGAAGTGCTGAAAGGCATCGACATTAGCGTGGAAAAAGGCGAGTTCGTCAGCATTATGGGCGCATCCGGCTCAGGGAAAACGACTCTCCTGAACGTGCTCTCTTCGATTGATCATATCAGCCGCGGGAGCATCAAAATCGAAGGCAAGGAATTCACGGGAATGAAAGAAAAGGAGCTTGCCGAATTCCGAAAGCGGCATCTCGGCTTTATTTTTCAGGAGTATAATCTTCTGGATACGCTGACGGTGAAAGAAAACGTGCTGCTGCCATTGTCGATCAGGAACGTATCCAGGAAAGAAGCCGATCAGAAATTTCAAATCGTAGCGACAGAGCTCGGTATCTATGAACTCAAGGACAAATACCCGAATGAAATATCCGGCGGGCAGAAGCAACGGACATCGGCCGCCCGCGCTTTTATTCATGAGCCCGGCATCATTTTTGCAGATGAACCGACAGGTGCGCTGGACTCGAAATCCGCTTCCGATCTGCTGCACAAGCTAAGCGAACTCAATCGGAAGATAACGGCAACGATCGTCATGGTTACGCATGATCCCGTAGCGGCCAGCTATTGCAGCAGAGTCGTTTTTATCAAAGACGGGCAGATTTACACGCAGCTGATCAAGGGCGAGGAATCCAGGCAAGCCTTCTTCAATGACATTATCAAGACGCAAGGCGTACTGGGCGGTGTCCAGGCATGAGCATTACCGACCTGATTTACCGCAATTTGAAGAAGAATCTTAAAAATTATTATTTGTACGTATTCGCGCTCATCTTTAGCGTCGCGCTCTATTTCGCCTTTGTCACCCTGCAGTACGATCCGGCTATGGACGAGTACAAGGGATCTATAAAAGGCGCTGCCGCTCTCGGCGCGGCGTCGGTGCTGCTTGTTGCCATCGTGGCCATTTTCCTGCTGTATGCCAACAAAATCTTCATCAAGCGGCGCAGCAAGGAGATCGGGCTGTTTCAATTGATCGGATTGACCAAGGGAAAAATATTCCGGATCCTGAGCAGCGAGAACCTGATCCTGTATTTTGGTTCCATGCTGATCGGCATCTTCGTCGGGTTCTCCTCCTCGCGGCTCATCCTGATGATTTTATTCAAGGTGATAGGCGTGGACGCCAGAGCAGCCCTAAACTTTTCATCCGCCGCCATGATTCAGACTCTCATCGTATTTGCGGCCATCTATTTGCTTATTATGATGATGAATTTTATGTTCATTAGGAACCAGAGCATTTTGTCGCTGTTCCGCGCCGTATCCACCACCGAGAACAAAATCAAGCAAATGTCCCTGTTCGAAATGCTCATCGGACTGCTCGGGATTGGCTTTGTTTTGCTGGGGTATTATGTATCCACCAGATTATTCCGCGGCGATTTCGTAAATATGAACCAGTTGTTCCTTGCCATGATCTTGATTCTGGGATCCGTCATCATCGGAACGTATTTGTTTTATAAGGGTTCCGTCAGCTTTATATTCAATGCGATCCGCAAAAGCAAAGGCGGTTATTTATCGCTCAACGATGTGCTGTCCCTTTCGTCCATCATGTTCCGAATGAAATCAAACGCCCTGCTGCTGACGATTATAACAACCGTCTCGGCGCTTGCAATCGGATTGCTGTCCCTTAGCTTTATTTCTTACTATTCGGCGGAAAAGCTGTCCCGGCAAAGCGTGCCCAACCATTTTTCCATCCTATCCGCTGATGATGCCGCGAAATTCACCCAAGCGCTCGACAAGGAGCTCATCGAGTATAAGACAACCCGGCGGGACGTTATTCAGGTGAATGCCGATATGTCCCAGATCACCGAATCGAAGCTGACCGAAGCCGACAGAGATAGGATGATCATCCCTGTCGTCAGCGAGGATACGGTTCCGGGCGCGGATGTTACTCCTGAAGAGACGCTGTTTACCGGTTCCAGTGACGCATTGATGCAATTTATGGCGATCAAGACAACAGGGCAGGTTGAACTTAAAGGGAAGTCGCAAACCATTGCGCAGAAACTAATCGGTGTAAAAAAAGACGCCGTCGTATCTTTGTATTTTTCGGGCGGCGTGCCGGCAGCGATTGTGGATCGTACGGTCTATGAGCGGTTAGCCGGGGATTTGAAGCCGGATATTCAAAAGAAAAGCTCCGTCTATTTCGGTATCGACATTGCCGATCCGTCGTTGCTTGACAAAGCAAGCAAAATCTTTAACGAACTGGGTTTCGGCGACAAACAGGGCTATTACTCCCAGCCGGAAATCGTTGCAAGTCAGAAGGGCACCATGGGGCTGATCATGTTCATCGTCGGATTCCTGGGGCTGACCTTCCTGATTACCTCGGGCTGTATTCTGTACTTCAAACAAATGGACGAAGGAGAAGAAGAGAAACCGAGCTACACCATCTTGCGGAAGCTCGGTTTCACCCAAGGAAATCTGCTCCGGGGCATTCAGATCAAGCAGCTCTTTAACTTCGGCATACCGTTAATCGTCGGACTGCTCCACAGCTATTTTGCCGTCAAATCCGGCTGGTTCTTCTTCGGTACCGAGCTATGGACGCCGATGGTGATCGTCATGCTGCTGTATACGGCGTTATACTCCATCTTCGGGCTTTTGTCGGTGCTGTTCTACAAACGCGTCATTAAAGAATCGTTATAAATTGAAGGCCTTCCTAATATAAAGGAGGGTCTTTTCTTTTTTCCATTTTATGCAGACGGATGCGCGGTTCATGTTAAGATTTTTGGAACTTTCGACAAAATACCTTGATTACTCGCTGTGAAAGTTAAATAATATGGTACGGGCTGTTTAAAGCTTCAGCCAACAAAGCGGAAAGGTGAAAATAACATCATGGAATTATCCCAAAGCAATATCATGAAACAAACTGCTAAAAAATCGTTCCCCATCTCGTTACTCTCTTTAACTATGGGAGCTTTTGCGATTGGAATGACTGAATTTGTCATCATGGGTCTTTTGCCTAATGTGGCCGAAGATTTGAATGTCAGCATCTCGGCCGCAGGACAGCTCATTACGATGTATGCGCTTGGAGTAGCCGTAGGAGCCCCAATTCTGACGGTGCTTACCCACAAAATTCCGCAAAAGAAACTATTATGTCTATTGATGGTTTTATTTATCCTCGGAAATGTACTCTCCGTGCTCGCCCCGAACTACGCCGTTCTGATGGGGGCTCGTGTGATCACGGCATTGACTCACGGGACTTTCTTCGGAGTCGGGGCCGTTATTGCCTCCGGCCTTGTCGCCCCGGACAAAAGGGCCGGAGCCGTATCTATCATGATGGCCGGTCTCACCATTGCAAATATTATCGGTGTCCCGTTGGGGACATTTATCGGCCAGCATTTGGGATGGCGCGCCTCGTTCGGGACGATTGGCGTTATGGGTGCCGTGACATTGGTCGGCATACTAATCTTCATACCGCAAATCCGGCAAGACAAGTCCGCCGGTATTGTTCAGCAGATTTCCGCCCTTGCGAATCCCAAGCTTCTTGTATTCCTGCTGATCACTGCGTTAGGCAATGCCGGCCTATTTGCCGTATTTACTTACATTACCCCGCTGCTTGTGCAAATTACCGGTTTTACCGAACATAACGTCACCTGGATCCTGGTTCTGTTCGGCTGCGGAGTGACCGCCGGTAACATGATCGGCGGCAAGCTGGCGGACTGGAAACTGATGCCTTCCATACTTGGAATTTACTTCATAACATGCGTCCTCCTTACTATGTTTACTTTTACCGTTCACAGCCCCGCTGCCGCGGTATTGACCATCTTCCTTTGGGGAGCCGCTTCCTTCGCCGTATTCCCGGGGATGCAGGTGCGTATTATGAGCTTAGCCCAGTCCGCGCCGGCATTAGCCTCTACCGCCAGTCATTCAGCCGGCAACCTTGGAAATGCAACAGGCGCTTTCATCGGAGGATCGGTTATAACCCAACTGTCCATCGCTTCCCTCCCTTGGGTCGGTGCCGTGCTTGTAGGACTTGCGCTGATTTTAGGAATTGCCTGCTATATCTCAGAACGTAAGCCTGCTGTTGGCGCGTAATTGATTTTTTATATGAAAGAGCCCCGGCTTCGCTTTTAGAAGCAGGGGCTTTTTGTGACTAGCATGTTTTTGAAGTGGAGGGCAGGGACTTTCCCAGGTTCTGCAACCTAAGGAAGTCCCTTCAACGAGAAGCCGAAGCTATATCTTTTTTACAAACTCCGATTTTAATTTCATTGCCCCGAACCCGTCAATTTTGCAGTCAATATCATGGTCGCCGTCAATCAAACGAATATTTTTTACTTTGGTGCCTATTTTGACGACCAACGACGTTCCTTTTACTTTCAGGTCTTTAATGACGGTAACCGAATCGCCATCGTGCAAAACATTGCCATTGGCATCTTTAACGATTTTTTCGTCTTCGCTATTTTCGGAACCGGATTCTAAGGTCCACTCATGGGCACACTCCGGGCATACCAGCAAGCTTCCGTCCTCGTATGTGTATTCTGAATTGCATTTCGGGCAATTGGGCAAGTTTGACATCGTATTGACTTCTCCATTCGTTGTTTTATCTCTATACATACTGCCACAGTCCGCCTTAGTCGGTCAAGCCGCCGCTTGTAACTGAAAAGGCGGCTGACTATTATTGCACTCTACTGCTAACCATCCTCATATGCCTGCGTACCCTTATACAAAACCAGTATTGCTGCTGCTATAAGGATCATCCCCATAAAAGCGGGTGCGGCATGACCAAGTGATACATAGATTTGACCTCCAATGATAGGCCCAATCATTCTTGCTAAAGCCTGAATAGATTGGCTGCCTCCTTGAATCCTTCCTTGTTCACTAGAACCGACAGACCTGGAGAGCATCCCATTGAATGAAGGCCCAAAGATCGAATCGCCAAAACCAAATATAAACATTCCAGCGATAAAAAGAGGATAGAATGAGAACAAAGCCGATGCTGCAATAAGACTGTAGCCTATAATCTCCGAAACCATTCCAAGAATTGCTATCTGTTTATCACTAAGTTTTATCAAAAGCTTTGGCATTATGAAACCTTGTGAAATGATGTCTTGGAAGCCCATAATTGAAAACATAAGTCCGATTAGTGCAGGCTTCCAACTGAAAGTATCCATTGTAAATTGTGAAAAAACCGCCTGTAAAGATCCGTTAGGTATCCAAAGTAAGAACGCTGAGACAAGCAGCCTTTTTAAGTTTTTCACGGAAAGTACGTTTGCAAGCTGTGTAAATGGATTCAGTCTTACAAAGGCAATCTCTTTCAGTCTATTGTTCTTGTCAAGGCTCTCAGGCATATATAAGATTCCATAAACAACGTTCAATAAAGTTATGATTGCTCCGAAATACATGGGCGCAGAATAACCAAACTTGGCAAGTAATCCGCCTAGAGTTGGGCCAATGACGGTGCCTACACCTACAACCGCACTCACCCATCCAAAGTATTTGGTTCTCTGTTCCGGAGGGATGATGTCTGCAAAATATGCGAAGATAGTGCTTATGCTCCCGCCTGTTATACCTTCTATTATGCGCCCGGCAAATAGTACCCATAGCGCTCCTCCTATGCCAAAAACGAAGTACCCGATTGCAGAACCCAAAAGGCATACTAAGAGCAATGGACGACGGCCATATTTGTCGCTCAAAGCTCCAAGTACAGGAGCCGCAAAAAACACGCAGACTGCATAAACAGAGGTCAGCAGCGTAACAACTATAGCTTGTTCTCCCGGATTGCTTGTGTAAGGCTGCACTAAGAATGGGACGACAGGTGTTATGATACTGAAGCCTATTCCGCAAAGAAACACAGAGATAAGACCGAAGATTAAAGCGTGTTTATCTACGGTTTGTTCTGTGTTCTGTTCATTGTGTGATCTAGATATGGACATTTAAATTCTCCCCTCAAAAGTTATGATTTTGATTCCTTGGAAACAAATTTATTGTATTGCTATTTTGTTTCCTTGTCAACAAAATAATAACAATAAAAATGCAGCCTGTTCTCAATAGAGCCCGGCTGCTTGTGGTTTCATTTTCATTATTCAAATTTATTCCGACTTAATATCTATACCCTGTTTCTTTATTTCTGCATCCAAATGCCTGCTATACTTTTCCATGAAGCTAAGCATACTATCAAATTGTTCCTCGGTTATCTGCTCAAATACAGCTTTATCCCGCTCTTGAAACTCTTTGTGCAGTTCCTCATGGATTTTATAAATCACTTCCCCTTGCTCAGTAATCCTAAAATAGATTTCTTTCTTGTTATCCGGCTTCTGGTAGCTTTCGATAAGGCCTTTTTTTATGAGCTTCTTAGTTATTTTACTTATGGCACCGCGAGTCATATAAAAGGCCTCCGCAAGTTTTGTCACGTTGGAATCTGCATTTCTTCCAATGTATTCGATACAATGTACTTCAGAAGGCTTATAGCCCTTAAGACTGTCTTCCATCTTAAACTTATTAAGGTAAACCATCTTGTTTAATAAGTCCCTGAAACCCATTATGACCTGCTCTTCTTTGTTCACGGCCTGTCCTCCCAACCGTTGGTTTTTAAAATGGAATTGACCTTGTTCCTCGGTATATTAGGCGGGAAGCCTGAAAAGGGGTGCACATCCACGTATGGTATAAAAGCGCCCGGATTTCCGGACGCTTCTAAGTTATATTTTATACTGTTTACTAGACAGGTTGCAGTTCATTGACTAGACCGAGATTCCGCGCTGTTGAAGTATGAATTTCGTTGATAAGCTCCGGGTTTTTCAACAATGACAAGCCATAAGAAGGAATCATTTCTTTTATTTTCGGTTCCCACGCTTTTATATGCTGCGGGAAGCATTTATTTATGACCTCAAGCATGACGGAAACGGCGGTTGAAGCCCCCGGAGAAGCGCCGAGCAATGCGGCTATCGAGCCATCAGCGGCACTAATCACTTCCGTACCGAATTGAAGCGTTCCTTTGCCGTCAGCAGTATCTTTGATAATTTGCACACGCTGGCCCGCTACCAGCAAATCCCAATCCTCGCTTTTGGCGTTCGGGACGAATTCCCGTAAAGCTTCCATCCGCTTTTCTTTCGATAACATAACTTCTTTGATCAGGTATGTTGTTAATGACATGTTTTTTACGCCTGCCGCCATCATTGTTACGAGATTATGCGGTTTTACGGAAGTTATCAAATCGAACATCGAACCGAATTTCAAAAACTTTGGCGAAAAGCCGGCAAACGGCCCAAATAACAACGATTCTTTGTTATCGATAAATCTTGTGTCAAGATGCGGAACAGACATTGGAGGAGCGCCGACCGGAGCTTTGCCGTATACTTTGGCATGATGCCGCGCTACAATATCCGGTTTCTGACACACCATAAATACTCCGCTTACCGGAAATCCTCCAATACCCTTTCCTTCAGGAATATCGGATTTTTGCAGCAAATGGAGGCTTCCGCCCCCGCCGCCGATAAAGACGAATTTTGCAGTATGGCGTTCGACGGTGCCGGTATCGACATTCCGTATTTTCAAATCCCACAAGCCGTCGCTAGTACGTTTAATATCATCGACATTGTGTTTGAATTTTATATCGACGCTTTTACTCTTTAAGTGATCAAACAATAAGCGCGTTAAAGCGCCAAAGTTGACATCCGTCCCGGACTCGATTCTTGTTGCCGCTATAGGTGAATTCAATGTCCGGTCTTTCATCATAAGCGGGATCCATTCCATCAGTTTTTCCGGGTCATCGGAAAATTCCATTCCTTGAAACAGGGGATTGTTAGACAGTGCTTCAAACCGTTTTTTCAAAAATGTTACATCATTTTCGCCTTGTACAAAACTCATATGAGGCACCGGCGCGATAAAGTCCCGCGGATTACGTATCAGCTTGCTGTTTACAAGATAAGACCAAAACTGCTTTGAAACCTGATACTCTTCATTCACTTTTATAGCTTTGCTAATATCTACGGATCCGTCTGTTTTTTCGACGGTGTAGTTGAGCTCGCACAGTGAAGAATGCCCCGTTCCCGCATTATTCCATTCGTTAGAGCTTTCCTCTCCTGCGGTTGCGCGCCTCTCAAACACTGTAATTTTCCAGTCCGGCACTAATTCTTTCAGCAGTGACCCTAAAGTCGCACTCATGATTCCGGCACCAATTAAGATAACGTCTGTTTTGGTTTGTCTGTTGCTCATGTTTACCGTCCTTACACGCTGATATTTGAAGAAAAGATGAAGGCGTTCTTGCTTAGGCTCCACAGCAAGGCAGGGTGCGACCTAGTCACGCACCCTTTCTGCATTAATTATAACCTGATTATAGTGTAACACTATTAATTATTGATTAAGATATCTACTATTATATGATACTTATATGCTATTTAAAAGCAGGTAAATTTCAGCGATTGACAAAAAGAAGGTTGCTGAAGGCCTTACCCCTGCCCGGATCGTGAAAAAAGTCACAATCCCTAAACTAGGAATTGCCCTAATTTAAAGAGTCCACCCACGCGTCGACAGTGAATACATCGGCCTGAAGGGGGAACACCTTCTCGATTAGAACGCGATGAACCTCGGGGTCGGCATCGATACATGCGTCGGAAAGCACCGTAAGGGTAAAGTCTTTATCCGCCGCTTCCCGTAAAGTCGATAGAACGACTCCGCTTGTGGCGATACCGCTGAGAATGAGCGTGTCGATTTGGCTGGACCGAAGGATGACCTCAAGGTCACTCCCGGTGAACGCGCTAACTCGAAACTTTGTCACAATCGGCTCGTCCGGCCGGGGCTGCACGGATTCGTGAATTTGTATCGGCGTCTCCGTGGCCGCTGTTCCGGCCCGCTTGGAAATACCCGCGAACATTTTGTTTCTAGGACTAATCTCGGGATAACCTGCGCGAAATGCGACCCGTACGTAAATAACCGGGATGGCGTGCCTGCGTGCGGCTTCAATGGCCTTTTGGAACGGAAGCAGTGCGTTCTCGTTTTCTACGAAACGCGATACGACGCTGTTTTGCATATCCATGACCAACAGCGCGCTTTTGCTCTGCGGATTTTGCATAGTGTGTATACTCCTTTTCATAACGATTAAAGTCCGGCTGCCGGTTCAATAAATCATGTCTTGCCGGATTCATCGCAGTCATAGCTTTATAACACTATTGTACCAATTATCTAAATAGTCAACAAACAAAAAAAGCGACTTTTCTGGCCCTCATAATACCGGATTGGCGGAATGTCTTGAAAATGTGCTTCAAAATAAATTTACATATTATTGAATCTATTTTTCTACAAAAATTACCATTCTATAGTATGATAATGGAAGTAGATTGAAAGATTTCCAATCTACTTCCGTATATTCGGAGAAATGCCACAACAATTTGGGAGGGTGATATTGATGAAATTGAAGAGTAAATTATTCGTAGCGTTTGCGGTTTCGTGCACGACTGCTGTAGCGTTCGCTTCCAGTGCCTTCGCGTTAGCGGGTCATTCGAACGTCGCAGCCGTAGGTACAGCCAGTTCCAACAGTTTCTATGGCGTTAGCTACCAGTCCTCTTATTCGTTCGGACAAACACACGCGCAAATCGGTGTATTGAAGAACAACCTGAAAGCATGGAGAGCCTTCGGCAGCAATGAAAGCCATTTCACAGGCGTTGCTAAAATTACAAGCACGGATAATTACTTTGACCAAACCACAAAGGACAACCTGATGGTGTTCCAGCGAGTGAAAGGCTTGAGCGCCGACGGCATCTACGGCGCGGGAAGCCGAAATGCCATGCATGCCGCAATAGGCTCCTCGCCGAAAGGATATGTACGCGTGGGCAATACATCCTACTATATTAACTATAATGATACCGCCAGCGGTCTTTCCGGAGACAGCACCTACAAGCTTGATCATAGCTACGTGACGAGTTCGGCGAAAACGACGCTCGATCAAGTTGCACTAAGCTTCTACAACGTATACAGCAAGAAGCTGGAAATTAACGACGCGAGCTTAATTGACGGCGCAGACACACCGGAGCACAGCAGCCATCAGGACGGAAAGTCGGTTGACATACGCAATTCGGGAATGTCGGCTGCCGAAGAGAAGAAATTCCTCGAAATTGCTGTTGCCAACTCGAGCGTTTCCAAGGTGCTTTTCTATAAAAACCATGGCTTGACCAGCACGAAAATTGAAGTTCGTGCCGACCATGCCGACCATTTCCACCTATCCACAGTTAACTAATCATCAGTTCAATAAAACAGCGGCAGTCTAGGACCTCATTTTCGCGTCCATGACTGCCGCTGATTCGATTCTTAGGAGGCTCAAAAGCTCCGGTTTCAGAGAGCTCACCGCCTCGGCAAAATGGGGGTTGCATAAAGGGTCATGAGGATTGAACTTGTTCCGCTGATTCAGGTAACCTCAGTTCCAGCTTGTCCATATCCACCACAAAACCGTTTACCCTCAAAATATCCAAGCCAAGCAAACCCTTATGAGATTTAGGCAGCATCCCTACATCGACTTCAATCTGCTTGATTTTCAGGGTATCAATGATAATTTCGTCCATGATTTTAGTATAAAACGGTACGGTTCCGCCAATCCCGTAAGCCTCGTAAACGGGGTCTCCATTTTCGTAGGTGACTCCGATCTGCTCCAGCACATCGGGGCTGAATATAGTGTGGGATGAGCCCGTATCCACGATAACATCTGCGATTTGCATCGTTTTCCCACGATAAGTTACAGAAAGCGTAATCGTTAGAAGATTTCCATCATAATGAATCTTCATATATTACGCCTCATCCTCACAAGCGGGTCGTTGCGTAGATAGATGATGCACTCCTCGTTAGAAGTATGATAAACAAGCTGTCGCGGCTTCACATTAAAGAATTCCCTGTTAGCATTCTTTTCTGGTATGACCCGAACAGGAGCCATTTCCGTTACGATTTTCTTCCCGTCTTCTTCTCGGTAGTCAAGAATGGACAGCAAAACAAATTGATTCGGAAACAGTTCTCTTACTTCCTGCCATTGCATCGCAACCCCTCCTTCATTCATTGCATCAGACGAACAATGGTTGATTTCATTTTACCATATTTAAGCTCAAGCCGGATTGTCTCAAACGTAATACTATTCTTTCTCCCAGCCCCCCTGCGGTTCGACGTTCTGTCTGCAACAGCAAGTTTTTGCCTCCGTAACGAGCTTGATTTTGCAGCAACGACCCATCTTCCAGGGCGATTTTACAAGTTCCGCTTTTTTCTGTTTGTATATCCATAACGCTTAATGTCCTCATCCCATAACATATAACAGGGAGGAGGGATTATATTGTCAAATAATGTGAAACCCAAAAAAGATCCTGTTTTATCGACAGGGGTTCTGTTTAGAAATGGCGGCACTGACACTGCTGCGACAATTATAGCTAATTTAAACAAATTAAGAACCAGGACTGTAATTGTACAAGTTATCGACTGGACTAGCGGCAAACCAATTATTATTGTAAAAAGAAGGCGTACAATTCCACCAAACACAACCGTTAATGTTCTTGTGGCTATTAAACCTTCGATAACCCAATATGAAGTTAGAATAACTGTGCCTACAACTACTGATTTGGTGACTAATTGTTTCGGATTGGGCAGATCATCCAAAACCGGGGTAAAACTGCAGACAGGCAATAATGTCTTACAACAAAATTTAGTACGAATCGGATCGCCCTTTCGCTAACATTCTTATGAGGTAAAAAAGCTGGGTCATGGCCGTGGACTGCTAGATGACCTGGCTTTTTTTCGTATGTTAAATCATATTTATTGTTGTTGAAGCGCCGCGATCACATCGGCAACTAGCCGGTCGGCTCCAGCGATAAGACCATCCGGATGAGATGACATGCCCAATCGTACCACGACCAGATGCTGGGACGGTACGATTACAACATGCTGCCCCATATTGCCCATGGCGAAAAATGCATCATCGGGCACATGGGGCATCCCCCATGGAAGACCATACGGCGCTTTGCCACTCGCAGCAAGGTTAATCCAAAAGCCAGCTCCATAGCCGGTGTCAAGCGTCTGCGAGGACGAGTATTTAACCCACCCTTTCGGCAGGATGCGGTCGGTACCTACCACGCCGTCGTTCAGATACAAGAGCCCAAAACGAGCCCAATCACGCGCAGATGCTAACATAGACATAGCACCGTTCGGCGTGCCAGTCGCATCAAACTCCAGCGTCACGTGTTTCATGCCGGTCGGCCCGAAAAGCTCACGCTGTGCAAACTGTCTGACACTTGAGGCCTGGCCACCGACGGCGTCGCGGATAATGCGCGAGAGAAGTATAAAGTTGCCGTCGGTATAAGCCCATTCGGTTCCGGGCGCAGCAGCTAGTTTGGCCTTCTCGGCGAAGCCCGCCATGTCTCGCTCGAGAAATACCATTCTGGACGCAGGATCGAATCCTGTACTGGTTTGTTTAAGAGCGAGTCCGCTTGTTTGCCGCAACAATTCATCTGTTGTGATCATGTGACGCGGATCGTTGTCATTTTGCCATGCTGCAATAGGTGCGGGTTGGTCGACATTCAGTTTTCCCTGCCGGACCAGAATGCCGATCAGCGCGTTGGTGACGGATTTTGTCGCCGAGAATCCCAATAATTGCGTGTCCACGTCTATGCCGGGAGCATAACGCTCGGCCACGATTTTTCCGTCTTTGACCACAACGATCGCTTGGGTACGAATATAAGGCGGTTGCTCACGCTCTGCAAAAGCTCGGTCGAGCGCGGCGGCAAGTTGTTCGTTCCTAGGCACAACCACGGCGGGTCCCGCTATTTCAGGAGCTAGCGAATCCGATGGGCCGGCTGTGGAACTAGAATCAGCAGTTGCAGCCAGAGTAACGTCCTCGGGTGTATGCACCAACATGCATCCCATCCCATCGCCGTACACCGCCTGTGTTTTATAAAGTCCTGCGATTGTCGTTGTTACATCCAGCTTTTCATGGTCAACGTTGATGTGAATCAAACTGCTGATGAGACTGATGGCCCCTTCAGGCTTGACCATGTCCGCGTAAACCTGGTTGGAATCCATGCCCGAAACAAAGGTTCCGGAACAAACTTCTTTGCTGGTATAACCCGAAGCAACCATCAACGGCTGATAAAGCACAAACCCTGAGCTAACGATCAGCGTTAAAACGGCCGCGATTGCCAGCAAAGTAAATCTGCGTTTTCTTTTACTTCTAAAAAGTATCGCCAGTGGGCTAATTTTGCGGAATTTCATTTCGCGATCAACTCCTCATACTCCAATGTATACACTGTATACATGGTATTATAAGTATACGGCGTATACCTGTCAACTTTCCTGTGTTATAATATTGTTACACTTTTTCTTTCGGGGGCGTCGAACTGTGGTCCACAATAACAATGATCAAAAACCTGAAGGTACCCATAATCGGAAAGGCCCTGTCCGCCTTAGTCGAGAGGCTATCGTGGGGCTGGCATTGAATATTGCGGATACGGAAGGAATCGAAGCGGTCAGTTTTCGGCGGTTAGCCCACGATTTCGGCGTAACACCCATGGCAATCTATCGGCATGTGCGCAATAAGGATGACCTTTTAGACGCTATGACCGAACATATGCTGGCTTCTTTCGATACCTCGGCAGTAAATGAGGCGGATTGGCGGGAACAGGTGAGGGGGTTGCTTTACGCTCTGCGCCGGGTGCTGCTCGTGCACCCATCGGGCAGAAGCTTGCTGTCCAGGCGATCCCTGCCTTCTACGAACAGGCTCAAGATTTTCGATACTTCGATTGGCATCCTCCGCAGCGCCGGCTTCGAGCCCCAAGAAGCATTCTTGATTTTTGAACATTTGCTAAATCAAGTGGTGTCTCTGGTTGTAACGGGAGATGGTTTCGTACAAGGCTCGGAAGAAGAGCGCCGGGTATGGGGGGCTAAATTGCTGGAGTTCTATGGAGGCCTTCCGCAACAACAATATCCTTGGCTCGTTGAAGTTGCCCCTGATATTGCGGCTTGCGTCGATACGGATCGTCACTTCAAGTTCGGTACAGATCTCCTGTTGGCAGGAGTGGAGGCAATGGCGGCGTCCAAACAAGCAAAAAATCCCTCTTCAAAAGTACGGGAGTAGCTGCGTTGAACAGGCTTATCCGCTCTTGACCAGTCCCGCTGCCCTGCCCGATTCATCAAAAAAAAGGAGCAGCCTGCCGCCGCGGCAAACTGCTCCTTTTTTCGTTACTTCATTCGTTTAGAAATCGGATGATCTTCATTTAACTCCAGCAAATCCCATAAATTCCCGTATAAATCCTTAAATACGGCAACCATTCCATATGGTTGTTCTTTAGGTTCTCTAACAAATTCTATTCCCCTCGAAACCATCTCATTATAATCTCTCCAAAAGTCATCGGTGTTTAAAAAGAGGAACACTCTACCACCCGTTTGATTCCCGATGAATGGTTCCTGTTCAGATTTCGATGCTTTTGCCAATAATATTGTAGTCCCAACCGAACCGGGGGGTGAAACTACTACCCATCGTTTATCTTGCTCGGGCTGATATGTATCTTCAACTAATGTAAAATTCAGCTTTTTTGTGTAAAACTCAATTGCCTCATCATAATCTTTTACAACTAGAGCGATATGAACAATGGATTGAATCATTTTTAACCCTCTGAGTTCTCTAGATTTTTGAAAAAAATGATTTTATGATCGATTTTCTCCAGCGTGTTTTCAAGTTCCTTCATTTGATCTATAACATTGCTGCGATAGGTCTCCATGAATTCCCGTCGTGCTGTTATGGTGGAGACTTCACTATTGTTCAAAGCGGCAAACTGCTGCATCTCCCGAATGGGCATCCCCATTGCCCGAAAGTATTTGATAACTTGAAACCATGCGATATCGGACTCCGAATACTGACGATATCCTTTTTCGTCCCGTTCGACACCGTTAATTAAACCGATTTGCTCATAGTATCGCAATGTGTGGATGCTTAATCCGGTCTCTTCAGAAACTTGTTTGCTCGAAAATTTATTTTTCATATTTTTATTATAACATTGATTCAAACTGTATTGCTATAGAGTGCACTCTATACTTTACCATTTCACTTGAAAGTAATGATTTCATATTAGGAGGTATTCATTATGCGTGTTTTTGTCACCGGAGCCACCGGATTCATCGGATCTGCTGTTGTTGACGAGCTCCTCGCTGCAGGGCATCAGGTCATCGGGCTTGCCCGCTCCGACAAGGCGGCCTCAGCATTGAAAGCCGCCGGAGCGGAGGTGCATCGCGGTGCCCTAGATGACCTCGACAGCCTGCAAAATGGCGCTGCCGCTGCGGACGGTGTCATCCATCTTGCCTTCATTCACGACTTCTCGAACTATGCGGCCGCCGCCGAGACCGATAGGCAGGCGATCGAAGCCATCGGAGCAGCGCTTGAGGGCTCCGACAAACCATTCGTCGTCACCTCGGGGACGCTCATGCTCTCGCCGGGACGTCTCGGGACGGAAGAAGACACGCCGATCCATACACCGCGGCACTCCGAGAAGGCCGCGATCGCGCTGGTTGAGCGCGGGGTGCGATCTTCGGTCGTCCGTCTCGCACCGTCCGTGCACGGTCTTGGCGATCATGGCTTTGTCCCGGCGCTGATCGGCATTGCTCGCGAGAAGGGCGTCTCCGCCTACATCGGCGACGGGTCCAACCGCTGGCCGGCTGTGCATCGCCTCGATGCGGCGCGCCTGTTCCGGCTGGCGTTGGAAGCCGCCCCGTCGGGCTCACGGCTGCACGGTGTCGGCGATGAGGGTGTGCCATTCCGCGACATCGCCGGCGTCATCGGCCGCCACCTGAACCTGCCGGTCGCCAGCATTTCCCGCGAAGAGGCAGAAGCCCACTTCGGCTGGCTCGGAGCCTTCGCGTCGGCCGACAACCCTGCGTCGAGTGCAAAGACACAGCAACTCCTGGGCTGGAAGCCGGTGCACCTCGCACTGATTCCGGACCTTGAAGAAGGTCACTACTTCAAGAGTTAAACCACCAAAAATGTGATACAGGGCGATTTTCCGGTACTTGCCGGGGGATCGTCTTTTCCTTTGCTCGCGGATTTGCAGTGGCTTATGGAGCAGCTTGTGGTACAGGCTTAGGTGCAGTAACCGCGCTTTCTTGCGGTACAGGTTTTGGTTCTTGAACCGCAGTGTTTTGCGGTCTAGGCTCTGATACAGGAACTACAGCTTCTTGCGGTACAGGCTTTGGTTCTTGAACCGCAGTGTTTCCCGGTGCAGGCTCTGATACAGGAACTATAGTTTCTTGTGGTTTAGGCATTTGTGCAGGAGCCGCAGTTGCTGCCGGTGTTGTTTCTGCGTTTATGGACTCCGACTTTGAACTCGCAGGTTCGCTGGAAGCGCTGGACTTCGTTCCAACCGCTGCATCAAGTGCCGAATTTTTATCCGGTTTAGGCGAACTTGGGTCGGAAGTTGCCACAGTCTTTTGATCGGATGCCGACGCATTCGACATTTGCGCCGGGGACTGATCTATTTTTGCATTCGTCAAAGAACATCCGCTTATGAGTAGAATGGCAGCAAAACCAACGAACGACCAGCGATATGAATGACTTTGAAAATATTTGATCATGATAATTCTCCTTTTCAGCTGTGATTTGCCCCCTGATACATTGACATTGCCCGGCACCCTTACAGGAAGCGCATGTTTTTCTAACAACTGAATGAGCGTATAACCGTAATCGGAGCGTTTTTCCGGTTCGAGATAAGTAAGAGCCAGAGCATCGCTTGCGATCTCCTGGTCTTCGCGCATACGATGATAAGCGTACCAAAGAATCGGGTTAAACCAATGAATAATCAACAGGATCTGCATCAGCCAATTCATTCCGATATCATTGCGCTTACAGTGTGCTAATTCATGCAGGAAGATGTGCCGGAGTTGCTCCTGCTGTAAGCTGTCCAGGACGGCTTGCGGCATAACCAATCGGGTGTTCCAAAATCCAAACAACGTTGGCGAGGTCAGTTTGTTCGATACAACTAGAGTGACAGGTTTACGAACCGACATTAGCGTTTGGCAGTGAGAGAACAACTGCAGGACCCCGATATCAGTTAACGGTGTCGTCTCTTTCGTTATTTTTAAGGCAAATTTCCGGTTGATCACAAACGTATATGCCCCGAATATGCCGGTCCCAAGAAGCCATATATACAAAGCGTAGCGATAAAAAATGTTTGCAGTTGCTGATTCCCCAACTACAGCTTCCCCGTGTGTGACTATCTGAGCCGTTGGATTATCGTGAATGGTATGAGGGTAGGATATCCAATTATAAATGCTTAACTCGCTCTCAATGCCCCAAGGCAGAAGCAGTCGTACAACCAATAACAGCCACATCAAGTAATGCCATCTGGGCTTTATTCGTTTATTCAGGATAAGCTGTGTCAGCAGGATCAGCACGACCGTGACGGCACCCATGGCAGATACCGACAAAATCCAATTAAAAAGATGCACGAGGAGTTCGTCTATCCGGTTCACTTTCACCCTTTCCTTTCATGAATCAAAATGGAGTACTCCAGTAAACGTAAACTACCCGACTCGGCATATTTATCATTTCGTTTTATCTTCAAGGATGCTTTTCAGTTCTTTAATGTCTTCCGCCGATAGCTGCTCTTCCTTCAAATAATGAACAAGCATCGGCTTCAAAGCACCGCCATAAACCCTTTTTAGAAAGGATTGTGTTTCGGATTTCACACATTCACCCTCAGAAACTAATGGGAAATAAGCATAGACTCTGTTTTCTTGCGAAAACGATATCGCTTGCTTCTGGGTTAATCGGTTCAACAAGGTTCGAATCGTTTTGGGCTTCCACTCCGTCCGATCCTGCAGCGCCTCAATCACATCATTAGCCGTGCGGGGCGACTTGATCCATAGTATCTTCATGACTTCCCATTCTGCATCGGTTATGTGGGGTACGGTTTTCACATGCTCACCTCCTGTCCCGCTTTGGATTACAACCGTAATACAAACATGATATTACATGTGTAATCCACATTTGTCAAGCTAGGGTGCTCACTCATGCGTTCCGCAACGACATATGTACCTGAATTTGTGAAAAAGCAACAGGAGCTGCCGCGGCAGCTCCTTCTTAAGTCCTGAACATATTCCTAGCCGGTGATTTGTCCGCTTTGACCGATACGGAAAAATAACTCATCTCAACGGGAGAGACGGGCCTTGATTTCGGTTCTCCCATCGTTTTCTTTGACATGCCGTTCTGGCTTTCATCCGACCAGTCCCGGCGGTATCTCCCCTCCTCCAGCTTCATGTCGATAAAATCGACGACCTGCTGCAGCGAGGCGATTTGACTGACGATATTTTCCCGGTGGCTCCTTAAGCGCTCCACCAAATCGGGATAATCCGCGGGATCGGTGTCGGCGGAAACCGCCAAAAACGGCCGCATTTCCTCCAGGGGCAATCCCGTTTTTTTCAAGCAGGATATCAACCGGATCGTATTGATGTCCACCTGCCGGTAGACGCGGTGCCCGTTGTCCTTCCGGTCCGCCCGGGGGAGAAGCGAGATCTTTTCGTAATAACGGATCGTATCCTCGGAAATACCGGTTTGCTCGGCGGTTTGCTTTATCGTAAAGGTTTGCTCTGCCTTCACCCTGCTCCCTCCCGGAAATTGCTTTTTTTGTGCATTATACATCTTGGAGCTGGCTTCAAGTCAAGTCTCTTATCCTTTGGACAAAAACTTTGTTTCGCGCCTTGACTTGGAGCCGACTCCAAGTTCTACAATGTTCGCTATTAGGGAAAATATCCCACCTTCAGGAGGAGACGTACAATGACCGCGAACCAACGCGAAAATATCGCACTGATTACGGGTGCAAGCGCCGGGATCGGGTTGGAATTAACCCGGAAATTACTGTCGGAGGACTGGCAGGTGGTCGCTTTGAACCGTTCAGACTTTCCGGCGGACGATATGAAAATCCAAAAAGCCGTCAAGAGCGGATGGGTTCGTATGTATAAAATAGCGGATCTCGCCGATTATTCCGGCTTGAGACGGACTTTGGAAGAGATCAAAGGTAAAGAACAGCGGATCGATATTTTGTTCAACAACGCCGGTGGGAGCTTTCACGAGCTGAGCTATTCGAAGCAAGGGCGCGAGAGCCATTATGAGCTAATGACGGTCGTTCCGTATATCATTCTGATGGAATTGAAGGAACTCCTAACAAACGGCCGCTTAAAAACGGTGATCAATACCTCATCTTCAGCGCTTAAATTTACGAAAGAGTTTAACCTTGAAATCCTGGAGCGACCCAAAACCTTCCGCAAGTTGATTGGTCCTTACGCCACCTCAAAGCTGGCGCTTTCGTTGTGGACCCAGGCCATCGCGCCGCAGCTCGCCAAGGACGGCATCAAGATCCGCAGCGTTGACCCCGGCGGCAACAATACGCTAAGAAAAGGGAAAAAATCCGGGCTGCCAATTTTGGTTAAACCGCTTATGAAGCTGTTTTTTCCTCCGCCTACCCATGGCGCCAACCAGCTGTATGAGGGTGCTCTCGGGGAACACCGTGATGAGACCGGCGTTTTTTTGCTGAAAGGTCAGGTTGCAGATTTAAAATTTAAAGATCAAGCGCGGAACGTTTTGGAGAGGATTCATGCGATTTACAAACACGAATTTCTTGGTGACACCTCCCATCCGTCTTAAACGAATGAAGAGGTGTACGAAGTTGGGCCGCAAGGTCGAATTCAGTTTAATCCTCTCGGGACTTCTGAACCAAACGTTTCGCAGCATTGCGGTCCGTGACCTGAAGCTTATTTAAAATGTTCGACACATAGTTGGCCACCGTTTTATTGCTAATGTGCAGCCGGGCTGCGATCTGGGCATTGGTGTCGCCTTCCGCGACCCGCTCCAAAATTTCAATCTCACGTTTAGTGAGCTCCGCAAAGGTTGGATCATCCGCAGGTACGGTTTGGGCCTGAGAGAAGTAGCGCATCATCCGACCGGCGATATCCGAGCTGAACACAGCTCCGCCGCTGCCTACCATCCGTATGGATTGCAGCAGCTCATCCTCATCGGCGTCTTTCAGCATGTAGCCTTTGGCTCCGTACCGCATTGCGGTAAATACCGATTGATCATCTCTAAACATCGTCAAAATCAAAACCTCGATTGCCGGATGCCTTTCCTTGATCAGACGCGTCGCCTCGATACCGTTTATGCCGGGCATGCGAATATCCATAAGCACAAGGTCGGGCTGCAACTGCGCTGCAAGTTCGAGTGCCTCTTCACCGGATGCCGCTTCCCCGACGATTTCCAGATCGTCCGTGGTGCGCAGCAAATTCCGTACTCCGCTGCGAAATAACGGATGGTCTTCTGCAATGATAATTCTCAGTTTCATTCCCCTCCTCGTATCAAATCGGCAGCACGGCCAGCACGCGTGTACCGCCGCTCTCTATCCGTTCTATCAAGCAATTTCCGCCGAGCTCCGCGGCCCGCTCCCTCATGGAAACGAGCCCGATGCCTCCCTTGCCGGAAAGCCGCTGCGCGTGAGACGGCGGCAGACCCTTGCCGTTATCCGTCACCTCCACCACCAATTGCTGCGCTGCCGACACATGCAGTTTGACAGTGCAAAGGGTCGCCTGACTATGCTTGAGCACATTGACCAAAGACTCCGTGACAATGCGGTAGGCGGCAACCTCCACCGCTGCCGGCAATTCCGGCAGCGGCGGCGGCTCGATCAGGCGGATATGGATCGGCACGGTACCCTGTTCGTCGGCGAGCAGCTTTACCGGCTTATTCAACTCGCTGATCCTCTCTTGAATCGCGGTGATCAAACCGAGCTCGTCCAGGGAAGGCGGGCGCAAGTCATGCACGAGCGTTCGAATTTCTTCCACCGTCGCGCGGATAACCTTCCGGAGATCGGCCAGCATCTCGATCGCAATCTCAGGCTGCTTGACGACATATTTCTCCGCCGTAGCAACATTTAACGCCAGCGCCGCAAGCCGGGGAGCGAGATCGTCGTGCAAATTTTTGCGGATTTGCCGACGCTCCTCCTCCCGCGCCAGCACCAGTGTTCCCCTGGATTCCTGCAAATCCTCAGCCAAAAGCTTCATCCCCAGCGTCATATTCACAATTTCGACGATTGGCCCTGCCTGATGCACCAGCACATCCAGAAACTTGTTATCTTCCGATGAAAAAGCTTCGCCCGGAGAACGCCTGGACAAAATGAACGTACCCAACTGCTTCCCGCGGTGAATGATAGGAAAAGGCAGCACTTCGTGGGTCGGCTCCCCGACCGCGGCGACGAGCGTATCCTGTCCTCCCACTCCGATCGTAATACCCGCATACGGCAAGCGCAGCGACTCCTTTACGGTAGCAGCGAGAGCCTCCAGCATCGCTTCCGGCGCAAGCGGTCTGACCAGTTGGCTTCCCAGTTCCAGCAAAACGGCATAAGGGTCGTCGTGCCGTCCTTTCATCATCAGGTTAACGAGCCTTTGCAGTTTTTCCTTCAGCGGCGCGAAGGCGACCGCCACCACCGCCGTAGCCGCCAAGGAGACGAACAAGTTATCCCTGGTCTCGAATAACTGGCTTAAATAAAAGACAGAGAAAATATAGATCGCGGCGACACAAAGGGATAATGCCCCATATACCAGCGTGCGGTTAACCAGCGGGTCGATGTCCCACAGCCGATGCCTGAGCACAGCCAAAGTCAGCGTAAACGGGATCGCTAGCAAGCTTAGATTAAGAAACGCGTTAAGATACACGTAGGTTAAGGCGCTTCCATCATTCAGGCGCGGATTAAACAAAATGCTCATCCCGACAAATCCGATCATGCCGATAGCGAGTCCATACACGACCCATTTGGTTTGCTGGCGCTGCGCCGGCGAGGATACTTTGCGAAACCGGTATATTTGCGAATAGATCAAAATCAGCGTTGAGGAAGTGTACCACAAAAGCTCAAGGTAAGCGGAAATGTTGAATTCTCTCCAAATGCTTCCGTGGTTAATAAAGCTGCCTACACCAACAACCGTTATGATGATAAAAACCGCTACGGTCCATCTGGGCACGAACGAACCGTTCGGAAAGAGCAGGAATAGCAGCGATAACCCGATCCAACCGAAAGTGGCCACAAGTGTAAACCACCACTCCTGCAGGACGATGCCCTGAAAAGCGACCGAGGTAAGCGAAGGGAACGAGGTACCGAACGAGACCATGGCCCAAGCGGCCAGAACCGCCATCGGCTCGCGAAAACCTTTCCAATAAATGAGCAGCGCCGCGCCGTAATAAACAAGAGTAAAAATAACGTCAATGCATACGAAGATGACGGCGTACGTCTCCAGGCTAATGTGAGTGGTTCCTTCGCTCCCGAGGGGCATGGCCGGAACCCAAGTGCCGCAGCCGTTCATCATACATGTCGAAACAAGCCATTGGTAATATTTTGGTATTCCCGTCATATACAGCACGACAGTTATCAGGCAAAATACGGCCACCAGAAGCTGCAAACAAAGCAGGGTCCATTTTGTTGGCAGCCGGCTTGCCGGTTCATCCATCGGATCGGCGATCCGTGCCGGTGTTTGCGGCATAAGTCCCCTCCGCTTTTAACTAAAATCTACCTCTATTATAACGATCCTCCTGCGGCTTGAATATGCGAAATGCGCAATTTCCCGGCCAACTTCCCGGATTTCCCGAAAATGTCCCGTTCCGGTTTCCCTGAACATTGTGACGGCTCTCTCTGTTTCCCGTGCTGTTCCGCAGCTTATAATTAAGCGCATCGACGTTTTGATCAATGAAACAGGAGGCTGTATGGATGATGAGTGAAAAACAAGTGATTCGATGGTTGGGCATGATTTGTTTACTGGCGGGAATCGTACGTATGGGGATGACGCCAAGCTCTCTGATCTGGGGGACGGATAGCGCGCCGGAACTGATCTGCGGATTCGTCGCATGTATTTTGATGTCCGTCGGCACGATAGCCACGTACATGGTACAATCGAGAGAAACCGGTGTCATTGGATTTATTACCATACTTTCCATCATTATCGGCAATATCGTGACATCCTGCCTGGTCTGGTCTTCCATGGAGTCCGTCAAGCCGGAAATGAATCATGACGGAATCATTTTCGCCGTTTCCCGTTCGTTTGCTCTTTTCGGTTTTACAGGAGGCACGCTGGTGTTTACGTTTTTAACGTACAGGGCGAATGTATTTCCCCGCTGGATCGCGGTACTGCTAGTACTCATGCTGGTCTCGATGATACTGCCTGTCGAAGACAACAAATATTTTGCTTTCTTCTGGGGGCTAACGTATGTTGGGATGGGTTACGTCATTTGGACGGGCAGATTGAATACGTCGAAGGGGTACGCGGCTAGTTGACCGGAAGGGTAACATGTTCTTAGCCCTAACAGGAATGTTCAATCAAAAAAAGGAGCAGCCTGCCGCGGCAAACTGCCCCTTTTTTAGTTGAACTCTCGTATACGTTAAGTTTAGTAACTTTCTCCGTTAGTTCATGGAGATTTTGTCTGACGCAGCTAACTTTTGTTTTTTTCGGGACCATATCACTACTGGAATTAGTAAAAGTGCGAGTCCACCGCCAGAAAACGAAAGCGTTGCGAAACTGGAATGTGCTGCAACCATACCGGATAATGCTCCCCCCGCTGCCCCTGCTAGCGCTATTAACACATCAATTGTTCCTTGAGTTTTTGCACGAGTTGCCGGATCGGTTGCATCTACTATAAGTGCAGTTCCACTGATCAAGCCCAAGTTCCAGCCGAGCCCTAACAAACCAAGAGCAATAATAAGTACCAACATAGAATCAACAGGCGCTAGAGCTGCAACAATGCCGGCAGCTAGCAGAACCCCACCCGAAGCTATTGACATCGCTGCGCGACCGATCTTATCGACAAGAATGCCTGTAATGAGAGAAGGGAAATACATTGCGCCAATATGGATGCCTATTACTAATCCTACATCCCCTAAACTATGTCCGTGGTGCTTCATGTGTATAGGCGTCATTGTCATAATTGCGATCATAACGATTTGAGTTAAGATCATTACTGTTGCCCCGACAATTAAGCTTCTGTTGTTTTTTTTATGTGTATTCGTTTGTGCTGCTGTTGACTGACTCAATTCCGATTGTGCTCTAAATATAGCCTGCGCTACAACGAAAGGGTCCGGACGGAGGAAAATAATAAATACTGCTCCTGCTAGAATGTATGCTCCGGCAGCCAAAATAAATGGACCTGCAAGGGCCGGGACACCGATTGACGTTGCAAAATGGCCCGTTACATCAACCATGTTTGGACCTGCAACCGCACCAAACGTAGTCGAAACCATTGCTGTGCTAATTGCTTTTGCTCGTTGGTTAGGCTTAGCCAAGTCTGTACCGGCATATCGTGCCTGCAAGTTTGTTGCAGTCCCTGCACCGTATATAAATAGAGAAGCGAACAGAAGAATAACACTGTTATTTACTGCGGCAAAGATTACCCCTATTGCCCCAATACCACCTGCCAAAAATCCGGCGGCAAGCCCCCACCGGCGCCCGTGAAGTTGTGAAAAACGACCCACAAGAAAGGCTGCCAGAGCCGAGCCAAGAGTGAACAAGGCGGCAGGTACACCTGCAAAACTTTCCGCTCCCAACATGTCCTGGGCAAGAAGCGCGCCCACGGTTACCCCGGCAGCAAGGCCTGCACCGCCAAATATTTGCGATATGACTACTATCAGTAAAGAGCGCTTAAATAATTGTTGCTGCATACCCGGAGAATCGACGTAATCTCGAATATTATGGGGTCCATGCTTCATCGCCTAGAACCACCTTTCTCTCTACATAACGCTTCCATTCGTGCACCCCTTCTTCTAAATGGGAGGCTTGTATGCCTTTGCTTTTCAAAATTTCAACTGCTTGTAAAGACATTAGACAATAAGGGCCACGGCAATACGCTACAATTTCTTTATCGATAGGTAAAGACGCCAGATGGTTCTCTAGTTCATCGATAGGCATAGATATAGCACCTGGAATATGGCCCATAGCATATTCATCCTCTGGCCGCACATCTAATAACAAAACTTCCCCTTTTTCCATCCGTTCCATAAGCTCTTCAAGAACAATTGGTTCCATGCTTGCATGATGTTGCAAAATTTCAGTTTTTAGCCGTTGTATTTCTATTAATTGCTTTTCGCTAAGTCGGTGCAAAGACACCATGAAGTCGGCGACAGATAGCCCCGCGATTTCATAAATTACAAAATTGCCTTTTTTGTTGAACCGAACCAACCTTGATTCATGCAGCGTTTGCAGGTGCTGCGATACATTTGCAACACTCATTCCGGTAATCTTTGCGAGTTGATCCACAGATTTAGGACCTTGGGCAAGTAAGTCAATCAGCTCCAACCGTTTTGGACTGGATAGGCATTTACCAATACGAGCAAATTCCTGATATAGTTGATCTTTCCATTTTCGTTCTAAGTTCACAATCAAAACACCTCAACAATTCAATTGTTTTATTGAACTGTTATCATAATAAAGTAATGCCTTTGCAGTGTCAAGGTATATCATTAAACACCATCTGGTTCCTTACAAATTCCGTCAGGACCTAACTTCGTTTAACAACTTCTCTCCCCTTTGAAGATGCTTTGAAGCAATTCTGTTTACCCTCTTACAAGTGACCTTCATCACATTTTAATACTATATATTGTGGTACGATTAAAATATATCAGTATATATAGTATTTCATCGTATATTTTTCGAAAGGAGTTAGCTATGCTGGTCTTCTACCCCAAGTTCATTCGCACCTTCGACGACTTGCCCGGACATCTTGCGTTACTGGTTCATGCCTGGAACGGTTGCAACATGCGCTGTTATGGGTGTCACAATTTTGATGAATTGATTGCAAAGAAACCGATAGGGCATTTAAGCAGTGATCAAGTCATTGACCGGATCCGAAAAAGTCATACGATGTTCGATGCATTATTGTTTAGCGGGGGCGAGTTTTTAATCAACGAACTCGACGAAATAGCCGATTTCCTTGAACGGGTGCGCTCGAACTTCAATGGAAAGGTGGTGATATTTACAAATGGAACCTACCCCCACAAGTTACAACAGTTGTTTGCTAGAAAACTCATCGATGGCGCACATGTCGACATGAAACTACCTTATCATTGTATGGATCCGGTGGCCGATCGCGAGGTCTACGAAGCCGTTCTAGGCGTCATTCCGTCGAAGCAATTTTGCGATAATATGTTGGAATCAGTAGAAACCGTTATTTGTCACAACAGCAAAGTAAGCCAGATTAGAACTGTACAATATCCCTTGTTAAGTGAAGAGTATTTTGATCAAATCCGAATTTATGTTGATAAGTTGAAAACGAAATATAACAGTAACGTTCCTTATTTTCTTAATCCATACCTTTCCCCTTATCAGACCATACAAACAAATTAAATGGAGGCGCTCCCATGTTCCGTCACACAGAAGACATTATCAATACGTTTACATCGAACTCAGAATCTAAGCAATCGGATTATTTAAAACGAGAAAATAGCAATTTTGTTTACTCGCTCCCCTTACTAAGACACAACCTGACTAACTTTGCAGAAGAAGAATATCTTTTGCAGCGCATTTTGCCGGCCAAGCTAACTAAATTGTATGAAGAAGGTGTTATTTACATACATGACAAACAGCTAAGTCCCTATTGTTTGAGCGTATCTTGCAAGGATTCCAACGTTGGCCAAAAATATGATGGCCTCGAAACCGACCCGCAAGCTGGAAACATTGCTTCGCCATTTTAGCAATATCATCGTACTTATGTCCCAACAAGTATCCGGTGCCGTTATGCTGTCACAAATGACCACTATTTCTGCGTCTTATTTGTATGTTGAGGAATTGTATCATGGGCGGCGCTTCACAGATGACGATCTCAAACAGTTGTTCCAAAGCCTTATCTGGGAATTGAATATGCCCCTGCGAGGCGGTTCCCAATCAGCCTTTACGAACATTACGCTTGAATTTGGAAAGCCGTCGGAAGAAATTAAAGAAGATTTCGTCGTGATCGGCGGAACAGCATTCGACATTCGTTATCGGGACATTCCGTCGGAGTATTTTGACCGAATCAATAGAGCAATTATTGAAGTTATGAAACAAGGAACCGGAACCGGTCTGCCCTTTACGTTTCCATTGATCACAGTACCGATTGACGATTATTTCAATTACGATAATCCACTGTTTCTTACGATGCTGGATAGCATGTATCAATGGGGCGGCGTATATTTCGAGAATTTCCGAACTACCCCATTTATGGATAAGCATTACCGTCTGCTTAATCCCTACCTGAAACCGCGTGATCCGGAGGCTAGTCGCAGCTTATGTTACCGGCTGCAAATCGATTTGACCGTTCTATCTAAGGTAGGCAGCGGTATCTTTGGAAGTTCAACCGGCTCAACGGGGGCCGTGCAGGTATTAAATTTGAACATGAACCGAGTATTGCTGGAATTCGGTCACGATGAAAATCTTATGTTTGCCCGTATAGAAGAACTTTTGAACATTATGCAAGAAGGCCATATGGCAAAACGGAGTTGGATCGAGCAAAACAAAGAGCTATATCCTACTTTTTTTGCGCTGAACAGGGATTTGGCGAATTACTTTAACGTATTTGGCGTTGCAGGCATGCACGAAGGATTGATTAACATTGGATATGCCGGTGGAATGAACAACGAAAGCGGAAAAGATCTGGCGCATCGAATTATGCAATTTATGACGGATAAAATCAATAGCTTTATCGTTAGAGATCGAGTCGCCTGCGGAATCGAATACGCTCCCGGGGAAAATGCAGCTATTAATCTTGCCAGACAAGATATGAAGTGGGCTAAAGAAAATCATCGTGATATTTTTGTACAAGGTGTTGGAGAAGACATCTATCTTACATCTGGTTGTATGCTCCCTTTCAGTGAAGATGATTTTCTCCGACAAGTTGAAAATAGCGCTGAATTCCAGAGTTACGCTACCTCAGGGAGTATTTTGCACCACTTCCTTGAAAGCAAACTCGAGCCCAAACGTTTGGCTGCATATATCAAAAAAATATTCGACAAACCGATCCAATACATTACCTTAACTCCGACATTGACAAGTTGTCTTAGCTGCGGTCAACAAATTGTTGCAGAAGACGGTAAGAACATCGTTGAATGCCCCGTATGCTGTAGCGACGATATCGCCACTTTTAGCCGGGTTATCGGTTACGTTAAAATGATCGCCCGTAAAAAATTACAAGTTGATAAAAATGGTTATTACAATGGGGAGCACAACTTTTGGAGTAATGCGCGCCGATTTGATTGGAACACTCGAAAACGACTTGCCAAAGAAAATGACATTTCGATCTAAATAGGCCGTCAAAATACTCGGCGGCTGTGTTCTCAAAAACCCATTTTATGATAAGCCTCATTGCTTCTTTTCCGTATCCTTGCCCTTTGATTTTAATGGTAATGCGTTTAATGCAAAGGGCACGATTCGGATCTAAAATGCCTGTCAAAATAATATATCCGAGTTTTTCGGAGATCCAGTATAGTAGACTGAATAACCATTTTTGATTGCTCCTTCCTGCACGACAATCTTTTCACAAGGTCTTCAATTTGATATTGTTATTGAATTATCCTGCCCTTTAATCGCCGCGGCGTTTAACCGCCAACTTTTTGCCTGTTCTACTGACCATCACGCTGAAACTCGTGCCAGTTCTCCTTGAATTATGGAACAATTTCAAAAACGGTGCCTTGGTTAAAATCAGCCACTTTCATAGAGCCATAAACCCTATCCGAATGCCACTGGAGCTTGGCTGCAGCCCATCTGCGGCAAGTAGCACCCCAGCCTTTGCCAATTCCTCGTTATACCTCAGCATGGCATCAAGCAGTTCCTGTCTGGGCATTACGCCCGCTTCCGAATCCGTTGTCGCTTTCACGATCATCATAAACCTCATGTTTAATCTCCTCCAAATTTTTAGTGGCCCTATTTTTCGTTCGATTCAAACCGCTTTGGCAGACCCGTATTTAAACAACGAATGAATGCGAGACAATTCGACACATCTAACGGAATTTATTTATATTAGATTATTTCTTTTCGGATTGATTTACCTTGTAGAGTTGACCGGCACGTTATCATAATCCCCAAATCCCATCTCGTCAAGAGAAAATGTGCGAATGAGCGACATAGCGGGGGATCCCCCCTTATGCTTTCGAAATAGGAATGAATTTCCGAGTATGAAGAACGATATCGCTTTTTCCAATTCATCCGGTTTCATGTAAAATTTTCCTCAGGCCGAAGGGGAGATAAGGGATATGCACACAAAGGACAGAGCGCAATGAATTCAAGGTCATTACTAAAGACAGAAGGAGAAGCTGTATGCACAGAGTGGACAAAATCAGATTTATGCTCCTTTACGACGAAGTGCCTGAAGCACAATGTTACGGGTACATGGAGTTGAGTCAAGATGGCAATATGATCGCGCTCTACAATAGGTATGGTGAGGAAATAGACATGAATGGCGGACATGAATTTGTCAGGATACGGACGCTTGGCAAATTCGATGACGAAGACCGCGATCATTTTTATTCCTTGTTAGAAAGTGATGGTGTAGGATAATCTGCACGACAGGCTGGCAATTCGATATCAAGGCACTACGAAAACTCGGCTTAGTGAACAATCGGGAGGTAACAGATGGACAAAGGAGTTCAAAAGGTAAGAGCAATAAAAACAGGGGCGATGTTAACCGCTCTACTCATCGGTACATTTGTCGCGTTTCTTAACGAAAATTTACTTACCAATGCGTTTCCTGGATTGATGAGGGATTTTAACGTTGCTGCTTCGACCATACAATGGTTATCGACGGGTTATATGCTCGTGATCGGCGTACTGGTGCCGGTGACCGCATTACTGCAGCAATGGTTCACGACTCGCCAGATGTTTATGTCTGCGATGGCGCTATTTTTGGCCGGTACCTGCTTGTGTGCAGTATCCCCGGGATTCGGAATTTTGCTGATGGGCAGGGTTGTTCAGGCTTGCGGGACAGGATTATTGATCCCGTTGATGATGAATACGATTCTCGCCCTCTATCCTCCGGAACGCCGGGGTGCCGCCATGGGTCTTATGGGGCTGGTCATCATGGTCGCCCCCGTCATCGGGCCGGCTTTGTCTGGTTTGATTATCGATACCTTTCACTGGCGATGGTTGTTCTACATGGTGATTCCTGTCGCACTGTTTTCGATTATTTATGCATTCATATACTTGAAGAATGTGACTGAACTGACCAAACCAAGGGTCGATCTTTTATCCATTGTGATGTCAACCATCGGTTTCGGCTGCGTAACCTACGGCTTCAGCCAAACAAATGTCTGGGCCCAGCCTGAGGGTTACGGGTCAATTGCCATAGGCAGCCTCTTCTTGATCTTGCTTGTATGGCGGCAGCTCACGATCAAAGAGCCGTTGATCGATCTTTCCGTATTCCGGCGGCATCCCACGTATTCTCTTGTTGCGGTATTGGTTGTAATCCTGATGATGGTCCTATTCGCCACAACGATATTGCTACCGATCTATATGCAGGATGTGATGCAGTTGACAGCATTCGCGACAGGTTTACTTCTGATGCCAGGTTGCATTTTGAACGGGATGATGATGCCGGTGTCGGGGAAATTATTAGATAAATTCGGGCCGAAATTCGTAATTGTGCCCGGATTATTCCTGATCGCCATATCATTGTGGCTGTTTGCCGGCATCGACAGTGATACGACACAAGGCTCCGTTCTGTTCAATCATGTCCTTTTATTCTTAGGCATGTCGTTCGTCGTCATGCCGGCTCAGACGACAGGATTGAATCAACTTCCGCGTCACCTGGTCCCCCATGGCACAGCCATATACAATGCGCTCCAACAGGTTGCAGGGGGAATTGGCATCGCATTATTCGTCGGCATCATGTCGTCCGGAGCCAATCGTTATCTTCACCATTCGCTCGATCCCACTACGATGCATGAGAAGACGCAAAGCATGGTTACCGGTCTACAAACGGTTTTTTGGATTGAATTTATTCTTGCAATACTTATTTTGGTGCTGGGTTGGTTTATAAAAAAGTCACCTGATCATGATTGATTCATTACGAGGCATAGATTGAATCATAAGTTTACAACTGTGCAAGAAGCAAGGGGCTGTCTCATAAGGGTCGGCCTTTTATTTCGTTGTACCTTAGAACCGCTGTCTCAATCCTAATGCCGATGCTGCTTGACTCGTTGAATCGCTTGCGCTCGATTATGTACCCCTAACTTGCGATAAACGTTCTTCATATGGAACTTTACCGTGTCCAGCGTTACATTCATTTGAGCGGCTATCTCCTTATAAATCAATCCCTCTGCGAGCAAGACAAGCACCTTCTCTTCCTTCCCGGTCAAAGCCTCATCCGACAAAGACTTATTAGACTGACCGCTGCCTGCAGCTTCAAGAAGCAGATGGATATATTTCAAGGGCACCAATGGCATCGCAGCTTCTTGCTGTTCGTTCAGAAGCTCGGCCAGCATCTCGACCATCAACGGACCTTCATCCAGGAAGCTGCGAATATAGCCCACCGGTTCCGAGAGCCTTAAGGCGTTCTTCAAGGGAGCAAATGCCTCTTGGGGATGATCGGATTGCCGAAGCACCATACTCTGCACGATCTTCAGCTTAATCCGGCTTCGCAGACGATTTTCCTTGTAAGCCAAACGTTCCAACTGCTCGAGCAATTGCAGTGCGTCCTCAATTCTGCTGTTCGCCGCGAGAACTCTTACCAGAACCAGGTACTCTTCGAAATGGCGGGGCGGAACCTCACCTAAATGTGACATCCCGCTTTGCTCCAACCAATCGTATGCCTTCTGACGCTGCTCTTGACTCAGGAACAGTTGAGCTTGCTCCGCCTTGACCCTCTTCTGAACGACTTGCCAATCGGGCGAATCGACGTTTGAGCCGAGCTGGCTAAGCCATTCGATCGCATGACTTTCTCTCCCCAGAGCATTTTGCAGCCAGGATGAAGCAAGACCAAGATGAATCCAAATCCATACGTTGGTCCGCAGGTCCTCTCGACTCATCGCTTGTCCGAGATACAACTCCGCCTCTTCCAACCGATTCCACTCATACAGAAGTAAGCAATAAGACAAATAAAGGTATCCGACGAATGGATAGTTTTTTTTCTTCTCCCACGTCTTCACCCACTTCAGCAGAAATTGTTCCACCTCATGAAGGTTGTTGTTTAACGAGAGAAGATCCATAAATCCTTCGTGCCCTTGATACCGTCTGCTTGAAGACTTCTGGAAGCCGCTGCCTTCCGGCAAATATTGATCCAACATCTCGAAATATTTCGAAGTCAGCGACAAGTTCTGCTGCAAATAGGAGAAGATCCCGCATAAGTAATAGAGATTGCCCATTAATTGATTCCATTCAGGCTCAGGGATGAACGCCCTCATGGCTTCGAATCGCTTCTCCGCTTGCTCGGCCCTGCGCAACCCTCGATCCCATTCTCCATCCATCAGTAATTTGGAGATATAGTACAATTCGAACGTCGGCTTGTGCTCGTAGCTGCTCTCCGGCAGGGAAGTAATCCATCTCAAGAGCACATTGCCCTTCAATTGCATGAGATCCGGCATGATGCGGTCGATGAGCCGGACGGCATCCTCTGCCTGCTGCGCTTTGATATAATGCTCCACCGCCTCTTCATAGAGCCCCTCATTCTCATGCCAAGCCGCGGCCCGATGATGGGAGCGTCTCCACAGCTCCGGATGTTCTCTAGCGCTCAGTTGCTGCAAGAACTCGGACAGCAGATGGTGATACCGGAACCAATCGCGCTGATCGTCCAGCGGAATAATGAACAAATTCAGCTGCTCCAACCGTTCCAGTTGGCCCTGGCTGTCGGCTTGTCCCGTTACCGCTGCGCACAGCTCCCTGTTCAGGCTGCTCAGAATGGAGGTTGCCAGCAGGAATTCCCGCAAGGAGTCCGATAAATGCGCAAAAACCTCTTCCAACAAAAAATCGGAGATTTGACGCTGGCGGCCGTTGAACTGGCGAATCGTATCGGCAATATTGCCGCTTCGTTTCAGTGAGATGGCCGCAAGCTGCAGTCCGCTCACCCAGCCTTCCGTCTGTTCGAACAACGCGACTATTTGCTTCTCCGTTAACGATAAGTCTGTCGTCTCTCGGAAGAAAACAAACCCCTCTTCCAGTTCGAATCGCATATCTTCGATTCGAATGACATTGATCTCCCCTTTGGCAAGCAGTCTGGCCGTAGGAAAGGGTAATTCGGTACGACTTGCTATATAGAGATGGACATGCGGAGGTAGATGATCAAGCATATATCGTATCGATTCGTTTACAGGCGCATTCTCAATGACATGGTAGTCGTCCAGAATAAGAACGAAATCGCCGCTAATCGAGCTTAGCTCATTCAAGAACGCCGAAATGGCTGAATCAATGGAACCCGCCGACTCTTGCTCGAGTAAAAATTCAATCGCTTCCCCGAACCGCGGCAGCCTTTCTCGTATGGATGCCAAAACACAGCTCCAGAACGTGCTCCAATCGTTATCGTACTTATCTAGCGAGATCCAGGCAACCGGAGAGCGGCATTGCCTCGCCCATTCGCTTAACGCTGTCGTTTTGCCGTAGCCAGCTTGGGCGGATAGCAAAGTCAGCTTGGCCTCCATTCCTTCCTCCAGCTTGCGCATCAGTCGTGGTCGGGACACCAATGATTTTCGCGCAGGGGGAATAAGCAGGTTTGTACTTTTAATCATGTTTAAGGCCTCCGCAAGCTGAATTAAACAAATACTATATTCGTTAATATTTCGATTTGTTGGGACATTTTTCCTCCATGCGGGTCAAAGGATACCTACCCGATTTTTAGCTTCGATCCACCCTGGCGGGTAGTTCAATTCGATTCCACATTGCTTTAAAATAAAGAGCAAGTCAGCAGGATCCACCTCTTGGATTTTTCGTTAATATTTGCAAGATTAAATTATTGGAGGGAATTTATGAAACTGTTTATTGTTATCAACCAGACCAAGTATCGATTCAATTTCAGTAACACTGAATGTGAAGCCGATGCCCAAGTAATCCAAGCCTATGGATCAACTATCCTGCCTAGCGTTAATTTTACGCACGGACAGCACAACGAAGGATGCGACATTCCGGAATGCAGCAGTTCAGGTTATTACGATGACCACCACATGACATTCAAGCGAGACGATAATTCATATATTACTTTTTGGCATAACGATGATACGAATGAGTTCAATTACTCCACAGACGGAGTCTTTGACACAGCTCCAGTCATTCCAGGTGACGCTACGAACTCCGGTTCCAAGAAGGCGATCTATATAATGAACGACGGAACGCTTCAAATCACAGATATTCATAAGTAAGTAAACAGAGGCGGGACGTTCCGCCTCTGTTTTCTTTGTGTTTCGTAAGTGTGGCCCAATACGTTGGTTTGATGAACGAATTGTAGCAAACATGCCAAGAAGTTTGGAATTCGCCGCCGCATTACAGCTCACTTCAATAACTGTATGGGAGGGCCTATTTGATCGTTTAAGAATTAGCCTAACGCAAATGAAAACAAAAGGCATACTTATTATCGGTGCAGCTGGAGGAGTAAGATCGATTGCCATTCAACTTGCCAAATTTGCAGGTTTGACTGTCATCAGTACTGTGTGTATAGACAAGAATAAGGCCCCTTGCCAATACGGGGCCTTTTTGTTATGCAACTGTATAGTGCGGGCGAGACGAAATCTCCCCAAACTTTTTAAGAAATTTCAATACACAATATTTTCAATGATTCAAGCTTAAACCCTTTATTCAGTTAACGTTCTCCGATATCTAGTTCGCTAGCTTGTTTCGCAAAACGCTCTCTATTTTGAGATAGATTGCGTCGCATATTCTGCGACTATTTCCCCGTTTGATTGTCGAGTTTGGCATCAAATTGGTTTAGAAATATGGATGGCGCACCAAGCGGATTATGAAAATCGAATTCAAGGGACTGAACAAAATTGCCTTTACCTGTAATCCGTAACAACATAGGCATTGGAACATGGCCATCCGGCTTCCAGATAGCAGATATTTTGTATCGGCCGAGCGGTATTTTATCCACACCGTGACCACCTGTTGGGAGTGCGTCTGCACGTGTCGTTATCATTTTGCCGACACTTCCGTCAAATAATGGTCCAACAGGCGTAAGCGTAACTTCCAAGTCTTCCATTTTGAATTGTGGCAAATTGTCGTCAAACGACCAAAAATCGGGATTGATTTCAATGTGCCCTACGACGTCTTTCAAGGTAAAATTGCGAATAGCCCCTGAACTTCCGGCAAATGGCTGGTCGACGTCCGATCTTAAATAAAATCTTTGTTCCTTGCCGTTATATTCGCGCGAGAAAGATGTAGACATCATCCAAGTCGTAGGGAGCTGCGCCAATTCGATCCGATAAAACCCATTCCCATCAGTCACAGCTTGTAAGTTGCTATCAGAAAACAATTGGTTATCTGCATTAATTGTAACCCCAGGTATTGGATTGCCTTGCGCGTTACGTAAAAAGCCTTTAACCACATAAGGCTCAGCTTCCCCTGCGGATGGTACGGGGGTCGGTTCAGGTTCCGGTATCGGAGTCGGTGTTGGAGCCGGGGACGGTTCCCCCGATTGCGGATCGGTTGTGCCTGGGGCGGCGTCCTCGATCTGAATGGTCCACACACTGCCGCTGCTGGAGAAGGCCACGTGATATCCGCTGCTCTCCGATACGAAGCGTAAAGGTACCATTGTGCGACCGCCAATGATCTGTGCGGGTACGTCTAGAGTAACCCCTTTTCCATTTACAATTGCATTTGTACTATCGATCGTCAATTCAATGGAATGCCCATTCTTTGTTCCGATCGCTTTGCGGATAGTTCCTTCTTCCACCCATTTTACCGAAAAGCCTAAGGTTTCAAACAACTGACGGAACGGGACAAGCGTTCGACCGTCTATCACAGTCGGCTGCGCCTCGTCAAAATGGAGTTCGTTCCCTTTGAAGAATACATGGATCGCAATATCTTTTGATCCATCCGAAGGTGCAGGGACCGGCGTCTGAACAGGACCAGGCACTGGCGTCGGCGTTGGGTTAGGCGCGGGTGACGATGTTGGACTTGGTAGAGGAGCTGGCGTCCCTTCCGACGTCGTCGGTTTCTTATATTTGATTGGCTTGGAAGCAACCGTACCTTGCGGTGTTTCGATTTCTAACACGTAGGATTGCGTTTCCTTGATCGTACCGTTGTCGCTCGCGTACAGGTCGAAAGTGAGGTCGCCCTCAAACTCCCCGACAGGTTCTTTTACATCCTTCCGGAAGCCTGGATTCACAACCATGCTTTCATGGGTGGTGCCGCTTCCCGTTGTTACCGTCTTTTCCTGTACGATGCCCAGCAGCCAGCCGGTGGTCACACGATTTGTTCTCCATACACCCTGATAATTATCCTTGCCATAGTCATCGGTGGAACGCAGTACCACGGCATTAATCGTTGTTTTCTTATTGAGGCTAAGCAACAGCCTGAAATGGCCATCCTTTTTTCCCTCCGGCGTGAAATCCGCGGGACCGACTACGTCAGAAGCCGTATCCAGCAGACTGAATTCCTTAATCTTTACGCCTTCAGGCGGCGTTTCTCCGAAGGCGCCCGCAATCCCAGTGAACGCGAGACAGCCTGCCAGAAGAAGTGATATTCCCGTAATTTGTTTTCCTTTACCGAATCTCATCATTTTATATCTCCTTTTTCAAAAATGCTTCGCACAGATTATCCCTTCGGCTTCGCCTCCGGTTTTGGGCCAACCGCCAGTTGTGCTTTTATTGCGGACTTTGCTTATTCCAATAACCTCCGTGTCATCAATTTACTTACTCATTCATTTTATCGCGGCAGTACTCCGGGTTCATGAGTCATGATTAGGAAATGCGCGGGATTATTTTAGGATGGCGCCGGGAATGCACTAGGAATATTCACGGCAAATTGTATTTCACGTTACATGTAGCCATCTACTCATTTATTTAAAAAAATAAGCGAATCATAGCAAATTCATCGCTTTGACAGGTGCTGTTCGACGTTTTCAAAAGCACGGGTCAGCAGAGAGACAAACATGGCTTTTTCGGCATCTGACATCCCTTGAGTGATCAGTTCTTCAGATTTCGAGAAGGCATCACTCCGCTCATTCAGAAATTGTTTGGCTTTGGCCGTTACATCGATACGGAGGTTACGTCCGTCGACAGGGTTGCTATTGCGTGTGATAAATCCGGCCTTCTCCAGACCGTTCAATAAGTTTGTCACAGACGGACCGCTTAAAGCCATTGTTTTTTCAAGATACTTCCGGTTGATCTCCATATGCTCTTCTAAGGATTGATGAATGTGACTCAAAAGAATCGCCTGCGAGGCATTCAAACCATGATCCGCCAGAAGTTGGTCGATGATTTCCCGAACCTTTTGTGCGATAAGCTTAATGTATAAACTATAGGGGTACATGTCGAAAATACTTTGCATAGGTTTCTCCTCGGATTCATGTAGATGTCTACATTATATTTTCGGTTTTTAATTTTGTCAACGCAAGCTTTCCCGTCATGATCATTCCATAAAAAAATGAAGAGCGCCCCCCCATTCGCTATGGGCTGCGTTCTCCATTTAACTGGCAGCCGTTTAGCTAAAGCACATATGCCGCCATGCTCTTCCTGCGAAAAATGCAAGAGGAGCTGCCGCGGTGCATAATTGCCAACCTTTCAATGCCCGATCCGGGGGCTATGATCAAGCCTGCATAGCATGCCCCATCGAAGCCGCCCATCCAATAACCGGATGAGCGGTTTTTTACATTCTACTTCTCCTGCTCCTTTATCACCTGCTCAATCCCCAACAGAATCAGCTTCAAGCCGAACTCAAACGCCCTGTCGGTCCCCATCAGCTCGAACAGCCCGTTCGTGAACATCCTCCGGAACAGTCCCGCTTCCGTCTCGCTCATGGAATCCAGAAGGCGAATCATCTCCTCACCCGGATGCGCTTCCTGGTCCTTAAGGATAGCGGAGACATTACGCTCATGCTGATAATCGTCTAGAACGAAGTAGAAGACATAGTTCACAAGCGTAGTAACCACTTGCATTTTCTGCTCTTGCTCGAGCGGCGTCGATTCCACACAGAGCAGCATACGATTGGTGAACCGGATGATATCCGGCTCGTGGGGCAGCGTCATCATCATGAGCTGCGTGGAGCAGGGATACCGGCTGAGCACACTCCTTACCGTTACCGCAAGCCCCGTCAATTGCTCCTTCCAGTCCCCCTCGGATTGGAACTCCTCCAGAATGATTTTCGATACCTGGTTGGCCAGACGCTGGTAGAGATTCTGCTTGCTCTTGAAGTACCAGTACAGAGAGGGAGCCTGAATCCCAAGCCGGTCGGCCAATCGTCTCAGGCTGAATTTCTCGATGCCCTCCTCCCCCAGAAGCTCCCACGAGGCTTCAAGAATCTTATCCTCCGATATCTGAGGCTGCTGCTTTTTCATCGGTATCCACCCTTTTATCTAACAGTGTAAGTTTATGCTTTACAGGTTCATAAGTTCATGATATCATCTTACACTGTAAGGTTCAATCTAACACCGTTAGACAGAAGGCCAAAAAATAAATGAAGAAAGTAGTGACCCGCATGGATGCAGAAAACCTCCATTACTTTGAAAAAGCACCGGTCGCAAAAGCCGTAGCTCACTTCGCTGTACCGATGATGCTAGGCTCGTCAATGGGTGTCATCTATTCCATCTTGAATGCCTATTTCCTTGGTACACTGGGCAATACTGCCGTCTTAACCGCACTCGCACTCACCATGCCGTTATTTTCGGTCATTATGGCGCTAGGCAACTTGATTGGCATCGGTAGCGGTGCATTCATCTCCCGTTTGCTGGGAGAGAAAAAATATGATGATGTAAAGCATGTGTCTTCATTCGCTTTTTACAGCAGTTTAGTTCTCGGTCTTATCGTGATGGCCGTCGGCCTCCCGTTGATCGATCCAGTCCTCCATGGCCTGGGGGCAACGCCTGACTCCTTCGGATTTACGAAGGACTATGTCACGATTATGCTTATGGGTTCACCATTCGTCGTATTATTCTTCACGCTGGAGATTATCGTACGCTCGGAGGGAGCAGCAATCACGTCGATGATCGGTATGATTCTCAGTGTTGTCGTAAATATTATTCTCGATGCGCTAGTTATCTTCGTCTTCCATTGGGGTGTGATCGGGGTTGCGTCTGCTGCGGTCCTTTCTAACTTGGTTGCGAGCATATTCTACGCCTTCCATATGAGATATAAGAGCCAATTCTTAACCGTCTCCATAAAATGGTTCAAGGCTACCAAGGACATTCTGAGCAATGTATTCAAAATCGGAGTTCCCGTCTTTATTATGAGTATCTTCTTGGGTGCAATGTCGCTCATCTTTAACCGTTTTCTGGTCGAATATGGGGATCAGGCCATAGCGGCTTACGGAATATCATCGCGCTTATTGCAATTTCCTGAATTTATTCTGATGGGCTTATGCGAGGGAGTCGTGCCGCTCATTGCCTTCTCTTTTACAGCGAATAAATTGCGCATGAAGATTTCCATTGGATTCACGATCAAAGTGATTGTGGCGTTAGCCGTCGTGTTCGGCGTCATCGTCTATCTGATTTCCGACCACTTGATTGGTTTATTTACGAATGACCCGCAATTAATTGAAATGGGCAGCTACATTCTGCATGTGACGTTCTTATCCTTGTTCATTACAGGAATGACCACGTTGTTTACGGGGATTTTCCAAGCAACAGCGCAAGGAACCGCCGCGTTTGTTATGTCTATTATTCAAGGAATTACTCTGATTCCTGTGTTATATATCGCCAATCGAATGAACGGCTTCTACGGGGTGGTCTGGTCGCTCGTCATTGCGGATGCTGTCGCGTTCCTTGTTGGAGCCATCATGCTGTATATTCTGCGGAACAAATTGCAGCCGGAATTAGATCATTTAGTACAATAAGAAAATATATAACATGCAAGAAGCAGGATAAGGGTACTCCCCATCCTGCCTTTTTTAGGTACATGGACGGGGAATAGAACTCACCCGCACTTGCGATACAGTTCTCAGTAACAGGCCAAACAGTGAATTCAGGCTCGCCGCAGGTACACGCCTCAAGGAGTACCATCTATAGAGCGAAATTGAACAGATTTGTTGAATCCTTTATCTTTACCCGCAAATACTCTGTCACCAACTCCTGTAGCGGAGCAGATAGGTTACTTCTCGACACAGTGGAAAAAGTGCTCAAATCCGCACGGAGCCGGGACGCAACACATGGATAGAACGCAAATCAAACCATCTCAGCTTCGAAGTCATACCTCTGTTTTGAGCTTATGCAGTGTATATTAACCCCTTAACCAGCTATTGACTGCTCCTTCTTCCAAACGGTGCCTCGACGTTCGTGCTCAAAAATGCTCTCCAATTCGGTGGAGATTCGGGAACCCCAATTCCGTTCCGCCAAGTACATCGCAAGATCGATACCCGAGGTCACTCCGCCGCTGGACACCAAATTTCCGTCATCTACGACGCGAGCGCGAACAGGGATGGCCCCCAAAGATGGTAGTGCATCCATTCCGAGATGGTGCGTGACTGCGTGTCTGCCCTGCAGAAGACCCATCATGCCAAGGAGCGTCGAACCGCCGCATACCGTCGCCACGAACATGGCGGGGTTGGCCATCGCTTGCTGCATCAAGGGTTTAAGTGCGGATTCGGAAGCTTGCTTCAGCCACGCGAAGATAGAGCCGGGCCCGTCCCCTTGCATATCTCCCGCGCCTCCCGGTACCACGATAATGCCCGCTTCATTCGGATCCAGTTGCGCCGTAGCTTCAAGCTCCATCCCATACAACCCGCTTTTTACTTTTCTTTTGCCTTCTGCCGATACGAATTGGACGGGAGCTTCTCCTGTGGCCAGCAGTGAAGCACCTCCCAGCACTTCAAACGGTGCGATCACATCCAACATATCGAAACCTTCAAACAATACCACTTGGATTTTCAAGGTCTCCATCTCCTTACTGTGAATGTTAGGACCGGACCGTCCGGTCCGTACCCATAACCAATTGTACCCTAGATTTTTTCCCTTCGCCATACACTTTTTGTGTATGTTTTGTGAACCGATAAAAATGGAAAAGCAACATCCTTTATGGATGCCGCTTATCGCTTTGATAAGAACTCCCGCTTCAAATCCATTTACTGAATCATATAGCTTCTCAACAATCTCTCCATGTATTTCATATTTCGTTGAATGGGTTCGTTGCTGCCCGTCAGCCGGCTCGCCATGATGGCTCCTTCCATCGAATCGATCAGGAAGGAAGCCAAGTCGGCGGCATCCGTGCCCGAACGAAACTCCCCATTTCGAATGCCCTGCTCGATGATGGACTGCACGAACCGGACCATGCCGCCGTAGGCAACAGCCACCTTCTGTTGAAGCTCGGGAAATGTTCCGTCGCTCTCCACTGCCGTATTCAGCAACGGACAACCGCCAGGAATCGGAGGGTTGTCTACGGCATCCTGATAAATCGCCGAGATTTTCAGGAGTTTGTCGAAGGTCGTCCTCCCCTCGCGTTCCGCTTGCACGAAGAACTCCTGCAAAATCTGCCCGGCCCTCTCGAAGGCAGCCAGTACAATCGATTCCTTGGTTTCAAACCGTCGATAAATCGCCCCTTTAGGCAAGCTGGTTGCCTGCATAATTTCCTGAATCGATGTTTGAGCGATGCCTCGTGTATTAAACAAATGCAAGGCATGGTCTATGATCTTTTCCCGTATTTCGTCTGGTTTCCTCATGCTTCTTCCTCCTTCATCATGCGATCGGCGGCGGGGGGTTCCTTATATATTGTCACAAATCGCCCAAAGTTGTCCATTGTGTTCGCTGTCGTTTCGTTCATGTGGGTCGCTCATACGGTGACCAAAAATTTCGTATCGGATCCGGGTTTCAACCAATTGCTCGCCGCCAGAGGTGCTTTTACGGCCGATCGTCCGCTCTGGACATTCATGCTCCGGGCGCACATCGTTCTGGCTATCATCGCGCTGATTACGGGGCCGGTCGGCGCCATTCGTGCCATCAGGCAAAAAGCGATCGCCTGGCACAGATGGAATGGACGTATTTATGTCCTTTCGATTCTGCTTAATGTGATTCCGGGGTTGTACATGGCCTGGTTTGTCCCGGGAAGTCTGACGGTGGTAGGTTTCCTCGTGCTGAGCGGCCTCTGGCTGGTAACGACCTGGCTCGGCTACATCCATATTCGCCGAAAGAATGTCGCGCAGCATACGCGCTGGATCACACGCAGCTTTTCCTCACCTATGCGAATCTGATCATTCATCTTCTGCTGATGCTTGGCGAACACGGCCTCCATCTGTCGCACGAAGCTTCGTATGCGCTCGCCGTATGGGGCAGCTTGTCGCTCAATTTAGTGCTGGCCGAAATCGCGCTTCGCAAGAAGTGGCTGACTTGACCGACCTTCGGATCGGACGGTCCCGGTGACGAAACAACGCTATGTGCAACGTACAGAGGAGGTTAAACGCTTATGAGGCTCTTTATCGTGGGCGCAAACGGAGGGGTCGGCAGACAGATGGTCCAGCAAGCGCTTGCGAACGGCCACCAGGTGACGGCGTTCGTTCGCAAGCAAGGAGCTTTCTACTAGTCAACTGCATAAGTCATGTAATTCATAAAAGTTTTCCTATTCTTTGCTTGCACTCGTCCCATAACCACGCTGATAAAGTAGGATCGTCAAGCATTCTGTTCCCTTGTGCTTTTTGTTTCCGTACATAATAATCGCCATTAAGTTTCGTACTCGTTTCTGCCAAATAAACTAATGTTTCTGCTCCCTTTTCTGGTGTTGCAAGCAATGGCGAAAAGACTATCTTTAAAATATTCGCGTAAAAACCCATATATCGACCAAAATCAGAGCTGATGAGTCCAGGGTGAAAGTCCGCAAACTCAATTGAATATCGTCTGTGGTACTCCCTGAACAACATCCCAGTAATAAGTTTGCTTCGAGCATAAATCGCATGAGACCGCAACCCATTCGTCCTTTGCCAATCTCTCTTGTTTATGGACGCTCCTTTATGAGAACGAGAGGAGGTATTCACGATCCGTCCATTTTTTTTCAAAAGTGGGGTTAACATCAGAGTAAGTAGAAATGGAGACAATGTATTCACTTGAAAAATAGGTTCATTGCCATCCACGGTTAATCCACTCTCTGTAGGAATTCCTCCAGCATTATTCGCCAATACATCAATTCTTGAAAAACCATTTAGAAGTTGATTGGCTAGACTCCTTACACTGTTTAGATCAGTAAAGTCAGCAGTGTATGGCTTGACCCCTAACTCCTTGGCTATCTTCTCCGTTCGTTGGATTGATCTCCCCACCGGTATAACGTGAGCTCCGCATTCAAATAATTTTCTAGCCGCAGCAGCACCAACGCCTGAACTTGCACCAGTCACAACAATAATTTTTCCTTTTAATAAGGTCATCCGTTCCTCCCACATAGGACAGCACGCTGCTTAATAAACTTTCGATCAGTAACTGAGGTGAGGACAAAATCTGCAACACATGAACGAGAGATCGTCAATTTGGAAGGCGTCTTTAGAGAAGACGAAGCGACATATTTATTTTTATCGGTTTCATCAGTTAAAGATCCAAAATATGCAATAGTCCACTCGAGATTACTTTCGACCACAACTTTTTCTGCTGCGCTCAAATCTGCAAAATCTTTACGGAAAAAGGTATATCCTAGAAATTTAATGAAAATGTTTGCATAGCTTAATGATTCACCTGCGCCATAGCTCATCAACAGCGATAATCGTTTTACATTATTAACGTTCATAGCTTGCACGACCGAACTCATTGCACGATTTAAAATCTTTCCTCCATTACCCTTTACAACCAATCCGTTTCCTAACGCAGAAATAACCGCATCATGTCCCCTCATAGCATCCTGTAATTTATGTTGCTCTTCCAATATATTGCCGATTACAACCTTTAAATTGGAGTGACTTAGTTCAAGCCCATTCGTTCTTCGTACAAAAGCAGTCACTTCATGTTTATCAGATAGGGCTTGGTTAACAATAAGCCTACCTATGCCTCCGTTTGCACCTACCACTAATAGTTTCACTTGAATCTTCTCCTTCTTATTTAAAAGTTATCGTAGCTTTTATTTGCTTTTGCTACCGCATTAGATTAGAAGAGGCTTACAATCTAAGCCCCATCCACCTAAGAATACTTGTTTATGGAGATACTCGCTTACCCGACAATTTCGAAGAAATCATACCTGTCTTTGCTTTACCTTCTAGGGTATTACCGTTAATTGTCACATCAAAATTAAGGTTTAATTTCATGGGTTTCTTCACTTGTTGCTTCCACTTCAATCTGTTTCCGATAATCTCTGTATCTTCTAAGATAGAAACATCTGTTTCATCATCGTCTGCAGTAGCCGTGCCATGAAGTTTATTGTCTCTCACCTTTAAATCATAGGTCACATGAATTTTACCAATCGCAGTCGAGATTTCAACTTTCCAAATGCCATCAATTTCTGATTGATGCTTGTTGCTCTCACCCATCTGATGGTTGGATTCCACCTCATCCTCGCCTGCATTCGAATGATAATCAACAGGTAAGGCGCCCGAATTCTTCCAAACAGTTCCTCGTTTCTCATACTGGAATAATTTTTCCACTTCATGAGCGATCCTTGGACCAAACTCTCTTTCAACAACATAAATTGCAAGATCTAAGCCAGATGTTACTCCTGCGCCAGTAATTAAATCTCCATCGTCCACAACTCTAGCATGGACAGCATTTGCGCCACTTGCGGATAGTAAATCCATTCCCATATGATGTGTAACAACGTTCCTGCCTTCTAGTACACCTGTCATTGCCATCAGCATAGAACCGCCACATACCGATGTCACTAAAATTTCCGGGTCGTTTATGGCTTTTTTTATAAGTTCTCCCAACTCTGTTTCAGAAGCATTTTTCAATTTCATTGGAATGGAATCGGGATCTCCCTCTATTAACGACCCTGCCGCACCTGGCAATAAAATAATTCCCTTCTTTGAAAGATCTAACTTTCCTTCAACTTCCATAGGGTAATTATTAACGCCACTTCGAATTAAATTGTGGCCATCGACACTTACAAACCGAACGTTAATTTCCTCTTTAGTTAATTGGCTCGCTGTAACAAATACTTCATAGGGGGCAATGACATCTAATAAATCAAACCCATCAAATAAAACGACTTGAATGTTCATTTGTACACCTCTCTTAATAATTTTTTTAATCAAACCGAATCACTCGGACCGGACCGTCCGGTTCGTTTTAATTATAACATGCTAATCATCAAATTTCCTTTAAAAATATGACTGCTTTTCAACATCTACACGGAGTACGATAATAACAGCCTTTTTGTTCTCTTCTCTTCGGTGTACAACAATATCTGGATAAAAAAATCCCCCGAATGGGGGAAATAGCTGAAAAAAAAGGGAGATCAACCGAGTATCATCCATTCCGCAGCGCGCTGCAGCGCCTGCACCCGGTTGCCCACCTCCATCTTTTTATACACATTTTTGATATGGGACTTTACGGTTTCACCTGTAATGTGAAGACGACGGGCAATTTCCTTGTTCGACAAGCCTTGGCTGATCAACTGCATAATCCTTATTTCCTGCAAGGTCAGGTTGTGCGGTTGTTGTTCCGCATCAGGGACGGCACGCAGAGCTTGAAGAAGCTGCTTGACATAAGCCGCAGAAACCGGGCGGGGATGTTTAAGCCCGCTTCCTTGCCGCAGCTTGAGGTAGCCTGCCAGCAGCTCCTCCATGCCGGTCCCTTCATCCATGAAGCTGCGGATGTACCCTTCCGGTTCCGAGAGCTGCAAAGCCATCTCCAATTGAGCGAACGCCGCCTCTATTCGGTCTAACCGCCGAAGTATGACGCTTTGCAGGATAAGCCCCTTGATGCGATCCCGGAGACGCTCCTCCTTGCTTAACAATTGATTCAACCGTTCCAGTAAATACAGCGCGTCTTCCAGCCTCCCGCACGCTGCAAGCACTCTCGCCACAACGAGATGCTCTTGCACCCGATAGAGCGAAACTTCATCCGTATGCGACAAACCGCATCTTTGCAGCCACTCAAGCGCATAGGAATGAGATCCTTGGCGCAGAGACAGACACGCTTGTTCCGCTTCGATATTTCGCATAAATAATTCATAGTCGGGAGAATCGATCTGCGCCTTCAACTGCTCAAGCAGCTCCGAAGCCCGGCCCGGGTTGCCCAGAGCCTGCTGAATCCGCGAAGCGCTGATCACGTTATGAATCATAATCCGCGCAAAGGGCTTAATATCCTGACGCGCTATCGCCCGACTCGCGTACCGATCTGCTTCTTCCAGCCGGTTCCACTCATACAGCAGCTTGCTGTAAGAAGCATACAAAAGACCGACAAAAGGATAGTTTTCTTTGTTTTCCCATACGGCAATCCATTTGGACAGGAAGGCATAACCCGCATGCAGATCGTTGATAAACGCCAAATGATCGTCAAACGAATCATATCCCTGATACCTGTTGCGCCCCATTGTTTGAAAGAAGCTGCCTTCCGGCATATGGCGTTCCGCCAGCTCGAAATATTCAGATGTACGCGCCAGGTCCTTCTGAAGATAGGAGATAATCGAACAGAAAAAGTAAATATTTCCTAGCGCCTTGTTCCATTCGGCGTCGCCCCATTGATCCCGCATCCCTTGAAAACGCACTGTCGCTTGACCCACTCTTCGGAAAGCGGCTTCCCATTCTCCAACGCCCAGCAATACCGATATATAGAACATTTCAATCATCGGCTTGTCCGCAAAGGCATTCTCCGGCAGCTTCGAGACCCATCTATGGAGTGCGACGCTTTTTGATTGCACTAACGTATGAAGATTTTTCTCAATGATCCGCACGGCATATGGAAACTGTTCTCCTTCTATATAATGCTCTACCGCCTCTACGTCAAATCCGTAGTCCTCCAGCCATACGGCCGCCCGATGATGCGCCTGCATCCACTCTCGCCTGTCTTTCTTGAACAATAACTGCTGCAAAAAGTCGGCAAGCAAATGGTGATACCGATACCAGTTTCTATGCTCATCCAGCGGAATAATAAACAAATTCAGCTTCTCTAATCGTTCCAATTGCTCTTGGCTGTTCGATTGACCTGTTACAGCCTGACATAAGGAGTCGTTCATACGGTTCAGGACGGACGTTTGCAATAAAAAAGCAAGATCAGGCTCCGATTGATAACGAAGCACTTCTCCGAGCAAATAATCGGATATATGACGCTGCTGGCCGCCAAACCGATGAATCGTCTCGGCTATGTTCTCGCTCTGCTTTAGCGAGATTGCCGCTAGCTGCAAGCCGCTGACCCAACCTTCGGTTTGATCGAAAAGCTCTGTCACCTGCTCTTTGGTCAGCAATAAGTCGGCCGTATCGCGAAAAAAGACAATCCCCTCATCCAATTGAAACCGCAGATCGTGCACGAGAATCTGGTTGCATTCGCCTTTTGCCAAAAGACTGGACGTAGGTATGGCCAATTCGGTACGGCTTGCGATATAAAGATGAATATGGGACGGCAAGCGTTCAAGCAGATCGTATAAGGAACGGTGAATTTCAGGAAGTTCAATGAAATGATAATCGTCGATAACAATAGCCAATTCGCTGGGTAAGCGATGAAGCTCATTCAGCAATGCAGGGATTGTATGCTCCAAATACACGGAAGATTCTTTCTCAAGAGCATGGATCACCGTTTGGCCAAAACCCGGAACCCTCTCCTGAATGGAAGCGGTGATGCAGCTCCAAAACTGAATATAATCATTATCACTCTTATCCAGCGAGAGCCAGGCCGTAAGTGCCCCGCTTTGTCTGACCCATTCGCTTAACGCTGTCGTTTTCCCGTAACCGGCCTGCGCGGAAAGCAGCGTTAGCTTGCTCTCCATCCCTTCATTCAGCTTCCGTATGAGCTGCGGCCGGGATACCAGCGCTTTACGCACATGAGGGACGTGAAGCTTCGTGCTTGGAATCGCCTGGACTCCTTCTGCAGAACTCCGTTCCTGCTTCGCTGGTATCATTCGAGGGAGATGACCTTCTTCCCGCGAAGCAGCATTTCCCGGCTTTCTCAAGGGAGGTACATGTACGGCGATATGCTGTTTTTTGCGGACCTTGGCAAGCGTTTGTGTCATTCGCTTGACGGTTACGGGTTTCATCAGGTAGTCCAATGCGTTCATATCAAAAGCTTGAACCGCATAATGGTCATATCCGGTTACAAAGACCACATCTATGGAAGCGTCAAGCTCAAACAGAAGGCTGGATAACCTCATCCCGTTAATTTCCGGCATGGAAATATCCAGAAATGCGATATCCAGCGGATTGGCCTTCGCATATTCATAAGCTTCCCATGGGTTCAGCGAAGTATGGCAAATTTCAATCCCGCCGATTTCGGATAATACCATTTCCAGACGTTCCACCGCTAATTCTTCATCATCCACGATCATCGCTCGCAGCATCCGCTTCATCCTCCATTCTGCTTGGCCGTGTATGCAGGAATATCGAAAATCACCTTTGTGCCTGTTCCTACCGCACTTTCAATTCGAATGTTTTGTCCATATAGTAGTTTGAGCCGTTGACTTATATTCCATAACCCGACGCCTTTCTTACCCGCGTTCGAGCACAGTATATCATCCACCTGTCTTTCACTCATGCCGCAGCCATTGTCCTCAATCACAAAGCTGACTGCGCCGTCCGCTTCAGTCTTCATCGCTATTTTAACAGTTCCCCCGCGCAGATTGGACATCAGACCATGCCTTACGGCATTTTCCACCAGCGGCTGCAAGATCAACGGGGGAATCCGAGTATCCGGATTGGCGGTTACATCGTACTCGACAAACAATCTGGCGCCAAAACGCACCTTTTCGATATTGAGATACGCTTTGACGAGCTCCAGTTCATTTTCTATCGTGGTCAGGGAATCCAGTTGTTTGAAGTCGAAGCTTTTCCGCAAATATTGCGAAAACTCAAGCGTTAATTCCTCAGCCTTACGAGGTTCCTTGATACACAATACAGCAATGGAATTCAGCGTATTGTAGAGGAAATGAGGTTTAATCTGGGAACGCAGAAAGGCGATTTCCGCATCTCTCGCCTCGGCCTGCAATTGCCGGTTTTTTTCCGTTACTTCTTTTATCATTTCTTTGATATATACGAAAAACAGCACAGATGCGACGGAAACGATCGTATATATAACCTGGGCCTGAAAAAAATGGAGCGAAAATCCGTTCATCCAGACCCTTGTTACGCCACCGACCAGGCAATAGCAAAAAGACAGGATCAGCGCCAGGAGCAGTCTTTTGTTTTTCCCCGCCGCGGCAAAAAAGGGTTGGGCGTATAGGATTGCCGTCATGCTAATGAGCAAAGTCAGGATGGTCGAATAAACGCCGGAATCAACTCCAATATAAATCCGGTACAGGATGACTAGCGCGGATAAACTGACACCCGTTCTCCAGCCGCCATACAAGGTCCCAAGCAGCAAGGGAACGATTCGTATATCCATGCGAATACCGGAGGGTATATAGGTAGGGAAGGACATGCACAATAGGATCGACAATCCCCACAACACCGTCTGAATGATCGCTGCGTAATGATGTAATTTGGATTTTTCCGCCAAAAATACTTCGAAGGTGAATATTAACGTTGTTATCAGCGCAAGCTGCAGCAAGAAATCCTTCATGATCTCCAAATTCATAATGACTGTATCACCTTCGTCCAAATTAATGTAAGCCATTCCGAACAAGCCACGGGCTGCTGGACAGTATCTGCGCCTGCGACTTCTTCGTGCTTACAGCCCCACCCTCACGATGCGGCCCTGCCTCCAGCGAAACACTTACCACAATCATACCACGATTATGGAAAACATTGTCGTATTTTGTCACACAAAAGTCCCCCTAGAACCCGTCTCTAGGAGGATGAACATATACGGTTCAGCCTAACGGGTCTATCGGCGAAAAATGCGAAAGGAGCTGCCGCGGCGCGACAAGCTCCTAACCCGATTAATATGACCGCCCCCTAACTTCATCGCTTCAGATGAGTGAATCGTCATTGTTTTAGTACTTCCAAGAATACGCCAAGTACCTTCATAGTCTCATCCAGAGCATTAGGCTGCAAGGACTCGTTGGCAATCCAAAGCGCCGTCTCATTCAAACCACCCGAAATAAAATGGGTCATTGCATCAAGGGGAACCATCCGAAAGTATCCATGGTCGTGCATGATTCCAAGCTGCTCCCTCAATAAACGCATGGAATGGTTTTTATCCATCTCCCTCCATACTTCCCAGCCAAGAATTGCAGGGCCGTCGATTAGCATAATACGCCTATTTCGCTCTTCAACAGCAGCCATAATGAATGCGCGGCAACCTAAGTAGAGCTGCTGCCATACATCTTCACTTGCCGATGCCTCTTGCTCCACCCTTTCGGCAACCTCTCGCTGGACATCTTCAAGTACGATTCGAAACAATTCCTTCTTGCTGCGAAAATGATGATAGACCGCTCCCCGTGTCAGATTCGCCTCATGAACGATCGATTCCAGTGCCGCATCCGCATAACCGTATTCGGTAAAATGGGTTCTGGCGACATCGAGCAGCTTATGAATCGTTTCCGCAGTCGCTGCTTTATTTCTTTTCATAATCGACTAGTTCTCCATTCGCATTACTTTGCATCCCAATTTCCTATAGCTCATCTAACATAGCCAACGCATCTGGATCTCCGGACTTCGCTGACGATCTTAAAGCGTGGCCAACCATGCTCTGGCCATGCTTCCACCCGGCACTCAGCTTGTTAGCCATCCAATTTATTGTGATCTGCTTGTAATCCTTTGTCAGATCATTCAAATGATTCGCTACTGACCTTCTGACATAGTCCGAACCGTCATCCAGCAATGGCTCAAGTAAAGAAAGATTTCGCACGGGATCACCATTCAACACTTCCATTCGCTTTGCCCATGGAAGACGAGGACGAGGCCCTTCACTGACTAAACGACGCACATGAAAATTAGGATCGAAAGCCCAAGTGGATAATGTTTCAAGACATTCCTCCGAATAGCGGAGGAGATATGGGCGGATGGCATATTCCGAGGTATGGCGTTTTGTAATCTCGTACAACGCGTCCATAGAAATCCGGAAATGATTAAGACCATATTGTTCCACGAAATAGGCGATCGGCATCAGGAAGTAACCCTCGGTGAACATCCCCTTCTCACTTTCATTCTCCGGGCCAAGGATTTTTAATAAGATATCCAATTGATCAGGATAATCCAGCGGTAATGCGCTATGCAGCTCCCCGGCGATCAACCGGACCCTTGCTTTCAACTCAAGTGGTTCTGTCTGTTCCGCTACTGCATTTACAAAACTGTCGACCGGGAAACCCGAGTAGTAGGGCTTGATTAGACTGGCTAGCCGTACAGCCAGCTCCCCTCCAAAATAGTTCTTCAAAGGTACATGTGCTCCCATGCAAGTATTCCCTTATTTCCATATCTCTTCGGAATATTGGGTACTAAAATCGTTTGAAGGTGGGATGACAGTAATGATATCGATCAATACCCCGTTGGGATCGGAGGTAATGAAATGCCGCTGTCCAAAATCCTCGCTCCGGATATCGAGCTCCAGTGGTAGCTTGGCTCCCCTAATGAGACGTTCGTATTCAGCATCAACATCGTCCACTTCGAAGTTAAGAATCAGCCCTCTTACTTTTGTCCGGTATGCGTCGGGAATGGTCGGATGGGAGGCGTCAAGAATAGCCAATTCGTGCGGTATGTCATTGCCGGGCATTTTCAAGCTGATATACCAGTCCGCCTCAAACATCTTATTGAATCCAAAGTGATCCTTGTAAAATGCTGCCGTGGGAATAACTTGATCTGTTAAAATGACGGGATAACAACTGGATACTTTCATAATAATACCCCTCTCGGTTATGATAGTACCCAATTTAACATACATACTGTATGTATGTAAAGTGGCCTCGGTCTAACTGCTTTGCTAGCCCCGTCTGTTTCACTCTCTGTATGCAAACTGAACCTTTGGTAGCCCTGCAACGATTACAGCGGGATGCCGAGAAGGGATTATTCGATGAACTTCTTGTGTGGAAAATTAATCGATTAGAAGCATAGTGGGCGTAATTCCCGAGTTGTGAGCAGACTTTTTCAGCCGCCGCCTGATAGGATTCCCAAGCCTCCTCCAACAAAAATACGGAATAATGCTGTTCCAGCTTAGCCAATTCGGACCGGAAGCTGCCGGCACCCCACACGGGACGCGTAAAATCTGCTGGCGGGTCAAACTTCACAGCAGCTTTATGATTTTCTGCACCGCGGCGCTCAATATTTTTCCCTTTTACACAAAAACAAGGCTGCTTTGAAATTGACTTCAAAGCAGCCTTGTTTGATTTTCCTTTACTTGCCCTTTTGCGCCAACATTTTCAGCAGCACCGTTACTGACTCTGCTCTTGTCGTTTTATCGCCCGGAGCAAATGCATTCGCGCCTTTACCTTCGATCATACTCAGCTTTTTCATGGCCCCAACTGCACCTTTCGCCCAGTCCGGAATGTCTCTGTCATCCGCAAAGCCTGTTGCCGTTGCAGCTTCAACGGACTGTCCCAGCGCTTTTGCGATCATCACTGCCATCTCCGAACGTGAAATTTCGGCGTCCGGTCGGAAAGTGCTGTCTTCATAGCCTGTAATGATGCCCGCTTGTACCGCTTGCGTGACAGCTTTCTGCGCCCACGCGCCAATCTTCGCCTTATCCGTGAACACCAGCGCCGCTCCCTCTCCTTGCGGTTTGAGTGCATTCATCAGCATCACCGCAAATTCCGCGCGCGTTACGGTTTTGTCAGGCTTGAACGTACCGTCTGGGTAGCCGCCAACGATGCCCATGCTGATCGCTTTCTTGATGCTCGCCTCAGCCCAGTGTCCAGCGATGTCGCTAAAGCTAATTGTTGGTTGCGTTCCTGGTGTTGGCACTGTTGGAACTTTATCTTCAGCGAATACCGCATATTTCGTAAAGTGGTTAACTTTTATGGTGATAGTATTTCCTTTTACCTCGCCGCCGACTTCCACCCATATCTTCTTTATTTCGTCGTAGAAAAATACAGAAGGTTTTTGATTGCCCTTTAACCTTTTCGGATCGAAGGTAAAAGTCATTGTGATTTCCTGATTGAAGTTTTCCGGAAAGTTTTTTAGAATTTCGAATACCGGGCTGACCAGAGCATCCTTGCTTGTAAGCAGCTTTTGTGTGTCTGCCACTTTTTCTATCGTTATTTTCAATTCTTTTCCAGACGTACCGGCAGGAATTATAATTTTGACATCATCGCCCAGACTAACCTCACCAGATTTACCGATGGGAAGCGTTAGCGTACCGTCTGTCGAGATCACTGTATTGTTTGAGGACGTTAATGATGGAGTGCCGCCATTGCTAGAAGAGCCGCCCGTGTTGTTGGCCGTCCACTTTGCATACAGGGTCGTATCTGCCGTGATCGGAATGGTGAAATTGAACAGTGCCGTCAACCCGCTGTCGCTGTACCACCCGCCGAACGTGTACCCGCTTCTCGTAGGATCTGTTGGTTTTGTCGCCTTACTGTTATAGTTCGCTGGCTGGCTGCCCACCGCTGAACCGCCGTTACTTTTGAAGCTGACAGTATACGTGTTGATCGTCCACGTTGTGTATAGTGTCACGTTGGACGTGCCCATGATGAAAAACGACCCTTCGGTATAGCTCGTTCCGCGTCCATCCGCTTCCGTATTCCAGCCTGCGAACGTATAGCCCGTCTTCACCAAATTTCCGGTGTTCCCATAAACCGAAACGGTAACTCCTTGCGCATATGAGCCACTATCAGTTGGCGCGTTGCCAGATATAGCGTCGTTGCCGTTATACGTCACCGTATACGCAGGAATCTCCGTTACGGTCCTCACCGTTACCGTATACGTTACCTTCGTTGTTCCATCCTGTGCAGTAACAATGACCTTCTTACCCGTTGCCAAAGTAGTCGCTACAGTTGTTCCATCTGCATCATATACTTCAAACGTTGCATTCGCTGCCGGTATGATCGCTGCCTTAAGCGTAGCTAACGTTGTGCCGTATGGAATGTTCGTGATGTTTTCATTCGCGGTTCCGCCTGTGCTTACCGTGCCTATCGTCGAGGTCAGCGTTGCGGCTGTGCTTAAGCCCACCGTTACCGTATACGTTACCTTCGTGGTCCCGTCCTGTGCGGTAACAATGACCTTCTTACCCGTTGCCAAAGTAGTCGCTACAGTTGTCCCATCTGCATCATATACTTCAAACGTTGCATTCGCTGCCGGGGTGATCGCTGCCTTGAGCGTAGCTAACGTTGTACCGTATGGAATGTTCGTGATGCTTTCATTCGCGGTTCCGCCTGTGCTTACCGTGCCTATCGTCGAGGTCAGCGTTGAGGCTGTGCTTAAGCCCACCGTTACCGTATACGTTACCTTCGTTGTTCCATCCTGTGCAGTAACAATGACCTTCTTACCCGTTGCCAAAGTAGTCGCTACAGTTGTTCCATCTGCATCATATACTTCAAACGTTGCATTCGCTGCCGGGATGATCGCTGCCTTGAGCGTAGCTAACGTTGTACCGTATGGAATGTTCGTGATGCTTTCATTCGCGGTTCCGCCTGTGCTTACCGTGCCTATCGTCGAGGTCAGCGTTGAGGCTGTGCTTACGTTCACTGTTACCGTATAAGTTACCTTCGTGGTCCCGTCCTGTGCGGTAACAATGACCTTCTTGCCCGTTGCCAAAGTAGTCGCTACAGTTGTTCCATCTGCATCATATACTTCAAACGTTGCATTCGCTGCCGGTGTAATTGCTGCCTTGAAATCAGCGAACGTTGTGCCGTATGGAATGTTCGTGATACTTTCATTTGCGGTTCCGCCTGTGCTTACCGTGCCTATCGTCGAGGTCAGTGTTGCGGCTGTGCTCGCTGTGCTCAATGTCTGAACAGGAACCGCATCGCTCTTCGCCGATTCACCGGCCGCATTGAATGCGCTCACCGCAAACGTATAGGAACTGTTCGGTGCCAGCCCGCTCACCGTATAAGTGGCGCCAGTCACAGTGGCAATCGCCGTATTGCCTCCATCCTTGTAGAGGTAATAGCCTGTCGCTCCTGATACGGCATCCCAGGATAGCGTAGTCGATGTAGCCGTCGTGCTGCTGGATTGCAAATTCACAGGTGCTCCGGGAGAGGTCAGTTGATATACACCGTACAGTCCCGCTGCATATAGCTTGCCGTTTGCCTCCAGGAGAGAATTCAGTTGACTCGGCGAACCACTTACCTGTTCCCATTCGCCGTTGCTGTACGACCATACGTCGTTATTGCCGTTATCCGTCCCGGCATACAGCGTACCGTTCACCTCGAGTAGGGCATTCACAGTACTCGGCGCATTATTACTGCCCGCCACCCTGGTCCATTCGGGTGTAGCCGAGGTCGTATCGTAGATCCATACGTCATCGCCTTCACCGTTAGCAGTTCCCGCATATAGCTTACTGTTCATATTAAGCAAAGTATGCACATTTTTTGGCGTATGGCTGATCGTCATACGGGTCCATTCGGGCGTAGCCGCGTTCAAGTCATACGTCCAAACGTCGTTCCCACTGCCCCCTGTTCCCGCATACAACGTACCATTCACATTGACCAAGGCATTTACAAACATTGGTACACTGCCTGCCGTCATCTGCGTCCATTCGGGCGAAGTCGCGGCAGTATCATACGTCCATATGTCATTGCTGCCGTTATTCGTCCCCGCATACAGCGTACCGCCCACATTGAGCAAGGCATACACATTGCTCGGCGCAAGACTGCTCGTCATCTGCGTCCATACGGGCGTATTCACGGTCGTGTCATAAATCCATACGTCATGGTCAGTGTCATCATTAGAAGTCCCTGCATATAGCTTACCATTGACATCGATCAAGGCATACACATAGCCCGGCGAGCCGCTCATCCGTGTCCATCCACCACTGGCCGTGTACGCCCACACGGCTTTAGTATCATCATTTGTCCCTGCATACAGCGTGCCATTGACATTCAGCAAAGTGTTCGTATTGCCTGGCAAAACACCCATTTGTGTCCACGCGCCATTCCTGTACGTCCACACGTCTTTGTTTCCGTTTTTCGTCCCTGCATACAACGTCCCGTTGTCATCAAGCATAGCATATATGTTGCCCGGAGATCCGAACATTTGCGTACATGAAGTGCTCGTACATGTCCACATATCATCGGAGGTGGAACCAGTCCCTACATACAACGTGCCGCCCACATTGAGCAAGGTTCGCGCATAACGCGGCGAATTGGAAATAGGCGTCCATGTACTGCCACTGTACGTCCAGACAGTGTGGGTTCCGCCGAAAGTCGCCGCGTACAGTGTGCCGTTGACATCAACTAAAGAAACTACATTTGTTAACGTGTTAGGCCCACTTGGCGTGCTGCTCATCGGCGTCCATGCCCCGTTACTGTACGCCCAAATGCCATTGCTTAACGTCCCTGCATATAGTGTGCCATTTACATGAATTAAGGCTTGTACGTCAGTCGGCGTATTGCTGGTCGTCATCTGTGTCCATGCAGGCGTAGTCGCAGTAGTGTCGTAAGTCCATACATCTTTACTGTTGTTAATGCCACTAGAAGCCCCCGCATATAGCGTGCCGTTTACATCGATTAAGGAATACACATTGCCCGGCGAGCCGCTCATCTGTTTCCAACCGTCACTGGCCGTGTACGTCGACACGCCGTCACCCCAAGAACCCGCATACAACGTGCCGTCCGCATCAACAAGAAAGGTTCGCACACCTGCCGGTGAGCCTTCCATCTGCGTCCAAGTGCCATTCGTGTTCTGCCATACGTCATTGTTGAAGTTCCCCGTCCCTGCATACAACGTGCCGCCCACTTTGAACAAAGTTTGCACGTTGGACGGTTGCACAGATTGTCCCACCACTGGCCAAGTCGACGACGTTGGCGAATTCGCATGGGCAGCCTTGCCTCCCCCCATGAATGGAATGAGCATGAAGGCGAGCAGACATGCCAGAACGATCCTCCCAGGTCGGGAAAACCACATCTTGAGTCCTGATGTAGATAGCTTCATAAATTCGTATACACCTCTTCATTTGTCATTATGATTGCAACCGACGATGTAGCGATACAAGATTACTTGGGCCGACAAATACCGATATTTTCCTGGCCCCGCTTGTCGATTAATGCCACTTTCTCCCCAATTCTATGACTTTCGTCCCAACAAAAAAATCCCCCATTGATGGGGGAGAGACGTTAAAATATTGGGGGATATACACGGTGCCAATATGTATTGTATAATCATGCTTTTCTTGAATTGCGATAACTGGCTCGCTACAGCCATTGGAATTCTTTTCCTTGCTTCAGTGCCTGTTCTCTGCTGTTCACATGAAGTTTTCTAAACATACTTTTCAGATGGCTCTTGACCGTTTCGGCTGTGATTTCAAGCTGCTCGGCGATCTGTTTATTGGATAGCCCCATGTCAATCATCCGAAGTATTTTTAATTCCTGTTTCGTGAGCAGGGCTCCCGAGCTTCCAGTCTCATGCCCAGAATCGGACATCAGCAGAAGCAATTCCCTGGCGTAGCGCAGGCTCGTAGACTTGCGGTTAGCGTTGATCTGCCTTTGCCCGATATATTCACGCAACAGCTCCGCCATCTTGGCCCCTTCATCCACGAAACTGCGGATGTATTTCCCCGGTTCCGCCAATTGGAGTGCCGCCTCCAGCTTCATGACAGCGTTCGTCATATCATCTTTTCGATAAAAAGCCATGCTTTGCAGTATAGCCACCTTAACCTTATCCCAGGTCCGATCAGCCTGATCGGCAAGCCGGTACAATTGTTCCAGCAGTTGCAAAGCTTCATCAATTTCCCCCTGTTCCATAAGCGCACTTGCCAAATACAGATATTCTTTGATTGGACCGGGCGGGATCGTATCGGTATGCTTGATGCCGCATGTTTGCAGCCAACCCTCATCGAAAGCACCGTTCGCAAGTGATAAATTTGCCTTCTCCGCTTCTATTCTCCTCATAAACATTCTTTTATCCACGGAATCGATCTTAGGTTTAACCCCCTCCAGCCATTCAAACGCTTTGGCCGAATCTCCTTTGGCCTGACAGATCCGCGCAGCATTGATAGTAGCGCTTAACAGAATAAGGGCATAGGGCTGCATGCACGTTGACTTCAGTACCCTCTCCGCATAAACTTCAGCCTCTTCCAAGCGGTTCCATTCATATAACAGCAAACTGTACGTATTGTAGAAAAAGCCAACGTAGGGGTAATTGTCTCGATCTTCCCATACTTTGATCCATTTATAAAAGAATCTTTCCGCATCATGCAAATCATCGAAGAAGCTCAATAATGTGTCGAAATACATCGAATAGGAGTTCGCTTCAATCATCTGAATGTAGCTGCCCCCCGGCGTATGCCGATCAAATATCTCAAAATATTCATTCGCTCGTCGAAAGTCTCTTCGGTAAAACGAAACAGCCGCGGACAAAAAATGAACGTTTCCTGCGTAAGGTTTCCATTCCGGGTCTGACAGCTTGTCCTCCATCAGGCGAAGTCTCGCTTGTGCCGGCTCCAGTTCATTGGTCTCCACCATCACTTTGACATACAGAAACTGTATGCGCGGCTTTCCCGTAAAACAGGCTTCCGGCAGAGCACGCAACCATCGATACAGCACCCCTCTCTTCGCATGAAGACTTTGCAAATGCTTTTCGATCAGGGCACTTGCTTCGTGGTAATGCCCGTCCACAAACAGTTGCTCTACCGCTTCTTCCAGAAATCCGTGCGCCTCCAGCCAATGGGCTGCCTTGACATGCAACGCCTTCGACTGTCCCGCATATCTCTGCCGGAAAAGCCTCCGCAAAAACTCGGAAAACAAATGATGATAGCGATACCATTCCCGCTGATCGTCCAATGAAACAATGAACAAATTGCGCTGTTCCAGCATTTCCAGCAGCTCCTGACAATTCGCTTGTCCGGTAACCGCTTCGCACAACGAGCCGTTGATCCTGTCTACAATCGATGTTTCCAATAGAAAGGACTGAATCTCGCTCGGCTGGAGACTAAAAACCTCCTGAAACAGATAATCGGATATGCTGCGGTGCTCCCCGCTAAAGGCACGGATAAAATCTGAATAATTGCCGCTTCTTTGCAGCGAAATGGCCGCCAGATACAGTCCGCTAATCCATCCCTCCGTGCGGTCGACCAACAGAGCTATCTTTTCCCCCGGCAGCGGCAATCCCATGCAATCCTGAAAGTAACGAATTCCCTCTGCAAGTTGAAAGCGCAGCTCCTGAATCGTGATTTTCACCATTTGGCCTGTTATTTGCAGCCTTGCCGAAGGAAAAGGCATTTCAGCCCGGCTTGTTACATAGAGGTGGATGTGAGCGGGCAAATAGGCTAGAAAATACGCTACCGACGCGTGAATGGCGGCAAGATCAATCACGTGATAATCGTCCCAAACGATGACCAATTCATCCGAGCAGCCGTCGAGCTCGCGAATCACGGCTGAGATGAAGGGTTCAAACGCTCCCGATTTTAAGGATGGCAAATACGGGGTGACCGCTTCCGCAAATTGAGGGTGCTTACTATTGACGGCAGCGATCGTATAGTTCCAAAACTCAATCAGATCATTATCTTGAGGGCCCAAGGAAATCCATACGGCAGGTATGGCGGACTGCTGCAGCCACTGGCTCAAAGCTGTTGTTTTGCCGTACCCCCCGGGAGCCGTTACGGATGTAAGTTTGCTCATTAATCCTTTATTTAATAGCTCGGTGATCGCCGCTCGCTCAACAAGGTCATCGCGCCGCGTTTGCGGGATATGAAGTTTGGTACTCAGAATCATGGATCGGCACCTCGAATTTGGCTGTTAAACTCTATTCTTTATTATATATGATTTCTGATCAAGGGTGGCTAAATAAAGAGAGCTGTGTATGATTTGAGTAGGTTGTGTCACGAAGGGATAAAAGCCTGGGAGATAAACTGTTAACGACAATTTATTTCCCAGGCTTTTTTATTTTTGCTGCATGTGGTAATTTTTAAGTCCTTAGCATGAGCCAACTTGTCCAATTGTAGTGGTTCAACATTTCTCCCGCATCCCCTTCTCCACCCGAGTGACCGGCTGTTAAAAACTCGCAGCAACAGGAAACCGGCGACGGATTGCATCCATCGCCGGAAGTTACTGGCTCTTCAATTACGCGTCGGCGCCCAACTGCCCTCGGCCCCCGTCAAACAGCTTATGGTATGGTTCAGCTTAACGAGTCTATCGGCTAAAAATGCAAAAGGAGCTGCCGCGGCGCATAATTGCCAACCTTTCAATGCCCGATCTGCTCCTTTATCACCTGTTCAATCCCCAGCAGAATCAGCTTCCAAGCCGAATTCAAACGCCACATCGGTCCCCATCAGCTCGAACAGCCCGTTCGTACATGCGGAGCTATGTCCATCTTACTGGTTCAATTAATATTTATTCAAAATTTGGTATTCGCCTTTGTCGAAGGTTTCCTCTAAATAATTTTCTCCCCATTCGCACAGTGCAAGCAAGATCGGTGCCATTGACATTCCAAATTCTGTAACCGAATACTCCACTTTTGGCGGGACTTGATTGTATATTTTTCGGATAATGATTCCGTCTTCTTCAAGTTCTCTTAATTGCTGGATCAGCATTTTCTGTGTTATCCCCTGAATCATCCGCTTTAGCTCGCTTGTTCTTCTGGATTCCTTTGTTAAATGATAAACAATGAGTGGTTTCCATTTCCCGCCAATGATACTCATCGCGACTTCAAGAGTACAGTAGTACGTTCTCATTCCTCACCCCCCTTTGTTTGCACAATTATTTCTTTTTGGTAACTATATCACTAAAAAGTCTGTACTTCTATTATTGACATTTTTAATTCATAATAGCAACCACAAGCCAATGAAAGCGGCAAAGTTAGGACATGAATCTCAATCAGGGGGAGTAAGTTATGGAGATGGCAAAATCAACCGGGGTACCTTTGAGCATACAGCAGAAGTTTCTGGTTTTTTCTTTAGTTTTACTGACATTCGTCACGGGTACAAGCGAATTTGTTATTGTCGGATTGCTGTCCAACGTTGCATCCGATTTGGAAATAACAATCTCTGCAGCTGGGGCGCTTGTATCCGGGTTTGCCTTTGCGGTTGCCGTCGGCACGCCTATCGTAACTGTTCTTGTCAGCCGATATCCTGCTTATTCGCTAATGCTGACATGCATGTTAATTTTTATTGCGGGCAATGTAACCAGTGCGCTTTCCTCGGTTTATCCTTTGCTTATGGGGGCAAGGGTGGTTACCGCCGTTGTATGCGGACTGATGCAGACGATAGCTACGACGGTTGCCAGCGAGACATTGCCTGCCGAGAAAAGAAGCACGGTCGTTTCGCTCATATTTGCCGGATTTACTATTGCAAGTGTGCTGGGTGTTCCGCTGGGTACCTGGATCGGGCAAGCAGGCGGCTGGAACATGGCTTTCTGGTTCACAGCTTTTTTAGGTGTGGTTGCCTTGGCGATGCTCTCGATTACACTTCCGAGAAACCTGAAGGGTGCCCAAAACTCATTAAAAAGCCAATTCGATTTATTGACACATCCCCGAATAGTATTGGCTTTTCTCGTCCCAACACTAACCATTGCCGCCACTTATGTCGTGTATACTTATATCACGCCTATATTGGAAAATGTGTTGCTTATCCCCGCCAGATATACAAGCCTTATTTTGCTGATATACGGGGTCGCTTCTATAATCAGCACATTGCTAGCTGGCAAAATTGCTATTCGCAACGGATTGAGTAAATTAAGATTTGTTTTTATCATTCAAGCCATTATTCTTGCCTCTCTTTATTTCACATTACATTTTGCCGTTCTCGGATTGATAAATATCTTAATTATTGGTCTTGTCGTTTACTTATTTAACGTAACATTTCAACTGTACTTGATAGATTTGGCCGGGGAATACTCTCCTTCAGCCAAGGTGTTCGCCGCTTCTTTGTTTCCTGTATCTGTTAATTTAGGCATTGCTGCAGGATCTGCAATTGGAGGACTGGTTGCCACCAATATCGGGCTGCTCCATACCGGGTGGATGGGGGGCGTGCTGGCATTAGCTGCATCGATTCTTACTTTTATCAGCTATCGGTTTTATAGGGACAAATGACATTATTGTCGGCCATCTTCCTACATCCCAGTTTTTTCGCCGTCATTTGTGGTACGGTTCAGCTCAACGGGTCTATCGGCGAAAAATCCGCCTAGGTGTGAAGCGCGGCGGCATTGCTGGCCTCAAAAGCAACTTGTGTTTTCCAGTCCACAAGTTCTGCAATTCGTCCCAATCAAAATTTTTGCCACCCGAATATCGGCCTCAAAATATTGCGAATCCAAAAAGCAAATACAGTCATTGCGGTCCATGAGCTGCGCTTATTCTGGATGTATTGATCGTTTATTATATAAGTCCGAGTGGAGGTAGGGCTCTTCAGACCGAACTCTTCCCACTTCGACGGATCATTCGAACCTCCGAGCCTTACAAGCATATTCGCCGACTCGCTATTTATTTTAGCCGGAATTTGCTCGTAGGCTTGGGTGATTTGCGCATGAAATTCGTCGATCGGATTGCCGCTGGCAAGGCTCTCCAAGTGGATGCCTTCGCGAATGTAAGAAACGTATGCAAGATGGTCAGCCCAGAACTCGTCGATATAATAAAGCCGCACCCGCTGCTCCGAAGGGCTCATCGGCTTCTCGCCTTTCAAAATTCCGAGCCGTTCCTCGTATAGAATTCGCCTCTGATCCTCCACCATATCCGAATAACAGTTCAATTCTTGGCATATGTGGAAGTTTTGGCCCATAATAACACGCTGAATATGCGCGATTTTGCTGCGAAGCATCGGCTCTTCGAGAGCCTCATCCTGCCTGGGAGCGCGAATCGCTTTATTGATGCCGAACCGAAGCAACAACTCGTCCTCCAAGCTTATGAAAAATACGGAAGCTCCAGGGTCTCCTTGGCGGCCAGAACGCCCGCGCAGTTGGTCGTCGATCCGCACGCTTTCATTCACATGCGTACCAATCACGTACAATCCTCCCAGCATGGCAACAACTTCTGCTTGCGAGGGGACGATGCACGGTATCGGCTTCGTTTAGTGCGATCGTGTCGCGCAAATAATCGAATCCCGCCTCTTTAGCCGTAACATAGGTTATATCCTTGGCGTAAGCTTCCTGTTTCTCAAACAGGCTCATACCCGCTTGAACCGAGTCTACCGTTAACCCTAGGAAACGATAGATCGGGCCCATCCACTCCGCATCTCGATTTGCCAAATAATCGTTAAAAGTCAGCACATGAACGCCTTTGCCGGTAAGCGCATTTAGATAAGCAGGCATAACAGCAGAGAGCGTTTTTCCTTCACCGGTATGCTGCTCGATCACAAATCTCTCGTGCAGAGCGACGGCAGCCATGATCTGGACATCGTAAGGCTGTAATCCAAGCTTTCTCTTCGCTGCCTCGCAGACTAACGCATAAGCATCGACAAGCAGCTCATCCAAAGGCGTACCCGATTTTGCTTCTTTTTGCAGCCGGAGGGATTCCGCTTGAAGCTGCCCATCCTCCCATACTTCCAAATTCCGTTTCCTGATGAGATCCGCTTTGTCTTGATAGACTTTCAGCTTATTCCGGGTATCGCGGTCTTTGAATTTTTGCATCAACTTAACGGCTAAATTCATCGGCATTTGAACCCTCCTCGGTAGAAATACGCGATTCCATAGCGGCTGATTTTTTTCCTACTCATCCTTTAACCGTCGTTGATATAAAACAACAGACACAATCGTTAATACAACCGTCCATGCCAAAGTAATGAGGAGGGGTTTTAATAAGTCTCCCAACGTAAAGCCTATATTACGTGGAGCTAGCAAATGCACAAGCTGACTGCTTGGTACGTAATCCAGCACTTTGAAGATTGGATAATCATCCACAAGAAACGCTCCCCATGGTGCCCCAGAGAATACGATCGACACAGGAATTATAGATAATGACGCATCAAGCAACGTCTTGGAGAATAAACCGCATATCGTGCCGACTGCTATGTATAGAATAATCGAAAGAATGATTGCTGCCACAAACGCCCATATACTAGCTGGCTCATAGCCAAATAGATACGTAGCAATAGCCAGAACAACAGCAGACATTACAAAGACTAAAGTGCTTTTACCGATTAAAACATCCATGGTCGTGGCCGGAGTCATCATTAATGATCGTAAAGTGTTACGCTCCTTTTCTTCCGCAATCAAGCATGCTTGTGCGAAACATGTTAGGAACACAAACGAAAGATTAAGAACTGTAGCGAAAGATCCAGGCAAAGACGAGCCGGAGCCGGCAGCTCGAAGAAGAAGTGCAAGGATAATTGGGAAAATCAACATAATAGAGAGCGCATAATTGCGTGAAAACTCTTTGTAATCCTTCACAAATATCGCTCGAGCACGTTTTAATGAGATACTCATAGTAACTCACTTCCTGTCATTTTAATAAAGATATCACCTAGACTTGGCTCTTTCGTTTCTAATCGATCAATGAACCCTCGTTTCATCCAATCAGCTATTTGATCGGCTGTCCTCTCATCAATCGGGAGCTCGTAGGTTTCCCCATTGATTAAGTCAACACAAACCACGTTTTCTCGATGCTGTCTTTTAAGTTCCTTGGGTGAGCCGATGGTTTGGATTTGTCCTTGGTACAAAATCGCTACACGGTTACACATCAATTCCGCCTCAGCCATATCATGCGTAGTTAAAAAAATCGTTGTCCCTTTCTCATTTAAGTAGCGTAAGCCTTTATAAATATGTGCTGAGTTTACAGGATCTAAAGCCGAAGTAGGTTCATCTAAAAATAATAATTCCGGCTCATGGATAATCGCGCATGCCAACATAACTCGCTGACGCATCCCTTTCGATAAGCGATTGACTTTCTTTTTGCGCTCTCCGTTTAAGTTAACAAACTGCAGTACCTTATCGATCGAAGATTTAGGAAGATCATATAATTGGCGATACAACTCTAGATTTTCCTCAATAGTTAATCTCTCATATAGACCACTGTTATCCGTCAAAATTCCAAAGCGCATCTTCTGTGTAGACTGATGCATCATCTCCGCTGGCTGGTTAAATACATTTGCCTGTCCGCTTGTCGGATTTAACTGCCCCGTTAAAATCTTAATTAATGTCGTTTTTCCTGAACCACTCGGACCCAGGAAACCAAAAATTTCTCCTTTCGGAATGGAAAAGGACACGTCTGATAACGCATCCTTATTTCCAAATCTCTTTCGAATATGTTCTACTTGGATAACATCCATTAACACCACTTCCTTAGAGTTGATGGCTTAAATATATAAAGAATGCATGCTTCCAGCCATCAAAACCCGCCGAAATGTAGCTATTATCGCCTCAATGGTACCACCCAATGCTTGATTGGTTCGACATTACCCCGGAAATTAAATGTTAAGAAGTGCTTTTAATTCATGCAATTTTGAACGAGATAACGGAACCACGGCATCTTTACCTGTATGTAATCGCAAGCTGTAGCTATTCTTCGTCCATGTAATAATCTCTCTTACTTTTTGCAGATTAACGATGTAGGATCGATGACACCTAAAAAAACCGAAGTTTAACAATCTCCGCTCGAGCTCGGTTAGCGTCAAAGCACAGTCATAATTTTCTCCACCCACATGAACAAGGATCGAACCATCTATACTTTCAATAAAATCGATTTCAGGCGGATTAAACAAAATCACTTTGTCATTTCTTTTCGTATAAATCTTCTGCACGGTTATATTGGCCCGATCTTGTTCCTGCACTTCCTGCTTATCCTCTTCTGAGTCCCGAATATCCAATGGATGAAATCCGGATTCGTTCAATCGATAAATGGCATCACAGGAAATAAGGGCATCCTCTAAATTCGAAGTTAAAATTAAAATCTGCTTTTCTTTCGCAAGGTCATCTAAAATCCGTTTAAAATGACGACGATCTTGTTCTTCCAAGTAAAAATAGGGTTCCTCCAGTACAAGTGTAGGCTGATGCGCAAAAAAGACACGCAGCAATGTCACATACATCCTTTTCGATGAGCTTAGATCCTTAATTCTTACCTTCCGTTCTTCCTTTAAAGCAAAATAATCCATTAACAAAGCGACACGCTCATTCCTCTCCGTTACTTTGATTAGAAAAGTGATTAGCTCTTCCACCGTTAAACGCATATACTCGCTTTGCCCAGCTCGAAATAAATAATATTGGGAACGATTCACTAATTGATTCATTAAAAGCTGCTTTCGCTTCAAGTCCGTTATAATGCCAATCGATTGGTTCGTTGTCATATTTAATTCGATCTTCGGTAGAAATAATTCCCCATTATCATACATTGGTTGAAATTGCATGCCGTCCTCCTAGTCAGTGCCACTGTAGGATATATAAAACAATTATAATGTTGGGGTACTTTTTTGTCAGTAACGCTTCAAATCACAGATATTCATACGTAAGAAAACAGAGGCGGGACGCTCCGCCTCTGTTTTCTTTGTGTTTCCGTAAGTTTAGTTTTGACGTTTCCATTTCCCACCCTACCCGCTCCAGCTTCTTTAAGCGCCTCTACGCCCTTCCCCCACGAAAAATTTCGCCATTACTTATGGTATGGTTCAGCGTAACGGGTCTTACTTTAATATTGTCCTTTAATTACAAAAAACGAGCCCCGAATCGTTCCCGCTAGTTTAGACTTCTGCCTAGCAAACTTAAACTTCCCTTCTAACTCCTTTGGTACCTCCATCCCCTCCGAAAGCTTAAAACCAACGGCCCGCTTCTTAGGGTCATCAACCGTATACATGACATTGAGCCCAAGACCATCCTCATAAAAGACGTAGGTAAATTGGATATTTTCCACTTGAAAACGCGACGTTTCTAAAGGTTTGGCCGCAAACTCAATATTGCGTTCTTCTTTCAAAATTCGGTTCACATAATCAAGGCTCTCCTGACTTTCGCTAGCGGGTACAACCATAAATTCATGCTTGTATTTATTCATAAAATAACGGGCTTCATTAGCACGCAAACCAGCAAGCGCTTCTGCTACAGGTGAAGACTCTAAACCAACCGTAGATACATTTTTGAAATCAACGATATAGGACATTTCCATCTCTCCTCTTATCTCTTTGTTTCCTAACAACAAGAAGGTAATCGAATGTGATTATTGTTCCAACACCTTTTCAAGCTCGCTGCACCATTTACCCCAGCCATACTTCGCCCCACCCAGTGCTGGTTCATTCGAGATTCCGGTTTGTTCGAGATGAAGGTTAACCTTCCCGTTCCCTAAGTCCTGCAACGTCCAGGTGACCGTATGCTTCTCCCCTCCACTGACCCAAGTATAGGATACCCGGTTGGGTGCATCCACGATCAGCACTTCGCCTTCAATAATTCCATCCCAATATTCGTTTGGCTGGGTGCGGAACTGAAAACGGTATCCGACGACAGGTTGAAAATCGTTCTCCATCGGCTGACCGGTGTGAATGTTGGCAACCCACTTGGCAAGCTTGCTTGAATCGGTTAAGGCGGACCAAAGCTTCTCGATCGATGTCGCGTACTGATAATCCAAGGATAATGTTAAACTCATTCTTCTTCCTCCTCCAATAGTTGGTTCAAGCGCAACATATTCGTACTCCAGAACTTGCTGTAGTAAGCCACCCAATCTTGAATTTCTCTGAGCGGAGAGGCGTTTAGCCTCAATAGCGTTTCTCTGCCGACTTTTCGGTCAAGCACCAATCCGGCCTCTTTAAGGATGGTCAAATGCTTGGATACCGCTGTTCGGCCCATTTGAAACTGTGGCGTTAATTCATGAAGCGGTATCTCGTCCGCCTCTGCTAACAGACGAATCAGTCGGCGTCTAGTTGGATCTGAAATCGCGTCAAATATATCCCGCAACCGGTTGTTCTCGTCCATAACACCCTCTCCCAATTATTATTTTTATAGTAGTATCTATCGGTTGTACGAAGGAATAGCCGATAATTTCATCACCTCCCTCTACAGTTTGCGGCTCTTCGGACGAAGCGCCCACGAGGCGATATTTAATGCAGCATAAGAAAGCGGAAGGATAAGATGAAACCCGTAATTGGACACCATTTGGTGACGCTTTGATTATAGGACACCAATTAGTGTCGTGTCAACAACATTTTTAAATTCCACATGAAATATGTAAAGGCACCCGTTAGGGTGCCTAAAGAGATGATTTTATTAGGGGTTACGTGCAATTTCAACCTCTTTCTTCTGTTTCTGGTTACGTGAATGTTTAAAGCGACAACCATGATATATGCTTTCCCCTGTCTTTTCTACAATTGCGCTGCACCCACCTCAAAATCTACTGTTCAAATTCTTTCGTTTTTCTGCCGGCAGTACGGCCTCGATGACGTCCCAATGCTCGGCGATCTTTCCATTCTCCACGCGGAACAAATCGTAGAAAGCGGTAGGCTGACCGTCAAAGAAACCTTCACTCACCGTAAGCACAAAATCGCCTTGTCCGATTACCTGATGGACATGAGTATATTGAAATTCAATATTTTTCTCCTTCAGCGCCTGCAAAGCAGCATGAAGACCGGAAAGACCGTCGGCAATATGTGGACTATGCTGAATGTAGTGATCGCCATCAAAGTAAGAGGCAAGCAGGTCCGGGTTCTTCCCAAGCAAGATGTTCTCAACATAGCTATTGACCAATACTTTGTTCGCATCCGTCTTGTTGATGTCCCTAATGGTGACCGGTCCGTCAATCATCGTATGATTGCTTGTCGTCTTTTCCGTCATCTCTTGCAGATTATCCCAATGTTCGACGATCAGCCCATTCTCAAAACGGAATATATCAATGCCGATTTTGGGGCCAAAAAAATCATATACGGAATGAAGTGCCACATAATCTCCGTCGGCTATAGTACGCTTAATGCTTACCTTTGTACCCATTTCCTTTAAATGATCAAGTGCACCAAGCATGGCTTCACGACCATCGGGTAAGGCCTGGTTGTGCTGAATATATTGATCTGGATTCACATAAGCCATAATCGCTTCGGGGTTGCCGCTCTCTAAACTTTCCAACACGGCGATTGCCTTACGGACAAGCTCATTTTCATTGTTTACCGTCATTCGACTATCCTCCTTTAAGTTTATGGGCATTAGATAAATAATGAACATGGCGTTGTTTATTTATCTATCGCTCATTATAATGGAGGTTAATATAACGCTCAATATTCAATATTTTTCGTTTTGAAGGATAACAGACAGCTCATACAACTTTTGTCGCTTAACGGTTAAAATTTCATGTAGGAGAGAAAGAAAACAGTGAACAAGAAAACGGACCTTAGAATACTGCGCACGAAACAATCGATTCGAAAGGCGTTTTATGAGCTTGTTCAGGAAAAAGGATATGAAGCGATAACGATCCAGGATATTGCCGATCAGGCTATGATCAATCGAAACACTTTTTATCTTCACTACCAAAATAAACCTGATTTATTGGATACATGTATGAATGAATTGTTGAGCGAATTAAAGGATACAGTCGTTCTTTGTCCCATCAGCATGAATCCTTTCAGTATTTCTATACTCGAGACAGTCATGCAAACTGTACTGGAACATATTTCGCGCAACACCACCTTTTACTATGCCATGTTAATTGAAGAGAATAGAATCTATCAGTTTCGAGCGAAAATGGAGAATATCATTAAAGATAAATTAAATGAGGGGTGGAATCCTGCTCAGGGAAATTCCCCTTTAGCGATATCCAAGGAATTGCTGCTCGAATACCTCATATCGTCTTTCATGGGGATTGTACTCTGGTGGATTAAAAACGATAACCCCCTTCCTGCAGATGAAGTTTCATCTCAGTTTAGTAGAATCGTTGCCTACGGGCATTTGAAAGCTGCCGGCATCACCGTCGAGGAATAATGTATGGTTATGAAATTCAACTTACGCTGCAAAAAACGCAAACCGACCTGTGGGCAGGTGTGTTTCCGGCATCTATCATGCACTGAATGAACAGCAGGAATCCCTACGCAGTTTGCTTGCCCAGTTGAAAAGCGGGGAACAAGCGAAATAGATCTACCGGAATATGTCAAGCTTATCTTCAGGAACATGTACGATCAGGTTGAATTGCTGTTGCAATTTCTCTCGCAATTGAAGCAACTGCTGGAACAGCAGAAGGGGGACGACGCGATTGAATCAAAAAGTTGAGCGCCTCACGAATTGCTGCGCTTGCCGTCGTCACCATCGCTATTTCCGTCGATATGCCCGTATATGGACTCATTGTACCGTTCGTGCCGCAATATGCCGCCTCGCTGGGAGTATCGCACACTTTCGTCAACTTACCCGGTCCGTTCGTCAGCTCCTGCTCCTTCTTTACACTTTCGCGGCGCCTGTACATCCATTCTATTCCTTCACAAGGTTCAAGTGCCCGAATCAGAACACTTTCCGGATCACCTATCCCCCCACTCACCACGTTCAAGAGACAGTGGGTATGTATCAAATGAGTGTAAGCTCGTTAATTACCTGTTTAGTCCTCGGTTAATATACTTTCATTTTTCATTAAGTTTCACTCCTTTTTAAATGAATTAATGAAAAGCTTACATGAGAATGCAGAGCAGGAATCAGGATTAGTAAGCGATCGAGAAATGAACTTTTTCCGGGCACAGGACCAATATAAAGTGAAATAAAGATTAGGAGGCCGGCCGCCTATGACAGAGCAAGCTTTGCACCACTGGATACGCCAGATGACAGAGGGAGAACGAGAAAGCGTTTCGAGACCGCACGAACAGCAAAGAAGCCTGGGAAGCCAGCGTCAGAATCCAAGCGAGCTATGAAATTGCCCTCAAACCTTTCTTTTCCATTCCTTTTGCACGAACTAAACCTCCTATTTGCCGTCTGGTGCAAGCTTGCCGCATGAAAACTCCAGTCAATTTTGACAAATAAAGTGAGAGAGTGGTAAATTCTTTTTATACTAATTCTTTAATTTGGGTGGGCCTATGAGAAAAAAATTGCAAATTTACATATCGTCTACTTTCTACGATCTTATTGAGGAAAGACATACCGCTGTTGAAGCCGTACTTCAAGCCGGTCATATCCCTGCTGGAATCGAGCAATATTTTAAGGAAAGTCCAATGAAAATTAGGAAGAGATGGATCGACGAGTCCGATATATATATCCTGATTCTCGGAGGATTCTATGGTTTAACGCTTCCTGATGAATCCAAGAGCTATACGCATTGGGAATATGAGTATGCCGGAGAAGCGGGCAAACCTAGATTTGCTTTTGTTGTCACAGATGAAGCATTAAGACAAAAGCCATACGACTTCGCAGCAATTGAATACTATCAGAAGTTTCAAGAGTTTAAGCAATCGGTCATGGAACAAGTCCCTACCTATTATGTTGAAGATGTACGGCACATTACAATGGTACTTCGTGATCAATTGCCGGAGTATGCAGCAAGAGACGATTTGTATGGCTGGGTTTCCGGCAAGGATGTCCCGGACGTTCAAAAGCTGTTGGAAGAGAATGCAAGATTAAAGGCGGAGTTGGAGAAAAAGAAATGAAAGAGGGGCTGGCACAACCAGCCCCTTTCTTCCCCGAATAGTCCCCGCCAGCTTAGACTTCTGCCTGGCAAACTTAAACTTCCCTAACTCCGCAGACCTCCATCCCCTCAGAAAGCTTAAACCCAACGGCTCAGCGTACCATCTATAGAGCGAAATTGAACAGATTTGTTGAATCCTTTATCTTTACCCGCAAATACTCTGTCACCAACTCCTGTAGCGGAGCAGATAGGTTATCGTATGCATGATTAATATCCGCAACGGTTTCCGGGCTGAAATCAAGCTGTGGATCACTGAGCTGTGGTGGCAATTGGTATGAGAAGTCTATCCCGAAGTTTTCCCTAAGCCATTTTAGGTCTTCCTGCGCCAGTGCCAAAAAACCTTTTTTATAGACATGCGAAATATCGAATTTCGGACCGCGTATGACCAGAAGCGGATTTATATCTTCTCTGGTTCTTTGCTCGTTTCGTCGATTATTGAGAATAATCGGGCATCTTTCATTAATAAAGGCCAATAATTCCGCCGCGATTAACGAAATGCTTTCATTGGCCTTCACCATATTAAACGTTTTTATTTCCTCTTTTTCATAACCCAATTTCTCCAAAAAGTATCCGACTGGCCCGCATTCATGCTTTACTGAATCCTCGAACCGATACACCTCTACAGCGTCTCTGCCGAAAACCTGAACCAAATTTCCTATACGCACTTGGAACAAATTTTGTATGATTGCATTCATCTTTTCATCCAGAATCTGCTGAAGCTTTTGCCCTGCTTTTAGCCTTTGCTGCGTAGCGCTCACCAGCCAAGGCACCGGATGTCTTACGGAAATCAACACCTTTATCGAAGCCTTATAGCCGATCGCTTTTTTCAGAAACGTTCGAACGTTCGTTAACTCGCTACGTGAAAGCAGGGAAATGTTTTCGCCGGATATGATGATTTTGCCTTGCTCGGATTCAGCCGCTTCTTTTTCAAATAGTTTCAAAAAATGCTTATTTGTTTTTCTAATTTCACTTTTGCTGCGTCCCTCGACAATATTCTCGAAGTATGCCTGATTGCTTGTAAAAGCGCCGAAAATCGGTATGGAATGATTCGAAGGCCAGCATGTCGGATAAAGAAACCCCCGTTTTTTTAAACGTTCCGCGTTTGCAAATAAGGTTTCTTGGATGCTTGTCGTACCGGTTTTATGCATTCCCGCGTGTATAATAATCTCACGAATGTTGCTCTTTCGCTTGTTGCTTCTGAAAAACAATACTGTTTCCCCCTCTTGCCTATCATAATGCCCTCCGCTCGTCCCAAACTTTGTTTTATTCCCCTCTTGAACACTTATCAGTCCCAGTCGTACGTTTCTCCGATCAATTCAAACAATCGCCGGTTCGGTTCCGCATAGTAATTTCGCAGCCATTCCATCGTATCTTGCGGAATAGGCTGGTCGTATTCGCCTTCATTTAGCAGCACATACTCGCCCGGTTCCCACAACGGCATATCAAGAAAATCCAGCACGTTCCGATAGCTCGCAGCCGGGTTCTGGAACCATGCCTCGCTGCTCATCACAAGAATCTGGTCCTTGGGGAAATACCGGTACCATCTCTCCAACTGCTCCGCGTATAACCCCCGCTTCAAATAAGAATAAATCGAACAATTCTGGCTTAAGAAGCGAGGGTCCCTATCCATTCGACTATACTCCTCTTCTACTCTTGAACGCTCAGCCTGCAGCGCCTCCGGGAACGACATCGGCTCCAGGCCTCGTCTCACCATCATTTGATAATGGGAATAGGCTCGATGGACGGGATTGCGCAGGACGGCGATCAGCTTAACCTTAGGGAGCCACTCGCGCACCCGGCCGGGTGTCTGGGGATGGAATAGATAATAGGGACTCGCCTCCCCTGTGATATGGCCTTCAGGCAGATCAGGCGGGAAGTTCTTCTTGTACCAGTCGAATCCGAGTTGATATTGCTCATCGAAGAAATGAACTTCCTTCACGGCAGCCGATTGAATGCTAGGGTGCTGCACAAGGTCATGGTACAGGGAGGTAGTACCTCCTTTTTGCGTCCCGATAATCAGAAAAGCAGGCTCCGTCGTAGTGTTGTTATAGAGCTTGGTTCGGGCAGATCGTACCCATTCCACTTTGCGTTTGTTGACGAAGTGAACGTGCTGGACAACGCTCTCCATATCCGTACCTGGCGGCGCAATCTCCAAACACCGAACGGCATCCTCGCTTGCCTCTTCTTGCATACCTAATTCCAGATACACGGATGAGCGCAGGATTTTAACAGAAAACTCATTGTAGCCCTTGTCGAGCGATTGATCGAAAAACTTCAAGGCCTGCTCGAAATCCTGCTGTTGCTGGCTCCTGCAGCCCATACGGTAGTAATACTCCGCCAGATAATCATGGGCGGCCTCGCTCTGCTCATAGGCCATAAGCACGTCACGTGTCGGTCCGCTGAGCTTGATACGGCCTTCCTCAAGCCAGATCGCCTGATCACAAATGATTTTCGTCTGTTCTCCCGCATGACTGACAAATAGAATCGTGGTGCCCGCGCTCTTCAACCGCAGGATGGCGTTGATGCATTTCTTCCGAAATTCATGGTCGCCGACCGCCAGCACCTCGTCGATCAGCAAAATGTCAGGTGTCATATGGATGGCTACGGAGAAACCCAGTCTCATATACATGCCAGTCGAGTAGCTCCGCACCAACTGGTCAATGTCTTCTCCAAGCTCGGAGAACGCGATGATGCTGTCCATCTTCTCCTGAATCTCCTTGCGCGTAAACCCAAGAACGGAACCGTTAAAATATATATTTTCTCTTCCGGTAAAGTCGGCATGAAACCCCGCTCCGAGTTCCAACAGCGTCGCTACTTTACCGTCGACTTTAACGGTACCGGAGGTAGGATGCAAGATCCGGCTGATCAGCTTCAGCAGCGTGCTCTTGCCGGAACCGTTCTTGCCGATCAGCGCCAGGCTCGCCCCCTTCGGGAGCTCCAACTCAATATCACGCAACACCCATTTATCCATCGATTCCGCAGGCGTGGGTGCCATCATGAGGTCCTTAATCGTATTTCGCTGTCCGCCTTTCTTGTTGAATTTTTTAGACACCTGATGCAGCTCGATTGCGTTATTCATGCGCCCACTCCTGTCTTTAAACCATTCATACTTCCTCGACCACATGCTTCTGCAATAGCGCAAATACAGCAAGCGCCGCCGCGTTGATGATGACGAGAACGAGCAGCATAGGAAGGATAGCGCCAAAGTCCGGCCATTGGCCGTACAAAAAGATCTCCCGATAAGCCTCGATAATCGTTGTCATCGGGTTATATTCGAACAGCCATCTATATGAACTCGGGATAAGCGATATAGGGAATAATACCGGTGTCAAATAGAAGCCAACCATCATCAGGACATTCAGGATATGCTCCAGGTCCCGAAGATAAACCGTAGCCAGGGCAGCAAGCATCACGGTGGGCAATATAAGCAGCGTCTGCGCGAGCAATACGATCGGGAAACCCGACAAGGTCACCGTAAGCGGAATCCCGCTAAGCCAGAGCGCCGGAATTAAAATGACTAACGTAAGCAAGTAGTTGATCAGATTGCTTCCAATGACCGACAGCGGAATAACCTCTCGCGGGAAATAAACCTTCTTCATCAACTCCGCATGATTGATCATGCTTCTGGCACCGCCAGTAATCGACTGGGAGAAAAAATTCCAGGGCAGCAGCGCCACAAGGATGAACAATGGAAAATGCGGAATGTCCGCCTTCATGATGAACGAGAACACTGCCGTGTATATGCCGAGCATAAGAAGCGGGTTCATAAACGTCCACAGAAACCCGAGCGCCGAGCCCTTGTAGCGCGTCCGTAAATCCTTCAAAACCATATTTCGGAGCATCTCCCGATATTGGTAGATCTCCTTCAGCGGATGAATCGAATCCCACTCGTTGCGAAACCGTACGGCCAGCTTAAAGCTTGCCTTCAACGCAAACAGACCCCCGCGCCAAACGCGGTCGATAAGGAGAGACGCAAGCACGATGAGGACGACGACAATTGGCATATACTCCAAAGGGCTGCTATGGATAATGTCCCACGGACGACGCTCGTAAAGCCACTCCATAATGAACACATGGCTCAAATAAACATGGAACACGGAGGAGCCTAACACGGATAGAAGCCGCGGGCTTCTCGCATCGGCAGCTGTTGTGCGAAGCACAACAACGAAGACCGCCGCAGCGGTAAATAGGACGGGAATTGAAGTATCCTCATAAAAGTACATTTTCACTGAAGGATGTGCAGTCAATAGCCAATTCGTTCCAACCACGATCGCTATATACGATAGGATCCCTGCCCCGTATAGAAGCCAGCTGACTCCCTTATTCAACGCTGCCGTCGACAATACGTAACCGATCAGGAAATACCCGATATAGCCTGGCAAGTTAGGTAAATCAATGACGAAGCCCCAGCTATTCCAATTCCAGTGTGCCAGCGGAAATAAATTGGAGAAGACCAGCCCCGCCGCCCCGATGCAGAATACAGCACTCAAGGAGGCGCGTCTCACCAGCACCCGAAGAAGGGGCGCAATCAAATACAGAATACCAATTATATAAACGTACCCGAGATGGTAATGAAGCGTTCCTTTCATGAACCCTTCGGCAAATCGTCCCCAATCGAATGAATCCGGCTCCTTGCGAATATCCCACACATAATAAATCATGCTCCATAGGACGAAAAGTGGCGCAATGCTCCTGAACCCTTTTAAATAGAATGTCAACGCCGATTCACTTCGACCCGGAGTAAGCAGAAGCATCCCATTGATCATGATGAATACGGGGACGCTCCATCGGAAGGCGGCGTTTATGACATGGGCCATCCACCAGAAGCGAATGTCGCCAACCTCGCTCCTAATGTCGATGACTGAAGCGGTTAAGTGGATGAGCACCACGCCGATCATCGCCGCGGCCCCAAGAACGTCCGCATAGATCCATCTTGCTCTTGTCATATCATTTTTCCCCTAATATAAAATATCCGCTTCGCTTGCGAGTTAACGGTTCATTAGACGTTTCAACAGCTTCTTCCCTTGCCTGATCACGTTGCCGGCAATCTGCTCCACGCTGATGTATCTTTTGAAGTATTCATTGCTGAGCGCAAAGGGGTTGTCCACCCGGTAGGGGATTTCCGGCGTATCCCGATAGATGAAGCGGGCATCGCGTTCGATCCGCTCGTCGCTTGTATAATAATCGTACGACCACTTGGCGCGGCCCAGATGTGCCTGATCGGCCTGCTCCAGCTCCCGAACGTACTCGTCGCGCAACGCGTATACCACATTGCTGCGATCGGGTACATACTTGTTAATCATCCCTTCGTTTGCGCCTGAATCGAAACCGGAATAGTGGAAAAAACGCAAAGGCTGGCCGTTTACCCAAGGGCCATCGTCCGCTGTTAGCTTGCGTTTGGATAGATTCCACGGGGCGACGTTGTAACCAGGGTGCTTCAGAATATGGACATCGAAGTAGCAGGGCGCCAGATCGATCCACTTCTGATCGGTGAAGATGCCTCTCGGGATATCGTCATAACAGAACATCGCCAGCCGGCTTGCCCACCAATCGGCGAAGCGCATAGCCTCTTCGGATCTGGAGAGCGCAAGGAAGCCAAGATTGAATACGCCATGCTGCAGAGCGCTTAATTCATTGTCCATCACCGCATCCATGATGTCCTCAGGATGGCAAAGATGCGGCGTCAGTACGATCGGATGGTGGTTCATTGCCTCCACCAACTCTGTCAGTTCACCATAGACCTTAATATCCGGATCCAGATAGACGAAGTGGTCTTCTGCAGCATAGTCCCGGAACAGATATCGGAAGAGCTGTCCCTTGACCGCCGTTGAGGCTTCAACGATTGAATGCTTAAAGATAAACTTGTCGAATTGCTCGAAACCGAGGTCCTTCGCAAGAACAACATCATCGAAATGCTCACAGCTTCGCGCTGCAGGATGGATATCCCGTTCCAGCAAGCATACGATGAATTGCGCATTCGGATTGGTTTCCTTCAGTGACTTCGCCAGCACCATCGCTTTCGGCAAGTAATTGGCGCAAATGGATGTAGTAACGATCATGGACGAGCCTCTCTTTCACCAGCAGGCAGATGGTTGCATTCCAACATGTAACGCGCTCGATCCCCAGACACATAGGCTCTTACGTGCTCGGAATCGAACAAAAATGCTTTAAGCTCATGCTCGCCGCTCAACACCTTGCCGAGCTCCGGATGTGCATCAATAGTCGCAGCGATATTGCCGCTCAGAGGCGAGGTAAGGACAGGAACGCCTGCCGCAATTGACTCTTGGAGCGTGTAGGAGTAACTCTCAGGAACAATCGACCATAGCAGTACGAGGTCGATGTCCTGCGCAATCAGCAGATTGGATGCTCCCATTCTCCCTTCTCGAAGGAAAGAATAGCGATGTGCCGCCACTTGATCCGCATACCTCTCTTGAGAGCCTATATGATGAAATTCATAAAGGCGGCCGAGTGCTTCATCTTTATACAGGCGCTCCCATATCTGCCATCCTTTATTGTCCATTTTATACCCTAGGTAAGCGAGTCTGATTCTCCGATGTTCAGGCTTCGCCTTGTAGACGATCATTTGCTTGTCGAAGATCAGATGTCCCCTGACCAGCATTTTATCTGCAAAATCCGGATAGACGGCAGTCGCTGCCTCCTTGGTAAAATTGGAAGGAACTACAATTCGATCGACTTGAAGAAGCACGGGCCGAAGGGCTTTACGCCACTCTTCAAGCATTATGCCGTGCGTACAGCTCTGACAGATGGCAGCGTCTGCCCCCGAGGCGGCCACGACATCGGCAATGCAGGAATGTTTTCCTTTCACTTCCTTGATGCTCTGGCTAATCCTGGGCTGGTAGATCATGTGATAGCTGGAACAGACCGCGAAGAAATCATGCATGAAAAACGTATGGGGAAGAAGTCCCGTCTCTTCTACGTTCCTCAGCAGCGTCGTATAATCACGGATCTGCCAGTTCAACAGATGATGGGTATAAATTTCGCTAAGACGCTTATGAATACGGGAGAGCCACTCCGCAATCTCTTTAACCGAATAGAAACCTCTGAATTGATCGCTCACGATCACTCCATAGTATGTATCTTCCTTTGTATTCAACAAGGAATAGCTTTGACCTGGATAGATCTGAATGATTCCTACGTTATTTTGAGCCAGGTATGAGGCTTGCTCATTAATATATTTCTCGGTACCGCCCATAGATTCCAAATAGTTCGTGTGGGAGAAGATCAGCGCATATTGCTTATAAGGGAGCCTACCGGCCAAGCCGGTGCGACGAGAATATCGGTTCTTTCGAATCGTATATCCCTTCAGCAAACCCTTGGCCCATCCTTTAAGCAGCTTTTTGGCTCTGCGCTCAATCTCTCTCGCAATTCGGAGCGGCAAAGTTACCTTCCAGGACAACGATCCCGAATATAAGGCCACTTCCCTCCGGTATTTATCAATCTCCAAATTCTTCTGCCGAATGAATAAGGCTTGATCGTTCTTCGCCTGCTGATCTCTTCTCTCGATCTCGGCGTTTAGACGGATCGCTTCGGCTCGCTCCTCTTGCAACTCCCGGCTTAGAGCGGCGAGCTTCTCCTCGCGCCTCCTGCTTTCCTCGCATAGAAGCTCCAGCGTATCAATCTGCTGCTCGATCTGCGCTGCGGCCAATTCGAGCGTTTTCTCCTTCTCGGCATTCGCGGTCAGCAGCCGTTCAATTCGAAGGCTGGCATCACGAAGCGCGGCGGACAGCGCAACTTCCGCAGGTTGCTGAAGCTGGAGCTCCTGAACGACCTCAGCTTCTATTCCGAACGAACAGCTTAGCTCCAGGCGCAAGGATATTGTCCCGCCATATGGAGGCAAATCCCGAATCAGCAGCTGCGGATTGTTGCCCGTAACGATACCGGAGACGCAATTCTCTCCTTCATTGGCCCGTGTGAAGGCAAGAAAGTGTACGTACTCTTTGGCATGATTGCGAAGAAGATCAGCCTCTTGTCCTTCGTGGATAAGGGAAATCTCGAATAACTTGACATATGCAGGCTCTGCAAAAAAGTCGATCCGCAATACCGACCCCAGCGATTCACGAAACTCGACAGTATGAAAACTTTTCCGCCCTGTCGCGTTAACCGAAATGTAGGTCGATTTATCTTCCTTGAACTGCCCGTCGGCACCAGCCCAATAGATCCGGACTCGATAGGATTTTTCGTGGCTCAAGAGCCGACCGGTTTGTACCAGCTGGTCGTAAGCATTTCGTACACTTTCGCGCAGTTCATCTTTATGCAGCTCATGAGGATCTCTCTCGACGATCAATCCCGTTTGATACGTTTGTCGTACCATAACTGGGATGGATCGATCCTCCCATACATCCTGTATGGAATAGCTGCTATGACGCAAGGCTGGCTTCGACAACCCGCTGACTCTCGCTTGGTCCATAGCGGTGTAGGGAACGTTTAGAAAATCGCTGATTCTCCGGCAGGTCTCGACAGGCTGTTCGATCAATTTGTCGTAGTCAATTACGACTCGCCGCTCATGGCTCGTGTAATAGAGGCAGGAGAGGACGTACACATTCCATATTGCGAAAGACTTGTCATGAAGGAATTGATCTCTCTTATACAGAGAAGCGGCTACGTTCAACGGGTTGCGCAGGCTAAGAATATAGCGAGTGTCTATATTCAGTTCTTCGAACACGGATTGCCACAATGGGAGCAGCAAGGACGTTCGAGGGTCCTTGAATCCCCACAACGGAGAATGAGTGAAGTCTCTGGAGACAATATGAATCAATCTCTCCCGACTTGCCCTCCCCGCTTCAGTCAACCACCAATTTTCAGGCAACGGCCTCGTGGTGTCCCATGATGAAGAGAAATGGTTCAGCAGCTCATCATGAACAGCTACGATCTCGGCGTGTTCCCAGAAGCCTTCGGGATTGTCCTCCCTGGGAGAAACCATCTGATGTTCATCTCCCAAATAAACGCCCAGTGATCTGATAGTGTGAGCCAACAACGATGTTCCGCTTCGATGCATTCCTATGACGATTACTGCCACTGGTCTAGCTGACATTGCTGCACCTCTTCTAGATGTATACCTGATTATGAACCATGCATGGCGATACGCACCCAAACCGCAACCATACCACGTGAATGTATCGAAAACCAATGTTCAATTATAATCAAGAATTAGCCAAATTGCTTACAATTATTAATATCTTGTTTCGACATTATTCCTTAATCTCCTCTAACCCGTGACTTATTCATGTCGAAAAATAGGATAATTACGCGACTTTTGTCGTAAGAAATGGAGACCAATTGTAACCTTGATTGGCTTGAGGAATGGTTCATGGGTAAAGCTGCACGTGTTGCATTTACCATTGGGATCAAATTCCCATCCCCTTTACCGATAATGATTCCCGCCACACGTGAAGAAATGGCTATCATGTTGTCCCGTATCGTGAACCTTAACGGCGAGGCGAAAGACATAACGAAATGCAATTTCAGTGATCTGAATGGTGCTTACGCAACCAACAAGATCAAAGCTGGAGAAGCTCTGCTTCGCCATTTCACAATATCACTGCTAGATTAAACAAACCCTTAAACAATCGTTCATGGACTGTGTAAATGCAAAAAGAGGTATCCCTCGGTCATCTTTGATGACTTTGGGGATACTCTCTTCTTGGTGTAAGACGTATCAATTCATAGGCGTATTCGCATTGTTTCATATTTGCAGAATCACGCTTGGCTAGTTAAGTGAACTCGCAACGGCTCTCTTCGGCCACACCAATGACCAGTTCCTAATTTTTGAGTAGCAGCTGCTATTCATAGAGCTCTAAACCGGCAACTTTCTAGTCACCGTAAAAATTCGCCCTATTTATGATACGGCTCAGCTTAACGGGTCTATCGGCGAAAAATGCAAAAGTGAGCTGTCGTAACAGCTCACTTCGGGTTAGGAATAAGGTTGAGCAGCAAGAGCTTTTTCTGACCCTGCACATCTGGTTGAGCTGAGATCTTGAACACTAAAAACGATAGCACGAGTTAGAAACCCATGAGTACAGCACTTAAAACATGAAGATAGTGAAATATTTGGCCCATGATGAAGCTCCTTCATCTGATATTTGATGTACGTACGGCTAGAAATATTTTTATCATCACTAGCTTGCAGACTAAATCAAATGATTCATACTGACGACCACAGACAACAGGCAAAGTACGATAGCCGGTATTGCCTTTGGAAAAGGATCCTTAGCAATAACGAGAAGAATAAAGGTTGCGACAAACATTGTAGCCGCTAGTAAAAATCCTGCAATAACAGCCGCTATTGGAAACCAAATGCCTACAAATAAACCGATTGCGGACGTGATCTCAATAAACCCTGTTAAAAAATTAAAGATGGGAGGCATGCCGAAACGGTTGAACTCATCTGCCATTTTACCGGAAATAATTTTACTCCCAGTAAACATAAAAAATAAGCCGACAATAACTTGCAAAATGATAATAACCAAGAAAATTCCTCATTTCTCGTAGTATTTTACATGCTATAGCATACATCTCACAATTCCTTAACACTCGCATACAGTTTTTCAAGTATAGTTTTCAATTCCTGAATTTCATCGTCACTTAAGTACCTTGTCACGTGCTTGTGTGCTTCGATGACAATCGGCAGGAGTTCTGATTTAAGTGTTATTCCTTTACTGCTCAGGTATAAGTTATGAGATCGTTTATCTGTATCATTTACAATCCGTTTGACGATCCCCTTCTTCTCGAGCGAGTGGATCATTCGAACAACCGTGCTCTGATCTCGGTCGATTGCTTCTGCAAGCTCTTTTTGAGTTGTTGGTCTATCTCCATCTAGAACACTGATAATACCCCATTGCTCTGGCGTCATCTCGTAGGGCTTTAATTGCTTTGTAAAGTAATTGGTCATTTTAACATCCGTACGATGAATCAAAAACCCCGTTATATTGTACAATTCCATAATTTTCACCAATTTATAAAAGTATATGCCATAGCATATAAATTATCTGATATTACTCAATAAGTCAAGTTGGTCCATTTGACCATTCCTAAATTTTAGAAAGGAGCAACTGCCGCGGCATTCGCTCCTAACTTACAAAAGCACTTTATCTGATGCCTTACAAAGCATTTAAACTTGAGAGCCGTTTGCGAGTAGGCCATGTACATCCCTATTCTTTTGAGCTACAACGTACAATTCGCCTAAAATGTGCTTGATATGATATGAATCTTCACGAAGTTCTGAAGCGATAAATTTTTCAACCTCACTGGACTCGACTCCGTACATCACTTCAATTTCCTTAGAAAACAAAAGATGGCTTTCCTCCATCAATTTCGTGAGAGGTCGTACCTTTTTAGGTTTAACTCGATGATCTATGATTTGTTCAAGCGCGTCCACGTAGGTATCCAATGTCCGCGCTCCGACAATCTTGATCCCTTTACCTTCTTCATCGACCATTATGATGGTTGGGAATCCTCTTACACCGAGTCTAGCTACTAAATCAAAGTCTTGTTCTAGCAAATCTTGTGCCTCTTCGAGTTCCGATTCTACAAAAACCTGTTTTCCATCTAGCCCAATTTGGTTGACGATTTCAATGAGTACCTGCTCTTCAGCAATATTCTGATTAAAAGCAAAAACAGCCTCTCTTGCTTTCCGCAAAAATTCATTCTCTTTCCCTTTATGCTTGTTCTGAATGACTTTATATACTCTAGATGGCGGATAAGAAGAGCTTATTGGATTCGTACGCCACAATGTTCCGTCGATTGGCATACGTGAGTGTTGACCCACTTCCTTCCAATGGTGTTCAACATCAGAAGGTTTTTGAATCCCGTTTGAAGAATCCCCGAACCCATGCCAGCTAGCCAATAATCCCCCCATAATAATACTTACATTGAAATACTGGCCATACTGCTGAGTGAATCGATTTAATACGGGTTCGAGCGCCCAACAATGAGAACAGATCGGATCTGTTACGTAATACAACGTTATTTTTTTAATTTGCTGATCCAGATCGAATTTTTGGATTGGATCTTCATCGACAACACCACAGACACCCGTTTCAAGATCACACATCATATTTTGATTGTTCATAATTTGCATCACTTTCTGAAGTTTATTTTTACCGATGGATAGTTTCAAACTTGCTTAACGGTTTGATCCACCGGACTCAAGACAGACTACATGTTATCGCAATGTTTTAAGCGCACTGGACCAGGAAACAACTTGATCCAACATGGTTTCAATTGTGCCCTTGTGATGTGGGCCAGGTTTAAAGGTTCTCATTTCTTCAAAATCAGTGAATAGGTTAAGAGCAGGTTGCGTAGCTACTGTTGCGACTTGTGGTATAGACAAGATCAGGCGAAGCTGCTGAGCTGCGGTGGTTCCTCCAGCTGAACCGTAGCTGACAATACCGGCAGCTTTATTGCGAAACTCCTGACTCAGATAATCGATTGCATTCTTCAAGGCAGAAGTGATGCCACGATTGTATTCTGGAGTAACGAAGATCTTTGATCAGCAATTGTCTTGACCCACTCAGCAACTTGCAAACTTACTCTACCTTGCCTTGTACTTCCTGTAATAATTCCAATTTTTGTCACGTCCAATAACTCCCCTAAAAAATTATTTTTTATAAGAGACATTTGTTAATGTCCTGTACATGGTATTATTATAATACTTAGATAAATTTGAACAAGTACGATCATTTTTCTTACTAAGTATCAAAAAAATACTATTAGGAGAATCATCATGAAATACGATTTTAAACTTGATCAGCTGTGCCCAGCTACCTTCGCCTTTTCGGTGATCGGAGGAAAATGGAATTTACCGATATTGGCGATTTTGAGCGAAAATGACTGCATCAGATACAACGAATTAAAAAGACGTCTTCATGGTATCACAGGAACGACGTTAACCAACTGTCTAAAAGATCTCTGCGATTACGGGATCATTCATAGGGAACAATACAACGAGGTTCCTCCCCGTGTCGAATACTCACTCACTACTTCTGGGAAAGAGCTAGTACCTTTAATTGAATCTGTTGTTGCCTGGGGACAGAAGAATATTAAAGTTACGGAGTAGGATGCCGATTTTGTTTACGAATAGCTGGCCGCAATTTGTATTGCGCGTGGGAACAGCTATTCATCACATATGTTCCCAATATCGAAGACAAACCGTTTTTCTTCAGACGGTCCTACCACAAGTTTTTCGCTGGGAGCGCAAGCAGAACTGATCAAAAAAGGGTCCCTTGCTAACGTTGTATCCGTGCTTGAAAAAATAGCCCCCACCTAGCAGTCAGATGGGAGCGAGTGTATGATGGATGGAGGTTACGTGAGATGGCAAGAGTCTGGTAGTGACGATGACAACGGCCTATTAGGCTCCAATGCTTGCGTCACCTTCAGATCTGCAAGCTGATTACGCTGTAAATAGTCGCGCTTGCCGCTGCTCCCCGTGGGGGACTCGCAAACCACCAATTTTTGCGCCCGATTGCAAATAGCCTGATCGACTGTTCACTACGATTGTTATCGATCTCTAGCCGCCCGTCCTTCAGGAACGAGTTCAGCGTATCCTTGCATAGTAAGCGTCCAGCACCGGCTGGTTAACGTCTGAAACCTTGAAGTTATGTTGTTAAAGTACGGTAATTTTCAATGATCCCCTTCGCTTCAAGTACCTTCCCTGAATTCTCATCAGAAGGCTTATACCCTTTTTTCAATAAGTCAGTGATATACAGTTTGTTATAAATAAAGCAAAAGACCAAACTGGAAACACCAAAAGTGCAACATGCTACAATGAATTGAATAATCGCCCATTTCCAGTCACCTCTAAAAATTGCCGGAAAAAACGAAAAAAAGAATGTAGTCCATGAAAATCCGACTTTACATTCTTTCACATTACCGTCCTGATTGCGTAAATTAATCATCATACCTATAACGCACCCTCTCTAAGTCACATTTAAGATTCATGCATCATCATAAATCCATTGTCCACTTGTTTCTATACCTACAAAGGGGTATTTTTTGTTAATCTTCTCTTCCCGTGAGATGAAGCAAGCCATCGGCGGATTCAGCTGTCATTTCTGGACTAAGTCTATGCCAAAGCTGAAAATTGACCCACAAAGATGACGACTTTATTGGAACTGTGCAGGTACTGCAGAACTTAATTTCTTTGTTAAATGTTGCGGAGAGTAAAAGACGGTCCTACCACAAGTTTTTCGCTGGGAGCGCAAGCAGAACTGATCAAAAAAGGGTCAGCTCAACGGGTCTATCGGCGAAAAATCCGCCGCGGCTTGGTTTTTATATGATACCGATATCCTCTTCGAATAACCTTCAAGAATCTTCTTATGTGTGTTTAGAATTTATCCTCATTTTCCATCACTACTGACAGTCTTCGATTTAAGCTACTCCATCTATCAATCCTTGCCTGTACATAATTTCAATGACTAGTGCCAATTGAGCTTGTTCTTTCTCTTCATAAGAAAATAGTATTGGGTGTTGGTCTATTGGAACATACTTAAAAATCTCTTTCAATAAGGATTGAAGTTCTTTAGATAATTCTTGATATCCCTCATCTTGCTTCAGAACGTTATTCCCAATTTCTTCTGTTCTCATAGCAATAAAATCACGCAAATAAGTTCTAAGACTCTTTATCAACTCAACACTTCCCTTCAAAAGTGACATCAAAGTGAATGCTTGATATTAATCATTGTAAGGTGACGTCACTCAGATGTCAATGTGAGCGTATATCCATCCCATTCATATTGGTATAATATTGACATCACTTTGAAGGGGTATTGGTTTCTATGGCCACAAATAAACGGGTCTTTACCTTGCGATTAGAAGAAGAAAATTTTGAGAAAATCAAAATTATTGCGGATAAAAACAAACGTTCCATTGCCATGCAAATTGAATATCTCATCGAGCAACACATCGATGAATTTGAACGTGAGAATGGGATTATTCAAATTGAAAAGTAATATCAACCTCATTGAATCCTAAACTATAGTTTTTACATCGGTTCGACGAACTTCGGAAACACTTGCACCCAAGCTCCACGCTAGAACAGCTAGATTATAACCCCCAATATAAAAAAGGACACCCTGTTTTCTTATGGGTGCCTTCGAGCAATAGTATTTTCTTACCTTCTGGACATAAAAGACCGATATTCAAGCCGATACGACGAGAGCATCCAGCCTTACGTTCAAGTTGTGACCCCACATAGCATTTGCAAGCGTCTCCGACACTACCGGGTCAATCAGAACAACGTTCTTAAGAAAGAAGAAATTGGCTTCCGCAGCGCACCTCTCATCAATGACTACGGATTGAACTCCTTTGACCATAAAGCTGTCGGGGCTCACACCTCGATCTAGCCGCTGCAGAACCAATGCCTTGCCGGCGTATTCCGAAAGCTGATAGTCAAAGCAGAGCAGGCGTCGTTCCGCATGCACGAGACAGTACGTTTTCTCAGTATTTCTGCCGCTAAAGTAGCGTGTATCTGCCGGAATCGTCTGCAAATCACTCTGATAAAGCTTCAGCAATGTTGCCAATTCTTCCGATGCAAAAAAGGCTCCAGAGGTCGTTAAGAAGAAGTCCGCCTCCAACTTCCGAACTGCTTTATCCATCGTCACCGAAACGACTCGGCCTTCCACATTGAAAGGTGTTCCTACTTGGTAGTAAGTCTCCATCGAAGGAGTAAATACCACGTCGCCATCGACATAGCCGCTGTCTGGATATTCATGGCGAAGCAGAAGATATTTCATCACTTTGATCTCCCCTCTGTACCGGCATAAACTCCGGTCCCGCTTCCGACAAGTAAAGACAAGACAATCCTGTGATCGAGACAACTAACTTCTTGTTTAGCACTAGGCGTCCTCCTTTTAAAAAGTTTAGAATTAGAAAAAGAAATTCAAATTATTCCTTAATAGATTATTAAGTTAAATTGAATAGGTAGCAATAAGTCCATATGTCCATTTTAGGCTTATCGACTCCAATCTGAAATGAGATCGACGTACCTGACATCGAGCACTCTCTCTAAAACCGTTGCCGTCACTTATGATACGTTTCACCGCGCTGTCTGTAACGGCAAGTTACTTTTGAGCATCAAGAATAAACATCGATGCGTCTTGTCCCATGAATATTTTACTTCCGTAATAAAAAGTTTTGGATTGAATATTCTTATACCCAATTTTCGTCATCATGTCGGATAGCTCATCTTGATGAAATCCGTTATGAACGATATCTGACACGATATTTTCATTTTTATTAAAATCTACGATGAGCAAATGTCCTCCTTCATTGAGAACATCAAATAATCTTGATAAAACGAATTCATAATCATCAATATGAAGTAGAACCTGAGCCATAAAAATATAGTTGACACGTAAATCCGATAAGCCTTCCTTTTCAAAATCAAAGCATAATGTATTTGCATTCCGAATATTGAAATCCGAAATTTTTTGCTTGATTTGATTAATCATGTTTGGTGATGTATCCAGAAAAAGCATGGAATGAAAGTCGTTTAACAAGTTCATGCCGACAAGACCGGTTCCGCACCCAAAATCGATAGCATTCTTACTTTTAGCGTCAACTAAATATTCACGAATGGCATCTGATGATACCTTGGCGATTTGGATTCTTTCAGGAGTGTCGTAAATATTAGCGATCATTTCAAACTTATCCGTATTTCCCATGTTCACCTCTCCAATCTGTCTTAATAAAAAGGTTGAGCACAATAAGACTTGCCGTTACTTATGATACGGTTCAGTTTAACGTGTCTATCGGCGACAAATCCGCCGCGGCGCATAATTGCCAACCTTTTAATACCCTATCCAAGGGCTAAACTTTTTCCATATCGAATACGTTATTTATCATTTGCAACACCATAGCCCGATACGCTTTAACAAGCAACAAGACTGGTCTACAAAAAAAACGTAAGGGTACAAATCCCGCTCCGATCATTGCAGATGGGTAGCATAAAGCAATTATTCCCCAAGAACTTCGGGTCAAGGTACAAGCTCGATACGAGACTGTTTCTAAGGTGCCTAACAGAGTCTTTCAAGGCAGCTTCCCCCAATTGTATCATTACATTTAAATAGCCAATCAAATCCACCCTCTTGTAGAACGGATTTGATTGGCTATTTTTTATTAGCTTCACCCTAGGTAAACCGTGCACCAAGGGCATCGGCGCTCGTGTTTAGAATCCGATACCGCGAGGCTCATTGTCAAGTCGAATACGTTGTTTACATGTCTTCGCTGTACAACCCCTTGTCAATCAAGAGGTTTCTAAATACAAGTTTAGATAATTAACGAATGTTGGCGGGGCCCAATTAAGGGTACAAAGTGGTTATTTTAAATTCTTTACTTCATCTAGAACTTGCTTCTTAATATTATTCTTTGCTTGATTTCTTTTAGTATCTTTAGCATCAGTAATATCATCATTTTTGTCCGTATTATCAATGTTATGCTTTCCTAAGTTATTGTTTAAAATTGTGTATTGTCCTTGGCTATTTTTTTTCAAGAATAACAAATACTTTGAACCATCTTTCACTTCTTGATATCCATCTAGTGTAACCTTTTGTTTTCCAAGAGCGGTTTGGTAGTAACCATACGGCTCGAGAACTGAGATTGTAGAACCAGTTGTGAGTGATCCTGATAAAACTTTTTCAATATTAAAATCTGTTATTGTGTAAGTATACTCCAATTCACCATCGGAGAATTTTTTCACGACATTCCTATCAGGTGTTCCTTTTACGATCGCCTTAGCTATTACCACAGCATCTGAATCTTTTTGGAGTTCCTGAGAAGTATTGTATTCTTTAATATAGCTAGCATCCATTGAAACAGTTCCGATTACTGAATTATATTTTACATACCATGTGGCGGAAACTGCCACAATAACTGCAAGGCAACTTGTAAGAACAAGGCTTTTTTTATTGAAAAAATTTATTTTCATAAGTCTCATCTCTCCTTAAATTATTTAATTTCCCCACTTTGCTCGGATACTAGACACATCATATGAAGTTGGGCTATAAATGTTGCTGCCACTACCTATCTCTAAAGTGCTACTCATAACAGAGTTAGTTGTGTCACTATCGGAATGACCCTGTGCAAGTGCATGACCAAATTCGTGGCAAGCTACGGCAACTACCTCATTATACGTTAAATTATGGCTAGTAATGTTATCTTGAGCAAGGGTGACTGTTGAATAAATCCAGCTTTCATTCTCAGTTGCTAATGCAATACCGGCCCAAATGCTTTTGTAATGTCGTGCATAACCACCGACGTTTGGGTCGGCCGGGTATTGTCCAACGTAGGCCTTATCTGGATTTCCAGAAGTATTATTTACATAAGTTATTTTCACTTTCGAACTTGTTGAACTCCATTGATTCTTTCCAGAATCTAAATGTGTCTGGTAGCCATACGAAGATACTGATGAATCATAGTAAACATTAAAAGTTCCGCTGGACCTACCACCTGTATAAGACTTCCCGAATGCTGTTGCCGGAAGTGTAAAGGCCAGGGTTAATCCTAATAAAGTCGTAATAGTAGCAATATACTTCCCTTTTTTTACTTTCATAATATACTCCTCCATATATAATTTTTTCAACACATGGATTATTCTACCATGCCATAAAGTCTATGTACATACAAAATTAGGTAGGGCTTTTCAAGTTCCAAGAGATACCGAAGTTGGTGCAAATGTATCGTTTTTAGAAGACAATGGAGTAGTATTGGGGCTTGTGGTATTCAGTGGTAAATTTTCAAGGGGGACACACTAGTGATGGTAATTTTGCGAAATATTCTTCAGTAAAACTTAATGTTGGATATTTTAATGGCAGTATATTGAATTGATCTGCTAATTTCAAACAGCCCTCACCTTTTTATTAAGATGAGGGCCTGTATTTGTTACGCGGATTTACAACGTTAAGGGAAAATGGATATAAAAACAGCCGATTTTCACCACACTAATGGTGTGTAATCTAGAGTTAATGAAATCGTGTCAAATTATGTTGTGAATTTTTGGAAAAAAATTATTTACATTTTTATCCTACTATGGTTCAATGTACTTGTTAAGTATTTTATTATAAGGATGGGTTGTGGTAAATTGAGTAATTAAATACATTAAGACCAGAGTAACCAGCCACATATTCTCTACCTGTGACTGGAGAATTAAATATAGATAAGACTTTCATTTTCTAGTCTCACCTATAACATTAAATATCTAATGATAATTAGTGAATTTTGGGAGGGTTTGTATGAAAAAGATTCTTATTTGTTTATTTGTTTTATTGCTTGCTCTACCAGTATCAAGTGCCTTTGCTAAAATATACGTCTATGACGTAACTGCAGATAGTTTGAGTGTACGTACTGGCCCTAGTCCATACTATACCAAAATAGCATCCATTTATAAGGGGGCAGATGTAGTCGAGACTTGCCAGTACAGTTCCAATGGTAGTTGTAAAGTAGATACTACTTATAATGGTGTTTCATTTAGAATGGAAAAAGTGTATTATCCAGATTCAAGTGTAGGGTCATATTCTAGTCTTGTGACTGGTTGGATAGTTAGAAAAGAAGGTAGTGTTGAGTACTTAAGAGTAATCAATGTTGCTAAAGTAAGCAAAACTGGTGGAACACCAAGCGATTATGGTGGTTATAACCCTAGCCTTGTTGATCCTTCTTCAACAATAGTCCCAAATGGATCTGATGTCTATTCGATAAACCAGGATGTGATATTTGCAGAAGATACTAATCCTAATGCATGGGTAGTGCGTGGTTGGGGTTATTATGGTCTTCCTCAAGTACACATGAATGGTTGGCATTTGAATGCATATGCTTATTAATAAAGGAGGACACTAAATTGAACAAAAAATATATAATTGTTTCAAGTATAGCTTCGGTTTGCGTATTAGGCGCAATTTATATCGGATTTTTTGGTGGAAATACACAAGTTGAAGCAAGTGCTAATGAGATTGCTTCTAAAGCACTTGATACATTAAAGGTAAGCGGTGTTGAACACATTAAAACAACTTCAAAATCTAGTAAAACGGATCATTACAGAGATGTTAAAGGATTGAGAGAAGTTTCGATCGAATATGGGGCTGATGGTTCTTTAATAAAGAAAACCATTGTGGACAAGGCTGGGGAAAGGGTAACAGTTGTTGGCCCTAAGATTGATGGAAAACAGGAAGCATATACTTGGACATTACCAAAGGATATTGCTGAAGAAAATAAGGAATTATTAAAGGCCTCTTTGTTGGATGAAATAAAAAAAGAACTCGATCAACAATCATGGACTTTTGATGAAAGTGTAAAAACTAAAGAACAGGCAATTGTTAAAAAGCAAGTAAATAAGGACACGAATGAAACTAATATAGTGAAAGTCTATACAGATTCTAAAAATTCATTCCCAAAAAAGAAAGAATCATATCAAGTAGTTGATGGAAGTGAGAAATTGGTTAGTACAGAAGAATATAGTATTGAGAGTGACAATGACGAGGTTTTTGACACATCAAAAATCTCACCGAAAGTAATTCCAGCACCAGTTGCACCTGAAACAACTAAAAAGGGTAATTAAACTTTATCCAACATTAAAACATTTTTCACATATAAAGCCCGGTTTTTCCTTCGTTAAGGATCATTCGGGCTTATATTTTTTCGTTATACCTTCCTAATTATCATTAAAACAATAATAACTATACTTTCACTTGCGTGGATCGCGGCGGTGCCATAAAGTCAGGCAAGCTGGATATCTTCATGGATAGCATTTTGAGGGTTGATGAATCTGTGGTACAGTTGCTTGACGTTCAGGGGTCACCTCGCGAAACGGAAAAAATCGTACGTTAAGAGTTGGTCCGTCTGCTCAGTATGGATAAAGGTAATGCTCACCTTAACCAATAGGGTGAGCTTTCTTTTTATGGGAACAAGCACATAGAAAGCAACTCATCATTCACACTCCCCGTATGAAGCAATGGCTGTTAAAGTTCAGACACCTCTAATCTGTATTAGTATCGTAATATTACGTTTATACAGCTTAACGATACGGGGTGAACATGATGAGAAGAAAACAAGAACGACTCAAAGACGGAACGAGTAAATTCACGCCCAGCAAGGTAGCGGCACTGGCGAAATGGAATAACCACTTCTGGACAAGATGATTGATGACGGTACACCTGCAAAGGAATTGGTGGAGTGGTGTAGCAAGAATGGTTTCTCAATCAGCCTACCCACCATGTACACTTATATGAAGCAGCGTAGAGAAGCGGTGGTCAATGACCTCACGATGGAGCTGCTGAACCCGAAGAACGATGCGGATTCATTGAGAAAGGCTCTGGAGGATGCATCCCGGAAGGGCGGCGAGCAGACCAAGGACAACCGTGCTGAAGATCGGGCGAAGGCCAAGCAGATCATGATGGAAGCTATGGAGCAGGTCAGCACAAAGCAGATCAAGCACGACCTGGAGCTGTTGGACGAAGTGATTCAAAAAGGCTTCAAGACACTGAACATGATGGAAGTGATCAGTCCAGTCACAGCCATCAGAGCTATCGAGATGAAGCACAAGCTTTTCAATGGCGGTACAGGTGGTCACACGCTCTACGGCCTAGAGGAGATCAAGGTACATGAGGCAGCAAGAGAGAAAGCTATCATCGCATGCTTATTGGAGTTTATCCCGGAGGAACAGCGCGAGGCAGCTGTGAGGCTTATGGACGATGTGACACGAGCTTATTATGAGTCGATTGGCTTGGGTGAGGCATATGCGCAGATGGAAGCGAAGGAGGCACTGGAAGATCATGCATGATGAAAGGAGAACGCCTGTGATAGACGTCCTCCCTTGATTTGGCTTGCTGGAGCGTGTATGAGGGCATGCTTCCTCGAATTTATTTATATGGCTCTCAAGTTAGCTCAGGCCATCCTTGAAATACGAACACACGCTTGGTAAACTATTAACAAACATACGTTCGAATTCAGTTTCATATCAACGTCGTTGTAATTGCAAAAATACATCTCTTCGTGGAAGCCGAATTTCGCCTTATACAGAACCGTGCAGCCGATGCCGTCAAGATCGGTTTCCCGTCCAAAGTCAAAAGCTCCCTGTTCAAGTACCGATTTGAGGTTTTCTTTATGCGTATTCAATATGGGTCAACCCCTTCGATATGATACGCCTTATGTCGCGGGGCTAATTCATTTTGTGACGCAAAAAAGCGCCGGGGGGTTAGCCCGACGCCTACGATTATAATTTTTCAATCAATTCTTCTGCTTCCCTTAGTTCGTCACTATCAAAGTGCTCTTTATATTTCCTATAATTTCATTGCTTCCTGTCTACTATTCGCCGCATTTGTTTCGTATATGGTCAGGTATTCTTGCGCATCCCGTAGCTGGTATTTAACTGATTTTGTTTGTGGTGCGTTCCTAAAGCCGTTCACAAGGTTTTCTTTATCTTCTGCTTGGCTTCTGTTTATTTCATAATTCCGCACATGGTCGCGAATATCATCAACAATCTGTGAAGCGATAGACATTTAATCTTCCCCTTTCAATATGTATACGGTAATGTTACCACAATTTGGGTGGTAGATATGAAAATTTCGCCGTCACTTCTGGCATTATTCCCCCAATCAACCTAATCGCCCGATCACCTGCTTCAGCAGAGCACAAGCATTGGTTGGTGCGGATAGGTCATTAGCCGGAGTCGCTTCCATCGACATATGACAAAAGGGCTTTTCCTTTGTCCGGAAAAGCCCTCTATTAAGTCAAAAAATTACGCTTATTTTTTGAGTGATACTCAATCTTTGTTTGACTTATTTAAACCTAGAAACTTTACAAAAGAAGGTATACAAACCCCTTCCAGTGCACAAAGGAATAATGGAAAATCACCATGCAACCTTCTAAACTCGCGGTTTATAATTATACCAACTATTTCGCCAAATTCAATCATACGATTCGTCCGTTCGGCAAGATATGGCATGAGCTCTTCATGGTTTCTTTCTCCTCCTGAGGTATAATCGGCAAGAGTACCATTGCTATCAAATGGCCCTAGTTTGTATCCCCTGTCATCAGAAAGCAATGAAATTTGTTTTCCATTATGGATTATAAAGTCTCGAATCTCTCTCACTAAATGAAACTCCGATTTAATGTTCTTCAGTAGACTGATTAAATCTTCGGGGAAGTAGCTTTCTGCCCTTGGATTCGTTTCAGCGTACGTTATTAAATCATTAAGCGAATCAAAGGGGATTTGTCCTATCCGTCCTTCTTCAACTGCAAGCCTCAATACCTTGGACATGAAGTCATATATAGAGCGGAGATTTGTGAAGTATTTTTCTATCAGTTCCATAACGTACAAGAAATCTTTATGAGGTAATTCCCCAAGGTTTTCAAAGGTGAACTGAATCATATCATTAAGAATTGCTAATCCATGAATATCGTGTACCATTGCTGTTCTTGCCTCTTTTACCAGGCCTTGATAATTTGGACGTAACCTGTATACATCCCCTTGTAGAGGGCTAAGTATACAATCCAAGACACTTACAAGAAACAACCCCAGCACACTATCATCAGCTTCTAGATCTTCTGCACTCCAACCAATACTAGTACCCTTATTTACTATAAGCATTTTCAACACCCCTTAGGTTCATACTCACTCAAATTTTTCGCCGTCACTTATGGTACGGTTATCCGTGCTGTCTGTAACGGCATGATTTAGAGCTACAACCAAAAAAACTAGATCATCATTTAAAGAATCTAGTTTTTTATTTCTTTTATATTTAAAAGCGAATAGAATATCTTTTCTTCACTCGTTGCTGGGTTTATTTCAATGGTTTCCTCAATCTCAGCAAGAACATTATATGCGGGAACTTTAAAGAAAACGCCTCTGGCCACATGATCTAACAGATCATCAGATAAAGTGCCTTTGTAAGTCTCCCCTTCAATTGATACAAATTCAAAACTGGAACGCTTCTTACTGACACCTATTAAGCGAAGCTCCCCCATCAACTCCAATTTTTGAACAGCATCCTCCCCCTCTAAATTCATAATGCATATAGCAGAACGAATATCTTGAACTGACAAACTTGCTATCCTTTTCTCTCTGAATGGTGATCCCCACTCTGCTTTGAACGAAATATTCGCTTGCTCAAGCGCCTGTAGAAAAAAACGATACCTTGCAATAGCTCTACTTTGCAGCTTCTTTAGTATAGCCAGCAGGTCTTCTTTCTTAGCACCCGCTTCTATTAAGTCCATTAATATATTCAATGCATCATGTACTGAGGTAGGAATTAAACCACTATGCTTTGCCTCCAACCTTATCCCTACAGAAGCTGCAAAATTACCGGCATAGTACATGGTAACTTCTTCTTTTGTAGATGCTGGGATTCTTCCTCTTGTTGCAGCATCCTTATGAGCCAATGTCTCTAATACTCCTTGAGAGCGGAGTAATATCAGACCTAGGTCATTCGCCGGAAGCGTTTGAGAGTGATGGCCATCATTTAAGTAAAGTAAAAAGACATCCCTGAAGGTTTGTTCGGCATCTCTGGCTGCATCCAACTCTAGGACAGGTAAACGCCTTTCTGGAAGACTCAATACAACGTCCTTTGCTGGTAAATCATTCTCACCCAACTCATGACAATAACGTATTACTGCTGTACCTTTTGATTCATCAAACGGGGTTGTAATCTCCCAAATCCACCCCTGCTCTGCTAATAATAAAGAATCTCTCAATGAAATTTTTCCAGTTCGTACAAACTCAACTCGTAAATCAGTTGAGGGTATAAGAAACCATTTTTCACTGAATTCATCATCATCCACAAGGTGAACAACATATTTCAAGTTCGTCTTATCAGCACATAAAAAAATGTACGGTCTATCATAAAACAAAAAATATTCAATAACATTCATAACTCCAATAGGTGTAATGAAGGATTCCATATGGCTCCCCCCTTGTTAGATTACGCTAAAATGGTTTGTAACGTCTTTATCTTTAAAAATCCAATATGTTAAGTGCGATGTTCTTTCCTCTACTGGTGTATTTCTAACCCTTCCATACTCTGGATTAGTTTTTCCGACGGCTATTCTTTTCTTTGGAAGGTTATTGCGTTGAAAGTAGATAGAACCCGCCAGCACTTCATTCTGTTGGACAGCATCGTCATATAATTCAAAGATAGATAACCCGCATGCCTGGCATAAGTCGCCCCTTATTTTACGTCCTTGCTGAGATAAGGAGATAAAATCGCTTTCCAAAGGGGGATTATTGTCAACCAAACGAAAAACTTCTGCTGACTTCTCTTCAGCATTAATTGGACAGCCTTCAGGGAAATGTTCCGGCCACATTAACAGTATCCTCCAGATGGGTAAAATATTAAACATGAAACATTTCAATATTTTACCATGGGAAACATTATAAATATAGTATATTGGTACTATTTTATAATATGTCAGTATTTTGTAACTAATTCTAAAATCAAACTACCAAGTAGACATAGTGACGTATAAACGAATAGCCGTAATAAACTAACAGCAGATCAGCTAATTCTTCAAAACTCCAAAAAAACCTTCGACAGAAACGGCATTAACAGCTTCGAAAGTACAAACGTTTGGGTTATGCCGCAATACCTTCCCAAGAAGTCAAAGTAAGCTGGCTTTTGAAATCTAGCTCACATCAAGGAGTAACAAATTCGTTTAGGAGGAACACAGATGCGAACCATCAACACACGGCAGGACGCCTATGACCTTCGCCGGGAGGTGTTAATGGTCACCGACTTGTGGTGACATTCATCACGCTGATTAAAAACAACATTTTTCGCCGTCATTTATGATACGGCTCCCCCCGATTTATCCGCATGGCGCGATAAATCTGCTCCACCAGCACCAGCCGCATCAGCTGGTGGGGGAGCGTCATGCGGCCGAAGGACAGCCGCATGTCCGCCCGGCGGATCACCTCGTCCGAGAGGCCGAGGGAGCCGCCGATGACGAAGGCCACCTGGCTGCGCCCGTAGGTGGCCAGCTTGTCGAGCGAGCTTGCCAGCTGCTCGCTCGTCCACATCTCGCCGTCGATGGCCAGCGCCACGACGTACACATCCGGGCCGAGCTTGGCCAGCAGCCGCTCGCCCTCTTTCGCACGCACCTGCTGTTCCTCAGCAGGGCTCATGTTCTCCGGTGCCTTCTCGTCAGGCACCTCCACCAGCTGCACCTTGGCATAGGGGCCAAGGCGCTTCACGTATTCCGCGATCCCGTCCGTGAGATAGCGTTCTTTCAACTTCCCTACGGCAAGTACTTGTATATGCATGCCCGTTCCTCCCTCGTATAGTACTTCACAATCGGGGTTTTGAATGAATTTCTAGTCCCCTCAGGAACTGGGGCCGACTTCCCGCGCCTCACATGGAAAAAAGGAGGGCTTTCGCCCTCCTCATACAACCAGAAACCGCGCTTTTTCCTTGCAATGCTCACAATGCTCCGGGGCCTCCCACTGGGCGAATTGCGTTTTCAGCAGGTCGACGATGTCCGGCGCTTCTTCATACTCATCCACGAATTGATCGATCGCGATTTCCAAATGATCTTTACAAACTACATACATGCAAGTACCTCTTTCATCCTCGAAATCTGTCGGGCGGAGCTGCCCTTCGTCGCATTTCTGCCGACGATGGCTTCTGCGTGTGACTCCGTCATTCTGATTGTTATAGTGTTCCACTCTCTTTATCGGACAAATTTCTTATTTCGTGCAGTTGCTGTCGAACCAGCCCGCAAGGAAACCGCCCACAGTTCCCGGCGATCGGTATTGCGCTGCATGACGGCGGTCGGTCGCCCCCACATGAGCCTGCATCAACCGCGCAGAAATTTCGACTGCTTTCGCCCGTCGCCGGACAGCGCCCGTACCCTGCTATTTGTCGCCCGCTTCAGCCAGCGTGAGGGTCACGTTCTGCTTCTTGCCGCCGCGGTAAAAGGTGACGTTGATTTTATCGCCAATGTGTTTCTCGCCATATAAATATTTGCGCAGTGTGATCGTGCTGTCAATTTTGCGGTCGTCCAGCTGCACAATGACATCCTGCGCTTTGAGCCCGGCATCCTTCGCAGGTCCGGACACTTCGAAGACGATAACTCCAGTTTTCACCTCTGCCGGCAGCTTTAATACATCCGTTCCGCTAAAAGACTGCAGCTCCTGTGTGGAAACCCCCAGCAGCGGACGCTTCACCTTATGCTCGGTAATCAAGCTGTCCAGCACCGGCTTCGCCGCGTTGATCGGAATCGCGAAGCCGAGTCCTTCCACACCCATATCCGCGATCTTCATGCTGTTGATGCCGATCACTTTGCCTTCCATATTCACGAGCGGGCCGCCGCTGTTCCCCTGGTTGATCGCCGCATCCGTCTGGATGACATCCATCTCCCAATCGTAATCGCCTTCACGCGAAAGCGATACCGGAATCGTCCGTTTGGGGGAAGAAATAATGCCCTGCGTCACCGTCGGCGAGAAACCGAGCCCTAACGGATTGCCGACGGCAATCGCCGTTTCTCCCGCCTGCAGTTTATCAGAGTCACCGAATTCGGCAATGACTTTGATATCCTTTCCATCCGCTTCCAGAACAGCCAAATCGGTGATTCGATCTTTGCCGACCAGCGTCGCTTTACGGTGCTCTCCCTGAGAGTTGACGATTTCGAACTGCGTGCCGTTATCTACGACGTGATGATTCGTTACAATGCGAACCTTGTCGCCGTTCCGTCCAAAAATAACCCCCGAGCCGATCCCTACACCGCTTTCCGTACTACCCTTGTCTTCCTTCTTCATGCTGATTACGCTGACGACAGCCGGTTTCACCTTTTCCATCGCCGCAACCGCCGGTTCGGTCTTAACCGCCTGAGGTTGAGTTTCTACCTGCGCAGCCGCAGGGACGGCCACAGCCGGACTCGCCTGTTCGCCTTTGGTAAAGCCTCCAAGCCACAGCACCACAAGCATCAACAGCGCACCGCCCAGCCCGGCCAAGAGAACGATATTCAGCTTTCGATCCGTCAACCCGGCAAAAACATTCGACCCCCTGGGCCTTGAGATGCGCTCCCTTTTGGTTTTGGTCGAAAAAAAATCATCATCAAACAAACTCATTACCGGATCCCTCCCCGCTGACGGCGATGCTCTTTTTTACAAAAAACAGGAATGTTTCGATCAAATGCTGCCTACAATATTAGTAAATCAAATCTTTCAATCAAATGCTAGGGAAAAAAGTAGCTGAAAAAGGAGAATGCCCCATGAACCGAATTCATTCCCATTTAGATGAAATCAATTGGATCGGCAAGCTGGCTGATCTCAAGGAAAGCCATTACCACCAATCGCTCGTGCTCTCCTCCCTTATTCAGGTGTTGATCGACAAAGGCATCATTACCGCGCAGGAACTGCAGCAAAAATCCATAGAGCTCGACGCCGCGCTCGCACCTACTCCGAATCCAGGGACTCCCATTTCGTAGGCCGGTCAAAATATGTATCCATCAGCCGCAGCTGCGACTCCGGAGCCCGCTCTTGTAATATGTTATTCACCGTCAGCCTGGCCAAATCCATTAAGTTATGATCGCGGCTGAGATGCGCCATGTATACGGATTTGGTTTTGCCCGACATGACGTCACAGAGCGCTTCCCCTGCGGCTTCGTTGGATAAATGTCCTTTGTCGCCAAGAATCCGCCGCTTGATGCTCCATGGATAGTGGCCCATGCGCAGCATTTCCACGTCATGATTCGTTTCCAGCACCATCGCGTCCGAGTCCGTAATCTTTTCCTTCACCTTGGAGCTCATGTAGCCCAGATCCGTGACCACGCTCAGCTTCTGCTCGCCCTCATGGAAGCAGTAGCCCACCGGCTCGGCCGCATCGTGGGAAATACCGAACGATTCCACTTTCAGCGTCCCAAAGTCCAGCATGGCGCCCGTCTCCATAACCCGCTTGTTGTTTTCCGCGATTTCGCCGATTTGGCGGTCCAGCTCTTCCCAAGTCTTCTCGTTGGCATAGATAGGCAGGTCGTATTTGCGGGCCAGCGCGCCCAAGCCTTTGATATGATCCGAATGCTCGTGGGTCACGAGAATCGCATCGATTGCGCCCGCGGCCAAATCGCGTTCTTTCATCAGCTGCTCCATCTTCTTGGCGCTGAACCCTACGTCGATCAGCAGCTTGGTTTCCCCGTTATCCACCACCGTCGCATTGCCCGTCGAACCGCTCGACAGCACCGTAAACCTTACTCCCATGATTCTGCTCCTCTATATTACCTCTTTGTTAAAATTATTCCCCGGACTTATCCCCGGCTTGCTTGCTATCCTTGCCGCCGGACGCGTCCTGCGGGCCGAACGGCATCGTTTCCGCGCCTTTTTGCGGAGGCTCTACGGCGCCGTTAAACGCCTGCAAGTAATAAATATCGCCATTATCGATCGTCACCCGCCAATGCGGGAACATCGGCTGAGTCTGCGAATTGTAGGGCTGGCTGTGGTAGCCGAGCCGGACTTCCGTGATGATCGAGCCTTCGCTCAAATAGTTCTCGACCAGGCTGCGCACGGCCTGCAGCGCCGAGATCAGCTTCTGCTCTTTTTGTTCTACCCCTGATTCTACTTCAACGTACGCTTGTTGGTAACTGGTAATTTCTCCATTTTCTTCGTTCAGCTTCACATTCACGTCGAACATCGGCAGCTGCCCGTAGGTCTGATTGAAGCTGTACACGCCGTTCTTGCTCGTGACCGAATCGAGCTGGTACATCTCAAAATGCGGAATCCCTAAGCTCGCTTGAACTTCCTTGGTGATTCCCTTGCCGAGGATGTTGGCTCTGGTCAAAGGCGTTTTGACCGGCTTTTTCTCGTTCGGCTTCATATTCTCATCGAATTTCACCGTGATGACCCTGATCTGCGGAACGTCTGTCGGAAGATTTTCCGTCAGGCGAATATTTTTGCTGCGCAGCACCCGATTCAGCTCTTCCACCGTTCCCGAGGCGTCGGAGGCCGTCTCAATCTGCTTGTAAATATTGGTTGCCCACAGCTGGAAGCCGAGAATCATATTCAGCGTCAAAAAAGTGAGTATCAATATGGTTTTGGCCCGGCTCCATTCCATGGCTCCACCTGCCTTCCCTTGTCGTCGCCGTTCTTTCTATTCGATAAAATCGTACGTCCCGTCACGCAGCTCAAGCACCCAAACCGGCGAAATCGTAAGCGTCTTTTCCAAAACCGTCGGCCGATAGGCCGGGAAAATAGAGACGATGCTCGTCCGGCGTTGATAATACTGAAGCTTGGCCTCCAAAGCGTCTCCCGCGATCAGCTCCGCATCCCGGCGCTGAGCCGTTTTCAGATCGGGCACAATCATCGATCGTTCGAAGCCGGATACGACCCCTTTTTGCACCTGAAGTTTCATCAGGCCGAAGCCTTCCTGCTTGCTTGTAATGATGGGAAAAGCCTCGTAATACTCTCGAAACAGAAACGTCTGGTTGTCAAAAGGCTGCAGCTGCGGCGTGCGGGCCACGACATATTTGCCGTCCCAGCCGATATGCTGGTTGACGAATTTGATGCCGGAGAGCAACTCTTCGCGCACCGTGCTTTTGCTTTCCACCGGAGCTATCGGGTCCGAATACGTAATCCAGCGCTTATCGCGGTTGATTTGGAAGCCCCGCTTGCTGTCCGTGTAAATCTCCGAGCCGTCCCGCTCCTTGAGGTTCCGCGAAATGCCCGGGTCGACGAAGAAGCTTTGCTTCAGCTGTTCCGCGGTCAGCAGGCTGTAATTCATCGTGTAGCTCGGCACCCGCAAAGATTTGACCGGGAGATAATAATCGCCGTTGGTCGTTTTGTACAAGTTCGTCTGATCGCCGTAAGCCGTGAAATTTTCGATATCCTTGCTCGTAAAATCGGCACTGACCACCTCGTATCCCACACTCGGGGAATCGGTGAAGAAAAAAGCCCGCACTTCCTCGTTAGCGCCTTTGGAAAAAATCCAAATCTTCGTGATCAAATCATTCTCGGCGGGTACTTCGCCCTCTATGCGAAGCATCGTTTGCAGCACACTGAAGGGCATGCCGTCTCTAAAACGGATCTCGACGCCCTGCTGCTTGGAACGCACGTCCTCCCAGTTGATGTTCGCCAAGTACATCGTTGTTTTGCGGAATCCGTTGAATCTCCGCTGCTTGATATTGTCCAGCAGCTTCGTATAGTAATAGCTGTTCGGAAACAGCACCGAATGCTGCTGATTGCCCATGTGAACGATAATTTGGTCCGGAAACAGCATATCCTGAAGCTCCGCCTGCTTGCCGAGCGTCTCCGTTTGCACGTAATCGCTCTGCTGAATCGGCTCGATCTTCGGCGGATTGTAAGAGGCAAGCAGAAAGCTTTGATACAAGCTAAGCCCGATCAGCACGACGAGCACGATCGACTTTGCGCTTTCCATCATACCGATTCACCCTCCTCCGGCTGAATCGGCAATGTGAACACAACTTTGGTTCCTTGTCCAAGCTCCGATTCGAGATTGATCGTTCCACCGTGCGCTTTGATTATTTCCCGGGCAATCGACAGCCCTAATCCGGTGCCGCCCATATTGCGCGACCTCGCTTTATCCACGCGGTAAAACCGCTCGAAAATGCGGGCCAGATCCTTTTTCGGAATGCCGATCCCGGTATCCTGAATCGTAATTTCCAGCACGTCTTTACTCGCCCGCCTTGCGCTTAAGCGAATCGCGCCTTCATCTCCCGTATATTTGATCGCGTTCGACATCAGATTGTCGAGCACCTGGTCAATCTTGTCGCGGTCCAGCAGCAGGCCGGTAACATCCGGCTCCACCTGAATAGCGATGCGGATTTTGCGCTGGCGCAGTTGAAAGGAGAACCGGTCGGCGACCTCGTCCAGCATCTCCGACACCATCGTCGGCTCTTTGCTCATCATCGATTGCTTGGAATCTAGCCTGGATAAATGCAGCAAATCCGTCACCAGCCGGATCATCCGCTCCGTTTCGCTGCGGGTTACGCTAATAAAACGCGAAGCCAGCTGAGGCTCTTCGATCGCTCCGTCATCCAGCGCTTCCAGGTAGCTCTTGATCGTCGTCAGCGGCGTGCGCAGCTCGTGCGAGACGTTCGCGACGAACTCTCGTCTGGCCTGCTCCAGCTTTTCCTGGTCGGTGACATCCTGCAGCACGGCGATGATTCCGTTCAGCTTCTCGCCCCTGCGGTGAATCGGAGTAAACGTAATCCGTACAGACAACTGCTCCTCATCGTCCGGAAGCTCGATATTGAGCAGCGTCGTATTCACTTCGCCCCGGATAAATGCATTGATCGTATCCATCGGGATGCGTAAAATATCGGAAATCTCCTTGCCGAGAGTCGCTTCTTCCTCTACCTGCAAAATCTGCTTCGCCCTGCGGTTCAGAACGATGATCCGGCCCAGATCGTCCGTCGCGATGACGCCGTCATTCATATTGGTCAAAATGGACGCCAGCTTCTCCTTCTCCTCTTCATTGAGGGATAGCGCTTCCTTGAGCCGGTCCATCATGAAATTGAACGTATGCCCCAGTTGGCCGATTTCATCATGGCCATGCACGAGAACCTGCTGATCGAAATTGCCTTCCGCGACAGCCGTAGCCTGCCTCGTAATCTCCTTGATCGGATTCGTGATCGTACTAGACAGTATAACCCCGAGAAAAGCCGTTAAGCCCAGCGCGATGAAAGTTCCCGAAATGAGGATGCGGTTGATCGAGCTGATCGTCTTGTATACCTCTTCCATCGAAGCGATAATATACACCGCGCCCAGAACCCGCACCCCGCTGCCCACGGGCTTGGCAATGACGACCTTGCGGACGCCGTCCTCATCGGTAAAAATCCGCTGGTTGTCCTTGATCCCTTGAAGCGCCCTTATCACCTCAGGCTGCGTGTTCTTTTGCTTCAAATGGCTCGGCACCGTCGTACCGACGACTTGACCGTTGGCGTCAATAATTTGAATCTCCGCATTGCTGATCGTGAACAGATTGCTTACGAATTCGTTCAAATCCGTGTACGTTTTTTTGCCTTCCGCATCCTTGCTTTCCTGATCCCCTGACAAATAAGGCCCCACAAAGCCGGACAACAGAGTGACCTGACTATTGCGGGAGGCCAGAAAATCATTTTTGAAATACGTCTCCACCGTCTTGTAAAAATAAACCCCGATCAGCTGCATCGCAATAAGAATCAGCAGGACGTAAATAATAATCAGCTTCATTTGAATCGATTGAAAGAAGCGGATGCCTTTCATGCTCAGAAGCCACCGGCTTTCGGGCTCCGCATCATATATCCAAGCCCTCTGCGGGTCATAATGTACTCCGGCCTGCTTGGGTCCGTCTCCAGCTTCTCGCGCAAACGTCTGATCGTCACATCGACGGTCCGCACATCGCCGAAATATTCAAAGCCCCAGACCGCCTGCAGCAAATGCTCGCGCGTCATCACTTTGCCCGAATTTTTCGCCAAATATTGAATAAGCTCAAACTCCCGGTGCGTCAAATCCAGGGGAGCCCCATCCTTATAGACCATATACATGTCGTTGTCGATAAAAAGCCCGTGAATCTTCATCCCGTTGCGCTGCGTATCCAGTTCCGGAGGAGCCGCTTGCGCTTTCGTCTGCCGCCGCAGATGCGCCTTCACCCGGGCCAGCAGCTCGCGCGTGCCGAAAGGCTTCGTCACATAATCGTCCGCCCCCATCTCCAGGCCAAGCACTTTATCGAGCTCGGTATCCTTGGCCGTCAGCATAATGATAGGCGTATTCAGCCTTGTGCGGACCTCCCGGCATACATCCATGCCGTCTTTCACCGGCAGCATCAGATCGAGCAAAATAAGATCGGGCTTTTCCGAAAATGCCAGCTCCACGGCGCTCCCGCCATCATAGGCGCAGATGACCTGATAGCCCTCTTTTTCCAAATTGAATTTTAAAATATCTGCAATCGGTTGTTCGTCATCTACAACGAGAATTTTGCCAAACAAACGTACCACCGCCTACTCTTGAAAATCAGCCCAAGCCCATGTCTTGCCTGCTTTCATTCATTTTACCATATCTTCATGCAAAAAGAGACAAGGCCTCCGTTTCAATCGGTTTGACCTCGTCTCTTGATCTATTAGCGATTCAAATATTTCAATGGATTTTGCAGCTCGCCGCTTTTGTGAATTTCGAAATGCAAATGCACGCCTGTAGAATCGCCTGTGCTGCCCATGATGCCAATCTTGTCGCCCTTCTCCACAATCGTTCCTTCCGTGGTGGTAACCTTGCTCATGTGCCCGTATAACGTCTCGTAGCCATTCAAATGATTAATGATGACATAATTGCCGTAATCCGATTTATAGCCGGTTTCAACGACCTTTCCGTTATCCGCAGCCATAATGCTCTTGTTGCCGGTAATGTCGATTCCTTTATGTAATTTGCCCCAGCGCATGCCGAACGTGCTTGAGATGCTTGGCGACAAGACAGGCCACGCGAACTTGCCGGACCCTTCGCCTTGAATAACTTTCGTCCCCTTGCGCACTTTGGCCGTCACAGGCTTGTCGATGATTTCTTCGTCAACCAGCTTCTCTTCCCGCAGCTTGCCGTCCACCTTCGTGACCTGAATCGTCACTTTCTTCAGCCCGTTTTTGCCGGGCGAGATCGGCACCGTCACTTCGGCGCGCATCGAATCGTCCTTGACGTATTCCGTATCGTATTGAATTTCCTGGTTCTGCACGATTTTCTCCGTCGTTTTTACCGACAGCGTAGGCTGCAGCACCGTCAGATCCAGCTTGTCGCCGATCTTGATTTTATCGTCGTGAATCCATGGATTCTTCTCATAAATGAATTGCTTCGTAATGCCGAATTTTTTGGCGATGCACCCGACGCAATCGCCTTCGACGACCGTGTACTGCGTAGGCTGCATATCGCCCGTTTGCAGTTTTTTGACGACATCGTCCGGGTTCGCCAGGTCTTTCGGATCGATCGAAATTTCCGCGAGCTGGACATTTTGAATAAATTCAACCTTCTCAAGCTCCGAAGGCGCCGTTGTGATATCCTCGCCCGCACTGGCGGACAACACGGCCACTTTCGCGGAATCTTTGGCTTTCGGGGCAAAAGGCGCTTTTACCCGCTCCAAAATTTGATCGGCCGTCTGCTGGTCCTTCACAATCGCGACCGTCTTGTCATCCACCTTCAGCTCGACGCCCGTCGGCTGCGGGATCAAAAGCTCGTTCAATTTGGCGATAACGCCGGCATCATCCGTTTTTTCCCTGAAAGCACTTTCAGGCTCCGGGACGATCCCACTCGTATCTAACACAACGTGTACGTTCGGAAAATTTTGCTGTACTTCCTCAGGTCTGTTCTTCTTATAATCATCAATAAGCTTGCTGTTGCTTACTACTCCTATTTCTTCGCCGTCCAGCTTAACATGGTAAACCTCGACCATGCCCGCCTGTACGTATTGATGTCCCACAATTGTGATTGCCCCTGCCAAAGCAATGGTGCCCGCTCCAAGAACAAAAGGCCATTTATGCCGCTTCATTACCGCCAGCGTCGTAGTTGTCGTCGTCGTGTCTTCCTGCTGTCTGTCTGATTCATTTCCGGTCAAGCTCTCTCGCTTAGCCTTGAATCTCTCGATGAGATCCTTGACAAAGCGCATACCCCTGAAACCTGTCATGATCTTCTCCCTTTAGACGGTTTTGCATCCGCAGATACATAAATTAACTTTGATTAGACATAATATCCAATGAAGATGTGCTTTCCTTTTGTTAAATTTACCACACTTTATCCGCCTATTTCAACACGTACCTCGACATCCGTCCCGTAGATGCGTGTCGAGACGTGCAAACGGCCGGGAAATCATGCCGCAAAGGCTCGTTTTATGCGCTGTTCGGGGGCCTGGTTAGCCGTGTGACCATACCGCAAAAACTTCACTCAGAGCGTGCTCCAAGCTGCGCTTTGGCGCATTGCGGTTGCAAGTTTGAGCCGCTTGCGGCGAACATTATTTCCCGGAAAATGAAATAAACCTTGATCATAGTCGTTCAATGATGAACGACTGCGTTCGGAGGCAGGTGTATTCACTGATCAGAATGGTGTTAGCGCACTGCAAAGGGCAAAAAATTTTGTTGTCGTTGGGTAATGTTTCCAATTGGATAATCGAAAGCAATGGGCTTGCTTCCGATTACTCCTGCAAATATACGAATTTACAACTGGAATTCGGGTTCTAACCCACCATGACCAATAACTCCTGTATTATCGCAGTATCGCAGGCTTTTACCTGAAACGTGCCTTTTTCATCGAAAACCATACGTCAGGCTACTGAGAAAGTCAAGACACTTTGTTCGTGCGGCCGGAGAGGGGCTAACTTGGGCACGCAACCTTTCACGAAGCGGCCTTGGCAAGCCGCACCGCACGCAGCTCCCAGCGCAGGGTGTTGCGCTGCATGACGACGAGCACGGCCGCTCTTCTCCACCCTACGTCTCTCCCTCTCCTGCACGGGTTGCGGAGCTGAGGTGGGGGCACGAGGTAGCTTGGCAGGGAGAAAACCTGCAAAAGTGCAGGCTTTTTTCGCAAAAGTGGTTCATTTCGGCGAAAAGCCTGCGATTGTACAGGAATTTTCGGTGAAATTAAACCTGAATCCATGTTCGCGGCGAAAAGCCTGCACTTTTGCAGGAATTTTGCATCTCCAGCGTATCGACCGAGCAAAAACTGTACTTTTGCAGGTTTTCTTCACGCAATCAGACAGATTGTATGGCCCACTCTGGCATTGTGGGTTTCTGGCAGCCTGGAAAGTGCAGGCTTTTTCATGAATCTAGTTGGTTTTGGCGAAAGGTCTGCGATTGTGAAGGAACTTTTGATGAACATGAGTCTGAGCCGATGAATTCGAGAACTCAGCAGACCTTAATTATTTTCATTCTATGGAGTGACGTCCTCGGCGTAGTGAAGTTTTTGCAGGGAATGTTCCGCTCCCGGCGTATCGACGAACAAGAAGCTACGCTTTGGCAGTTGCTAGACAAAAAAAGCTTTCCACACGGAAAGCGCTCAGGAGGGTCCATTATGGAAAAAAATTTAACCGCTACATTTCACAGCGTGGAAAGCCTCGAACATGCGGTTGACGAACTCAGACGCCAGGATGTGCTGCATCTGAATTTCGACCATGGCCACGCGCTCAAGGTCGAGTATCAGGCGAACTCTTTGGTGCAGAGCCTGGAAGCTTACCCGTCCCCGCACGTTTATACCCTGGAAGTGAGCGTCGAAAAATCCCGCTACCGCCAAGCCGAAGACACCATCGTCAAGCACGGCGGCATGCTGTACGGAGCCCCTAGTACTTATTGATAATCGCCATAAGCTGCTTGTACTCGTCGTCGTTCAAATAAGTTTTGAGCATCCGGTCGATCTCCTTCATCTCCTCAGCCGTGATGCCTTCCTCAAGCATGCCGGACAATCGCTGAACCTCGGGCTGCGGGAGCTTGGCGATGACGAGGGAGAACAGCTTCATTTTGTCTTCGCCGGACATCTGTTCCTTTTTCTTGGCGAACTCTTCCGTGGACAGGACGAGGTCCTTTTTAAGCGAGTCCGACTCGCTTTGCCCACGGCCCATGACCGCTACGGAGTCGTCCTTGGCGCTCGCGCCGCCCTGTGCGCCCTTCCCGCTTGCAGCCGCATCCGGCTGACCGGTTCCAGGCGTTGCAGCACCGCCGGCGGACGGGCTCGGGCCAGGCTGCGGAACGGAGACGCTCCCCCCGTCCTTCGGCTTCCCCAAATTCAGGTCTCCCGCCAGTTTGGAGGCGAAGTCCGATAGCGACATCTTTTTGCCCAAAGCGGGGATTTGCAACTGCCGGAATACTTCCTCTACATACAAGTTCACTATATACCACGTCGTAAAAATCGATATCGATGAAATCAGCACCGTGCCGATCATCAGTTTGCTAAGCCATTTCAACATTTTCATGCCCTTGCTTCACCTCTGCCGCGTTTTCATTACCTCCTTTCAGTATTGACGGTTTCCGTTCCATTAAATCCCATTCAAAAAAGAAATCCTCCAAGCCGAAAAAAACGGCCGGGAGGATTTTGCTTGCGATTTTAGGAGTAAATCGGGCGAACCAGATTCGTTTGCTCACGGTTGCGGCCAACCGAGAAAATCGCGATCGGAATGCCGGTCAGTTGGGACACGCGCTCTACGTAATGTCTCGCATTTTCAGGCAGGTCGCTTAGCGAACGGGCATTCGAAACATCTTCCGTCCAGCCCGGAAGCTCCTCGTACACAGCCTCGCACTCCGAAATCGCCTTGAGGCTCGACGGATAATGCTCGATCAACTGGCCGCGGTACATGTAGCCTGTGCAAATTTTGACCGTTTCCAGCCCTGTCAGCACGTCGATCGAGTTCAAGGACAAGCCTGTGATGCCGCTCACGCGTCTTGCGTGGCGCACGACGACGCTGTCGAACCAGCCGACGCGGCGCGGACGGCCTGTGACCGTTCCGTACTCAAAGCCTTTTTCGCGAATCCAGTCCCCGATCTCGTTGTTCAACTCCGTCGGGAACGGACCGTCGCCGACACGGGTCGTGTACGCTTTGGCAACGCCGATAATGTTGTGAATCTTCGTCGGGCCTACGCCCGAGCCGATGCAGACGCCGCCTGCCGTCGGATTGGACGAAGTCACGTACGGGTAAGTGCCCTGGTCGATATCCAGCATAACGCCTTGCGCGCCTTCGAACAGCACTCGGCGGCCTTGATCGATATATTCGTTCAATACGACCGAAGTATCCGTCACATATTTGCGAATAAATTCGGCGTATTCCAAGTATTCTTTAAGAATCGGTTCCACATCCAGACCTTTGGAGCCGTACACCTGCTCGATGAGCACGTTCTTCTCGGCCACAATGCGGCGAAGCTTCGTCTCGAACTCCTCCGCGTCCATCAGGTCGGCGATGCGGATGCCGTTGCGGGCTGCTTTATCCATATAGCAAGGACCGATCCCTTTGCGGGTCGTTCCGATTTTACTGTCGCCTTTGCGGTCTTCTTCCAAACCGTCCAGAACAATATGATACGGCATAATGACATGCGCGCGGTCACTGATTTTGAGATTTGTCGTAGTAAAGCCGTTATCGTGAATATAATTGATTTCTTCAATAAGCGCGGCGGGATTAATAACCATTCCGTTGCCGATCACACAAGCTTTATTTTGGTAAAAAATACCGGAAGGAATCATGGTCAGCTTATACTTCTTGCCGCCGATCAGGATCGTATGGCCTGCGTTGTTACCGCCTTGATAACGGGCAACAACCTCTGCCGACTCCGCCAAAAAATCCGTGATCTTCCCTTTACCTTCATCTCCCCATTGTGTACCGACAACAACAACCGTTGACATATGCACTTACCTCCGTACGGTGACAAGTCACCCATAATGAGCCGCTAAGGCTTTTTGTGCCCCGCAGGAAAGTTGGACTTCATTAAAGCGCTAAAGCGCCATTGCAACTTTCCGCCTGGCGATGCAGCATTCTCCCACGCAAGACCGCGACTTCGTCCGATCCGCGCAGACAACGCGGGCTGCCTCTTCGAGGAACCTGTCTCCCGGCATGTCAATAACCCCACACAACGAAGTGGGACCTTGAACATTCCTGATGTGTATGGGGGGAACCCCGAAAAGTCGGAAAAGACCTCCAGCCAATGCCTGCCCGATTTCCGCAGATTGACGATAAAGGTTTTTTCAACGTCTTAAGTGTAGCAGTCCCCCTAAGCAAAGTCAATGAAAAACGAACAATTACACAGGGCCCTGTATAATTGTTCGGATATTTGCAAAATCTATGAAGTTAACCTCTATGCTGCGGCAAAAATAATTAATGTCCGGCCGCCACCTCTTGATGAGTCCGATCCATATTTACGAATTTATTAAATTGCTTGAGAAACGCCAGCTCCACCGTTCCGACAGGACCGTTACGCTGCTTGGCGATGATGATTTCGATGATGTTTTTCTTCTCGGATTCCTTGTCATAGTAATCGTCCCGGTACAGGAACGCTACGATATCGGCGTCCTGCTCGATGGAGCCCGATTCCCGAAGGTCGGACATCATCGGGCGCTTGTCCTGCCGCTGCTCGACGCCCCGGCTGAGCTGCGAGAGCGCGATGACCGGCACGTTCAGCTCACGCGCGATCTGCTTCAGCGTACGGGAGATCTCGGAAACTTCCTGCTGACGGTTGTCGCCCTTGCCGCGGCCGGCAATGAGCTGCAGGTAGTCGATCAGGATCATCCCGAGCCCCTTCTCCTGCTGCAGGCGGCGGCACTTCGCGCGGATATCGGCGACGGTGATCGACGGCGTATCGTCGATGAAAATGTTCGCTTCCGACAGCGAACCGATCGCCATCGTCAGCTTCTCCCAGTCGTCGCCCTCGAGAAAGCCCGTGCGCATGCGGTTCGCGTCGACGTTGGCCTCCGCGCAGATCATCCGCTGCACGAGCTGGGCCGCGCCCATCTCCAGCGAGAAGATGGCGACGGTTTCCTTCGCCCGGACGCCGACGTTCTGCGCGACGTTCAGCGCGAACGCGGTTTTACCGACCGAAGGCCGGGCGGCCAGGATAATGAGGTCCGAGCGCTGGAAGCCGGACGTCATTTTGTCCAGATCCACGAAGCCCGAAGGGATTCCCGTGGATCCGCCCTTGTTCGAGTAGAGATGCTCGACTCGCTCGAACACTTCCATGAGCACGTCGCGAATCGAGACGAAGCCGCTGGAAGTGCGGCGCTGCGAGATCTCGAGGATGCGCGCCTCCGCCTCGCTGAGCAGGGCCCCCACGTCCTCCGAATTGGCGTAGCCGTTCGAGACGATCTGGGTGGCCGCGCGGATGAGGCGGCGAAGCATCGACTTCTCCTCGACGATGGCCGCGTAGTAGTCGACGTTCGCCGCCGTCGGCACCGCATTCGCGAGCTCGGAGAGGTACGTCACGCCGCCGACTTCTTCGAGCTGCTGCTTGTCCTGCAGCCGCGCAGTCAGCGTGATCAGGTCGACGGGCTCCTGATCCTCGGCGATCTCGACGATCGCCTCAAAAATCCGCTGATGCGCGCCGCGGTAGAAATCGTCGCTCGTTACCCGCTCCATGGCGGTAATCAGCGCATCGCCGTTAAGCAAAATAGCGCCGAGCACGGCCTGCTCGGCTTCTATATTTTGTGGAGGCACACGATCCATAAACATATTTTCCCCGCCCATGCTCATGGCACTCACATCTCCTTATGGTTAAACGCTCTCAGGTGCTGCTTGACCGCTTACTGCTCTTCCGTTACCTGTACGCTCAGCGTAGCGGTTACTTCGCTGTGCAGCTTTACGGGAACTTTCGTAACGCCCAGTGTCCGAATCGGATCGTCAAGCACGATTTTGCGCTTGTCGATGGCGATTTTATGCTTTTCGAGCGCCTCTGCGATTTGCTTGCTTGTAATCGCGCCGAACAGGCGTCCGCCCTCGCCGGCTTTCGCCTTGATTTGCACTGTCATTTCGTCCAGCTTCGCGCCAAGCTCCTGCGCGTCCGCTTTTTCCTGATCCTTGCGGCGCTGCTCCGCTTTTTTCTGATTGTCCAGCTGCTTGACCGCGCCTTGCGTAGCCGGCGCCGCCAATCCTTGGGCGATCAAGAAGTTATTTGCGTATCCTTCCGAAACTTCCTTGATCTCACCTTTTTTTCCTTGACCTTTCACGTCTTTCAACAATACGACCTTCATTCGAAAAGTCCCTCCTCTTCTTCCATATCATGAAGTACTTGCTTGAGCCGTTTCGTCGCTTCCTCCAAGGTGCACTCGATCTGGGTCGCGGCATTCGTCAAATGCCCGCCGCCGCCGAGCCGCTCCATCACGACCTGGACGTTCATCTGGCCCAGCGACCGCGCGCTGATGCCGATGAGACCGTCCGGCCGCTCGCTGATAACGAAGGAAGCCATAATATTCGTCATATTCAACAATGTATCAGCAACCTGCGCAATCATCAACTGAGAATATTTACGTTTGGGCTCGGCGATCGCCAAAGCGATATGCTCGTAAATGATTTCCGTATGCTTGATGATCTCCGCTTTATCGATGTACGAATCGAGGTCTTCCTTGAGCAGCTGTTGAATCAGGCCGGAATCGGCTCCATTCCGGCGCAAATACGAAGCCGCCTCGAACGTTCTCGCCCCGGTGCGCAGGCTGAAGCTTTTCGTATCGACGACGATCCCCGCCAGCAGTACGGTAGCCTCAAGCACTTCCATCGTCAGTTTGTCATGAATGTATTGCAGCAGCTCCGTCACCAGCTCACAGGTGGAGGAAGCGTACGGCTCCATATACACGAGCGTCGCATCTTGAATGAACTCCTCGCTGCGGCGGTGGTGATCGACGACCACGACCCTGTGGGTCAGCTGCAGCAGCTTCGGCTCGGCAACCATCGATGCCTTGTGCGTGTCCACCACTACGGCCAGCGTGCGATGCGTCGTGATCTGCATCGCCTGCTCCGGCGTAATGAACCAGCGGTTCAGACGCTCGTCCGCGGAGATCGTTTCCATCAGCCGTTGGATTGACGGATTGTTGCCTTCCAGCACGATATAGCCTTCCTTGCCGATAACCTGAACCGCCTTGAGCACCCCTACGGCCGCGCCGATCGAATCCATGTCGGGAAAGCGGTGCCCCATAATAATCACTTTATCGCTTTCTTTCATCAAATCGCGAAGCGCATGGGAAATGACCCTGGCCCGCACGCGGGTCCGCTTCTCGACGGCGTTCGTCCGGCCACCGTAGAAGGACAGGCGCTGTCCCATTTTGACCGTAACCTGATCTCCGCCGCGGCCGAGCGACATGTCCAGGCTCATCTGTGCCATTTGGCCGAGCTCGATCAAGTGCTCCGCGCCGGAGGCAATCCCCATGCTCAACGTAAGCGGCAGCTTGTTCTCGATAGTCAAATCCCGAACATCGTCCAAAATCTCAAAACGCGTCTGCTCCAGATTACGCAGCCCTCTTTGATCCATAAGAATCAGAAAACGGTCGGAGGCGGTACGACGCAGATACAGGCTGCTTTTTTGCGCCCATTCCGTAATTTCGCCGGTGACCTTGGCAAGCATGATGCTTCGCGTCTGGTCGTCCATGCCTTGCGTCGCTTCATCCAGATTGTCCAGCATGACGATCCCGATGGCGATTTTCTCGTCCTCGTATTTTTTGACAAGGTTGGCATGTTCGGTAATTTCGCGCCAAAAGAGCAGCCGCTCCTCCGGACGAATCAGCACTTGATAAACGTTCTTCCCTACCGTCAGTTCGATCCTGTCGCTTTTGTCCTTCCTGTTCTTCAAATCCGGGAACAGCTCGAATATCGACTCTCCGATAACGGATTCCTGGTCCAGCATTTTCGCCACAAAAGAATTGTGCCATTCGATGCGCTTGTCTTCATTATATAAAATGACGCCTATCGGAAGGCCGCCCATGACTTCGTTGCCGGCTTTCTTCACCCGGTACGTAATCGTTCCTACATAAGCGTTCAAGTCTCTGCGAAACGCCGTTTCCGCTTGCAGCGTAAAGTAAGCCAGCACGCCGCAGACGATGAACGAAACGACACCCAGCATCCACTGATACGCAAATACGATCGTAGTCAGCACCAGCAGCAGAACGAAAATCCATACGATGTGAAGACCATGCCACCGCTTTAAAAGGAATTTCGGCATTCGTCCTATCTCCTAATCCTATAAATTTTTCTTAAACTGTTCTCGGATTGGAAACGCAACATCAAATACCCCTAATAAGCTATATACAAATAAAAGCGGAGACATGAAACAAACCAGCACAATGACCGCGATCGGCGTGAAAAACCTCCATTTTTTTACGTGCGCGATGAAAAATAAAAAACCCAGCGCCTGCAGGGCGAACGCCAGCACGAGAAGCGGCAGCAAATTCATCAGCAACGTGGCGATAAGCGAGTTCGAAGTCGGACTCACGAACAAATCCATCACAAAAGCAAGCAGGTAGATCCATACGAACGATCTCGGCAGCATTCTCTCCCGCAGCGGGCGCAGCCCCGGAATCGCCTCTCCTGTTTTGTTCAGCAGCAGCCGGCTCAAACCGTGCGTCAAAAATGCATAAAACAAAGCAAACAAAATCAAATCAAGCGGGATCACCTGAACCATCAGATTGACGTACCAATCCTGGTCTTTGGGGAGCATTCCCCGGAAAGCCGGCGGCATGGTAGTCACATATTCGGCCATCATTTGCTTGAACTTGGCAATGGGATTCATCCCGAAGGCGTAAGTGATGACCAGGCTCAAAAGCCCTTCGGCCAGCAGCGTGACCGTCCCCGCCGTCAGCACCGTTCGCGCCGCCGCTTTGCGCTTGTACAAGCTGCCCATAACCAGGACCGGCGGCAGGAAGAACAGGGATACCGATATGAGAAACAGCCCATGCCAGCCGGATAGCAAATACACGACGAGCAAACTTGCCGCATACGCGAGAACGAACTGCCTGGTGCTTAATTTCACGTACAGCATCACGACGGGAATCATAAGAAAACTAATCGTAAAAATAATAAAAGGAGTCATTAATGACAACAGGAACAGGACTGTTACCGCACTCCATAGCAGACCCTGCCAACTTCGCTTTCCCAACCGGGATCACCTCTTACGTAAATGTTCTTCCAAGGATGAGATGTCCCCATACCAATCTTCAAGCTGGTGACCCTCTTGCCGATGCTTTTACATTTTTTCTATGATGTACTCCATTATATCACAAATTGCGGCAAGTACAGAAAATCCCCCGGACCATCCGGTCACAGCGGGTCGGAGCTCTCTCCCCTCGGAATATTCTTCTCCTTCATATCCTACCACATTCGCCCCCGGCTGATGAATTTCTAACTAAAAAGCGGACTATGAGCCGCAGTCAACGACGGAAAAGCCCGGTCGATGACCGGGCAAACGATTCGCGTCAATGGCGGTTTTGTCAAAACCGTGGGGAAAACATTCGCAGGCTTCTTTTATCTGGCTACCGTCTTGAAATAGCGATAAATTTTATTTAATTTCTCAGCATGCTTTCCTTTCGGACTTTCCATACTTCCAAACTCGAAAAACTTCACGTTCTTCATACCCACGTATTGAAACAGAGCCCTCTTCATTAATACTTTGTGAGCGTTATTTAACCAGAACAACGGATAATGGGCGGGCCCTTGCATCGTGGAAATGCAAACGACCGACTTCCCTTTCAAAAGCCCCTCCGGCAAAAGCCCGCCCTTCTCTTTGTAGGCGAAGCCCGAAGCGAACATTTGATCGATGTACCCGAGCAGCATCGCGGGAGGCCGCCCCCACCAGATCGGATACACAAATACAATTTTGTCGGCCCAAATGATTTGTTCCCGGTACTTGGCCAGATTGGGGTCGGCGTGCATATCCCTTCTGCGTTTGTGCTCGTTGAAAACAAGCACCGGGTTAAATCCCTCCTCATATAAATCCAGCACTTTTACTTGTTCTATATTAGGATTCTCGCTGCTCCCCTGAATGACTTTTTGCAAAAATGCATAGTTCAGGCTTTGATGATTAGGATGCGTATAAATAACGAGCGTTTTCATCGAACCACCTCTTTAGTTATCATTTGATAAGTAAATCGTAGCACACTTGTTTTTTAGTTGTCAAATGATAATTGTTTTTTGATAATTATTTTGTTATCGTGTCAAGTAAGAGGTGATCCCTGTGGACCAAAAAGCTTTTTTTCATAAATTTGTAGCTTTTACGACAGCCGTTCATCAAGTGACATATGAGATGACAAAAGATGTTAAATCCGACGCCATTACCCCCGTTCAGTATAGTATTCTCGAATATATTGCGGTCAGCCAGCCCGTTACGCTCAGTCAAATCAGCGATTGCATGCAAATGTCCATGCCGAATACGAGCCGCGAGCTGAAAAAATTGAGCGAAAAGCATCTGTGCGAAAAATTTGCCGATGCCGAAGACCGGCGCAAGCAATATATCCGCCTTTCCGAAGAAGGCGAGGCCCTGATGGGCCAAGCTTTTCAACGGATAGAAGCCCGTTTTTGGCAGCGGATCAAGGATTATTCCGAAGAAGAGCTGAACGAAATCGAGCGTGCTCTGGATGTGCTGCATGCCAAAGTGTTTCATAGCAAGTAATCACTGCGCCGCATGAAGAGACCGGGCTTTACGGCTGAAGAAAGGACTGCAACCGCCATGATCGCCCGTAGGCATTGTGACATCGGCGATTGGCGCGCCGTTCTTTATTTATTTGTCCCGCCGGCAAGGAGGTGCCAGGAAGTGAAAAAAGCTGTCATCCTCCTCCTGGCTTGCCTGGCGATGCTCGGTCTGGTCCTGATCTCCATCAGCGTCGGAGCTGTCCCCGTACCATTGCGCGATGTGGGAAGCGGCCTGCTGGACAGCTCCAGCCCGTCCTATTTCATCGTTCACGAGATTCGACTGCCCAGGGTGATCGTCGGCATTTTGGCAGGATTCGGACTCGCCGTGGCCGGGGCCATCCTGCAAAGCCTGATCCGCAATCCGCTGGCCAGCCCCGATGTTATCGGCATTACGAAGGGAGCCGGATTCGCTGCGGCGGCCGTCATCTTCCTGTTCCCGAAGTCGCCCGTGTACGTGCTTCCGCTTGCCGCGTTTGCCGGGGCTGTCGCCACCTTCTTCGCGCTGCTGGCTTTGAGCCGCAGGCTGTCGCTGTCGGCGTCCGCCCTTGCCCTGACCGGCGTTGCCATCGGCGCTCTGTTTCAGGCGGGCACGCAATATTTGATCGTGACGAATCCGACCAACGTCAACATGGCGCTGCTGTGGCTGTCGGGCAGCTTGTGGAGCCGCGGGTGGGGTCAGGTGCAGTACCTTCTGCCGGCTGCGGCGGTACTGCTTGCTCTTGCTTGGGGAAACTTCGCCAAGCTGAACGTGTTCCAACTCGGCGACGAGATCGGCGCCTCTCTCGGCTTGCGAATAGTGCGCGAGCGCTTTGGGCTGTTCTTGCTCGCGGTGACGCTGGCCGGCGTCTCCGTGTCGGCGGTCGGAGCCATCGGGTTCGTCGGCCTCCTCGCTCCGCATATGGCACGGAGCCTCGTCGGAAGCCGCAATCATGGCTCCTTCCGCTCGCCGCGGCGATCGGGGCGGATCTCATGCTGCTGGGCGATTGTCTCGGCCGGATAATCATCATCCCGCAGGAAGTTCCCGTAGGCATCATGACCGCGATCATCGGCGCCCCTTACTTCATCTACCTGCTGCGCAGGGAACGCAAGCGGCGCACGGCATAAAAGCCGCACCGCGCTCTGGGATATCAGTGCACGATGCGGCTTAGCGATATGGACACGGGCGGCATCCGGGCCCGACACTTTGATTTGCAGTCAATCGCGACCAAAAAAACGCGCTATTCTTTGCAAAAGCAGGCTGCAGAACGTTCTCCGCAGCCTGCCCAGAAACCCACGCACCAGACTTAGTCGCACAATCTGCCTGGTTGCTCGAAAAAACCTGCAAAAATACATCTTTTTGCTCGTTAATGTGCTAGCAACGAAAAATTCCTGCAATTGTACAGGCTTTTCGCCGCGAACATGAGCTTAGGTTCACTATCATCAAAAATTCCTGCACTTTCGCAGGCTTTTCATCAAAATGAACCATTTCCAGGGAAAAAACCTGCACTTTCGCAGGTTTTCCCCTCTTAGTCTGCCTAGCGCCCCCACTTCAGCTTCACACCCCGTGCAGGAGCGAATATGGTTAGGGTTAGGGTTAGGGTTAGGGTTAGGGTTAGGGTTAGGGCTTCGCCCCCTCCAGTTCCTCTACCCGTTGCTCTATCAACAATCTGATTCTGCGATTAATAGAAATGCGCTTCTACAATGTACGTAATCGAGTCTCCGTCGCCCTTTGCCAACGTCTGGATTTTATGCAGCATACCAGGATTTATCGCGCAATTGTTCAGCTGTAGGAGCAAGCTGAAGTACGTGACCTAACAATGCGATAACGCGACAAACACCTTGAATGAAATCCACTACATCATCAGGTTCTGGAACAACCCCCGATTGTTCCAAGAATCAAATTATTACGAATCAAATTCATAAAATCTCTCTCTTGAATAGGTTAAAGGTTCTCTTTTCATTGGACTTATCCAAAACCGCAAAAACAATATGATCAAATAATGTCCCATAACCTTCATCGACCAGTACATGCTTAAACATTCCGGCAACATCGCTAGGGTTATTTTTAAAAACGCCGCATCCAAAAGCTCCTAGGATTAGTGCTTTCGCTCTATGGTTGGCCGCCACAGAAAGGATATACCGTATTCTCTCGAGCATGATGGGTCCGATCATCTTCACTTGCTGCGGTTCCCGCTCCCGTACAACTCCAGCATTAACTGCCGGTGCTGCAATCATAGAAACAAGATATGGGCTATTCAGCAGTTTTCCATCGTCGTCTCGGAACACGGGAACGTTAGGGGAATAAACCATATAATCCGAATAGAGACACGTTTTCAGATTCCGGTTATAGCTGTACATCTCATCCATTTGTGAGATGCAGGGGTACAATGCGGAGGATCGCGCCAGACTTTCTTCCTGAGCTTGACTACCTCCGAGGAACCCCCCGCCAGGGTTCTTCGCGGAAGCAAAATTAAGACACAACGTGTTTTGCATTCCTTCCATCTGCACGAGTCTCTTCGCGGCGGCTAAAGTGGATTCATCCGTCACTTCGATCTTTGGAAGTGCTCTCCGTTCATGTTCTATTCTTGATGCCGCCCCTTGCCTAATTTCCTGCAATCCGTGAGGCGTATATAGCTTCGAGTTTCGAATGGCTGCCTCTACTTCATGTTTGATCGAGATTTCGTTCCCATCTGCGTCAAGATAGAAGCCTTTATCTAATATGTCTAACGTTGATTTGGCGATTTGCGATCTAATTTCTCTATTATTATCTGTCCGGTATAACTTTTCCATATTCAATCTGCCCTCACTTAGTTAATTGTTCTCCCAACTAGGGTTAAAGCGATAAAGTTCTGGGAGCGATGCCCGGCATCCTTACCATCTGTTATATTTAATTTGTTATTATCATCTTGTTAATATCTAATTGTTATTATATATCATTCAATTTCCCTGTCAATACGTGGAAACGGAAAAGCCCGATTTCTCGAGCTTTTTAAGAGAGGTATTTATCTTGCAGCATTCCACGCTCGGTTTGGTCAACCCTTATAGGAACTTCTGGAGATGAAACCAGAAACCTCTACAGCTCCGTACGATCACCTTTGGTTGAAGGTGTGGATATCACAATAAATTCGTTATCCACATGTGAATCATTTCGGATTTGATGCGGCGTACCGAGGTTTATCGTGCAGCCGTCATGCTTCTGCAGCTTTATCTCCTGCCCATCTATCCACATCACCGCTTCGCCACTGAGCATGAAAAAGAATTGTTTAGCCTTGTGATGCACATGCTTCTTTTCGCTTGTTCCTGCCGGCATCCGCTCCTGAATAATAGTGCGTTCCGCATCCTGCTCCAGGAACCATCCATCGCAAGCTTCTCCCCAGATGTAGTGGTCCGCATTGGCTTTGTTTACTTTCATTCCAATCGCTCCCTTTTATGAAATCCAAATCCCGATCAAGAAAAACGTCTCTAATTGATAGAAAAAAGGTCGTAAATTGATCATACGGGGATAAGCAGATAGAGGATGTGAATCTATTGGAAGTATATCTCTATAAAGAGATTTGGCGATGCCAGAGAGAAGAATTTGGCATGGCAATCGATTTTCTTGATGAAATCGCCTTAAATCATAATGCCTTTATCTTTGCAGCTATGTCCGCTGGCTAGTGGTTTAACACGTTATCTTCCAAGACAGTAAACTTATCTCCGTACTCTTTAATAATATGCTGTTCTCCCCAAGCGCATAAAGAATCCAATATCGGTTTCAAGCCCCACCCGTATTCGCTGAGCTCATATTCCACTTTTGGAGGGACCTGATTGTAGCTAATTCGATTCACGATACCGTCCTCCTCCAGTTCTCTCAATTGCTGTGTCAGCATTTTTTGAGTGATCGCGGGCATAAGTCGTTTCAAGTCGCTCGTCCTTTTTTTTCCATGAGTTAAATGGCAAAGAATAACGCATTTCCATTTTCCACCAATCACTTCCAGCGTTGCTTCTACTGATATGTTGAATTTTTTATTTGTCACTGATTTTTGCCTCCAATTGTTCTACAGGTACTTGTAGGTACCTATATTACTTTAAAGTACGTACTATTCATTTTCATCCTAATCATTGATAATAACATTTACCGGCCGGATTTTACAATACCAGTAGGAGTGGAAGGAATGGTACTAGAGAAAAATCGAAGCACCTTGGCACTGTTGGCGTTAGCCGTTAGCGCTTTTGCGATTGGTACAACCGAGTTTATCAGTGTAGGGCTGCTGCCTCTTATTGCTGAGGACCTGAACATATCTATTACAACAAGTGGGTTAACCGTTACTTTATATGCTTTGGGAGTAACTTTTGGGGCACCCGTTTTAACGTCTTTGACCGCCGGCGTCCCGCGCAAATCATTGCTGTTGTGGATTATGGTTGTTTTCATTGCCGGCAATGCCCTTGCCGCGGCTGCGAATGGAATCGTTGTACTGCTGGCTGCGCGCGTTATCTCGGCGTTGGCGCACGGTGTATTCATGTCGATTGGTTCCACCATCGCGGCCGATCTCGTGCCGGAAGACCGCAGAGCCAGCGCTATATCTACTATGTTCTCCGGTCTTACAGTTGCGACGGTTACCGGAGTGCCTTTGGGGACCTTGATCGGCCAACAAATGGGTTGGCGGGCTGCTTTTATCGCCATTGCTGCAGTCGGCATCCTGGCTTTCATAGCCAACATGGTTCTTATTTCTGCCAATTTGCGCAAAGGCACGCAAACGCCGCTTCGCGACCAGCTCAAACTTGTCACTAACGGACGATTGCTGCTCGCTTTCTCCATTACTGCTTTCGGTTATGGCGGTACGTTTGTCGTCTTTACTTATTTATCCCCTCTACTTCACGACGTATCCGGTTTTAGCGAAAAAACGGCGGCCATCATCCTTTTTCTGTACGGAATAGCCATTGCCATCGGCAATGTAATCGGAGGCAAGGCTGCCAACAGCAAGCCTGTAACTGCTTTGTTTTATATGTTTGTTATACAGTCCGTTGTGCTTTTCCTGTTGGCGTTTACTGCGCCGTTCAAAATTGCCGGTTTAATCACCATTTTCCTGATGGGCATGTTCGCATTTATGAATGTACCCGGTCTGCAAATATACGTGGTATTGCTGGCGGAACGGTTTGCGCCGAAGGCGAAAGATGTGGCCTCTGCCGTCAATATTGCCGCTTTCAACGCGGGTATTGCAATCGGGGCCTTCTTGGGCGGTGAAGTTACGGATACGATGGGACTGATTCACACAACGTGGGTAGGAGCATTGATGGTTTTGGGAGCCGTATTCCTGACAGGCTGGGCCAGAGTTTTGGAAAAGAAAAGCATGAGCGAAACACCCGGACAATCAATCGAAAGCGGCTCAATGAAATCATGTTAAGAACAGGAGGCTTCCTTATTATGGCGAAACATTTAGAGGATACAGTAACGTTATACAACGGTGTAAAAATGCCCTGGCTCGGCCTTGGCGTGTTTAAAGTCGACGAAGGGCCCGCACTGGTACAAGCCGTAACTTCCGCCGTCAAGCATGGTTATCGCAGTATCGATACCGCCGCCATTTACGAGAATGAAAGAAGCGTCGGGGAAGGAATCCGCGCAGCCTTACAAGAGACAAATATCCCCAGAGATAGCCTCTTCGTAACTTCAAAAGTATGGAACGCCGATTTGGGGTACGAATCGACCTTGGCAGCTTATGAAGCAAGTTTGGAGAAGCTTGGTTTGGCTTATCTCGACCTATTCCTTATTCATTGGCCTGTAAAAGGCAAATATAAAGAAGCATGGAGAGCTTTGGAGGAGCTGTATCGGAAAGGACGCGTCAGAGCCATAGGTGTAAGCAACTTTCAAATCCATCACCTTGAAGACCTGATGAGCGGCGCCGAAATTAAACCGGCGGTGAACCAGGTTGAGTATCACCCTCTTTTGACTCAAAAGGAGCTGCTCCGCTACAGCAAGGAGCAAGGTATTCAGTTGGAGGCTTGGTCTCCACTGATGCAAGGCGGGCTGTTAAACAATCCGGTGCTAATGAAGATCGCCGCAAAGTATGAAAAATCGGTTGCTCAAATCATTTTGCGTTGGGACTTGCAGCATGGTGTTATAACCATACCGAAATCTACAAAAGAGCATCGTATTATCGAAAATTCCGCTGTTTTCGATTTCGAGTTAGCCCAGGCAGATATGGACCGCATCGATGGATTGAATCAAAATGCACGGGTGGGTCCGGACCCGGACAACTTTGATTTTTAGTCAACCGACCAAAAGGCGCTATTCCTTGAACAAAAAACAAGCTGCGGAGAACGTTCTCCACAGCCTGCCTCATTGTACCAAAAAACAGCCGGTTTCCCGGCTGTTTTTGTCGTAAGCTTATTCCGTTGTGTAAGGAAGCAAAGCGATTGTACGAGCACGTTTGATCGCGATCGTCAAAGCGCGTTGATACTTCGCGGAAGTACCGGTTACACGGCGAGGAAGAATTTTTCCACGCTCGGAGATGAACTTTTTGAGAGTCTCGATATCTTTATAGTCAATGTGCTTGATTTTGTTAACTGTGAAGTAACAAACTTTACGGCGTTTGCCTTTACCGCCTTTGCCGCGAGGAGCAAATTTGCGATCGCCGCGGTCTTCACCGCCATCGTTTCTTTTGAAACTCATTCGTCTTCAGTCCTTTCTACTTTAGAATGGCAAATCATCATCGGAAATGTCGATCGGCTTTCCGTCATCGATAAAAGGATCCTGCTGTTCGCGCGACCCACCGTACCGGTTGCTGCCACCACCGCCGCCGCCACTAAAGCCTGCATTCGGACCTGCTGCACCCTCTTCACGATTGCCGCCGCCAGCGTTGCTGGATTCCAGAAACCGCACGTTATCGGCAACAACCTCGGTTACGTACACTTTCTTGCCCTCGTTGTTGTCGTAGTTGCGAATCTGAATACGGCCCTCCACTGCTGCAAGGCGTCCTTTACGCAAATAATTCGCGCACGTCTCGGCCAACTGCCTCCACGTCACGATATTGATAAAGTCGGCTTCCCGCTCTCTCGTCTGCGAATTCGTGAAAGGGCGGTCTACAGCCAGTGTAAATTGGGTAACGGCTACTCCGGCTGGAGTATAGCGAAGCTCCGGATCTCTGGTCAACCTGCCGATTAGAATGACACGATTCAACATGGTCAATCCCCCCTGACGAAAATACTGGCATAAACTTAGGCTACGTCGTTAACGATTAAGTGACGAATAATTTCGTCCGTAATCTTAAATACGCGATCGAGTTCCGCTACAACTGCAGGTTCTGCGTTGAAATGTACAAGCACGTAGTGCCCGTCACGGAACTTGTTGATCTCATACGCAAGACGGCGTTTACCCATCAGGTCATGCTTGGTAATTTCGCCACCACCGTTGGTGATGATGCCTTGGAACTTCTCTACAGTAGCTTGAACTTGTTCTTGTTCAATGTCTGTACGAATGATGTACATCACTTCATATTTGCGCATGTATGTCACCTCCTTTTGGACTAAGCGGCTCCAAATCCGGCTGTAAAAGCTCATTGGAGCAAGGAGCGAGAATTCTTATTCAAAACTCGCACCTAAATACTATAGCAAATTCGCCAACTTATTACAAGCTTTTCATTCAGGATGAAGCTGGCAGTTCAGAATGCACATGATTTTACCTCCCAAGGGTAATCTAAGTGCGAGTGACATATGAAAAGAGAGGTGAGCACAATGGGTGAATGGACACATTACAACCCGGGAGACCATGCGCCAAACGACGGGCAATACATCGAAATTGGCGAAAATGCTTTTCACATGGGCGTGAATAATCCGAAAATCGTTACCTTAAAAAAAGGCGATCCTTTTCCCGAGACAAGCAATCACAACCGAAAATGGAAACGCAAAGATATGAAGCAATAAACTCGCGATAAGCAAGGAGAATAGCGCCATGAGATTCTATACCTGGCTTTTTACTTTCATCGGTGCCGCCTTATGTCTGGTTCATTATTTGTTCCATGACTACGATAGCGTCTACATGATTTTTTATGCCTTGAGCATACCGGCGTGGTTCGCCCCTGTCGTTTCGAATATTTATGACATATCCGTGGCCGGAATGCTCTTGATCTACGCGCTTACGATCGTCTCATGGGGAGTTATAGGCTACGTCATCGACCGCCTTGCCACCGGCTACCGCCGTAAAAGCAAATATTAACGAAAACGCCACTACCTTGCAGCGACAGCAGGATGGTGGCGTTTCATTTTACTTCTTATATACTTTTTTCTCGGATATTTTGCCGTCGCTGCCGTAAATGACCTGAGCGTAATGACCTGGCTCGTCCGTTATGGCGAACTCATACGTTTTCTTGCCGTTCTCCTCTTTGACAAGTTTGCCGCCGGAGCCCGCCGTTTTAGCCAAATCATCATAGATGCTGGTTAAGCTGATAGCGTCAAACTGTTTTCTCGTAATGCCCGGTGGCGGCGCCTCGTTCTGGCCACCGGCAGCCGTGCCCCCGCCGGCGCTTGGAGTTGCTGTCGCTGTGCCGCCTGTGGCAGCGGGAGCGCTCGCGGAAGGCTGGCCGGTCGGCGTAACGCCTGGGCTGGGCGTGCCTCCCCCTCCCTTTTTCGAACATCCTGATGCCGCAAGCAGCACCGCTAATGTGACGAATAGTACTATCCTCATATTCCCAATCCTCCTTAAACCGATCATGCCCCTATTTTGCTTATCTGCGGCCCATTTTATTCCAAGTGGATAATAACAGAAGCCTGCCGAAACCACCCCACGCCTTATAGAGTCGCCTATCAGATTTCGGGTCACATTTTCTGCTCTGTTTCACGTGGAACCTATGTATGTCTTTCTTACGACCTTATCGGGCTGCGGATTGCACCGCGGAAATATTGGGATTATCGCCAGGTACCGTCATATCTATCAAATCGGAAATTATACCCAATTATTATTTGTCGAATTTTGTAGGAGTGTACATATTTTTTATCGAATTTATTTGGCGAATAAAAACTCGGAGAGGAAGATAATTAATGAAATTTACAATCGGTAAAAAAATGTTTAGCGGGTTTTTACTGGTTCTTATCCTGATGTGTATTATTGGTACCATAAGTATTGTCAATATGACAACTATGGGAAACAAAGCGAAATACGTTCAAACAGGCTGGATGCCATCAGTTAAGACCATTGCCGACATGCAAGCTAATTTGATAAATATTGATCGTCTGTCAGTGCGGCTGGTAGTGGAAACAGACGGTAAGAAAATGGATCAAATTCAAGAGCAAATCAACCAGTCAATGAATAACTTAAAGAAAGACGAAGAAAGTTATACCTCGGGTGGTATGATATCAGGGCCGGAAGAACAAGCCTTCTATGACAGCTACCTAAAAAATAAAAATATGTACTTTGCCGATCTCCCTGAACTCTGGAAACTCGGAAGAGCTAACGATAACGAAAAAGCAAGCGCTCTTGCTCTAAAGATGGCTGACAGCTATCAACAAATGCTGAATGCTTTAAAACAAGATATCGACTTTAATGCGAACGGGTCAGACAAATCGATGAACGAAACTGTACAAGCTTATACAACAGGAAAACAGACCATCCTGATTGTAAGCATAATCGCGATCATTTTGGGAATGACTATCGCATATGTTTTTGGCAGAATGATTTCCAGACCTATACTGGCGATTGTGAGGGATGCCAAACGCATAGCGGAAGGCGATTTGACTACAGACGAGATTCGAGTGAAAAATCGGGACGAAATTGGCGATTTGGCTGCCGCTTTTAATCAGATGGTAGGAAATCTGCGTACCTTGATTCACCAAGTCAGCTTTAAAGCGGAAGAGGTGTCCGCTGCCGCCGAGGAATTGTCCGCCAACTCCGAACAAATCGGCAAAGCTTTCGAGCAGGTTGCTTTCTCGGTAAAAGAAGTGGCTGCCGGTTCCGAAAAACAGGCGCGGAGTGTGGATGAAAGCGCCATATCAGTTAAACAGATGTCTATCGGGGCGCAGCAAATTGCAATTAACTCAGAAAATGTAACAACTGTTACAACTCGAGCTTTTCAACTGACAGTAGAAGGCGATCAGGCAATCCAAACAGCCGTCCATCAGATGGGCTTGATTAACCGTACAGTCAATGGACTTTCAAATGTCGTGAAGGGGCTAGGGACACGTTCGCAAGAGATTGAACAAATCGTTGGAGTAATCAAAGGCATCGCGACACAAATCAATTTGCTCGCTTTGAACGCTGCGATTGAGGCCGCAAGAGCCGGAGAGCATGGACGTGGATTTGCTGTTGTCGCAAGTGAAGTGCGTAAACTGGCTGAGCAATCCTCTCATTCTACGGAGCATATCGTTCAGTTAGTGGCCGCCATCCAAGAAGAAATCATTCAAACAACTGAGTCCATGGAAGTAAGTACGCAAGAAGTGGCGACTGGAATTAACGTAGTAAACGAGGCTGGAAAATCATTTGAGCAAATTCAAAGCTCCACGGGCGAAGTTTCCATACAGATTCAGGAGGTTTCGGCGGCTTCTCAGCAAATGTCCGCCAGTACGGAACAAATGGTGCATTCTATAGACTTCATATCAGGCATAACGAAAACTTCGTCATCCGAAATGCAAAACATATCCGCAGTTATGCAAGAACAATTAGCTTCCGTGGAAGAAATCAGCGCATCTGCATCCTCGCTCTCTCAAATGTCGGAAGAATTACATACGCTCATTGGTAAATTCAAGCTGAAAACGGCTTAACGATTAGTTGACCCCATGATTTGGAAGTCGCTCGAATTATTCCAACGTCAAGGGGTCGCACTCAAGGTGCTGAAAAGGAATAGATTGACGTAATAATCTCAGGCTGTCGAGAAATTCTCGACAGCCTGTTTCCTTATATCAGCGTCCCTGACACCAAGGGCAATTGTATGGACATAAGGCCCGAAATTAGCGCCTTATGATCGTTGATGGCTAGTTATGTCGATCAAGCTCTAAAACGGCCTAATTCCCGGGCTAGAGCCGTTCATTGCTTCCTAAAATCCCCCTCCCTCCTCCGTCAACAAAAAAACCTTCTACGCATGATTTGCGTAGAAGGTTTAACGAAGGTGTAAACTTTCATACACCTAGCTTTTTACAGTACGGAAAGAGTGGGATTCGAACCCACGCACGCCTCGCGACGCCTAGCTGATTTCGAGTCAGCCCCCTTGGGCCTCTTGGGTACCTTTCCACAAAAGCGAGAACAGGATTTATTGTAACAAAAAAATCACGCTCTCGCAAGTACTTTTTTCAAATCAAATTTCACAAATTTATCAACTGCTTGAATCGTCCTTCGTCTCGCCTTCCGCCGCAGATCGCAGCACCTTTTTCAGCTTGCTTTCGAACTTCGTTCTTGGCACCAGGACGCTGTGCTTGCAGCCTACGCATTTAATGCGGATATCCATCCCCATGCGGATAATCTCCATCTCATTCGTGCCGCACGGATGCGGCTTTTTCATCTGCACGATGTCTCCGAGCTGATATTGCTTTTTTTCCATAGTTATTCCGCCGCCTTCTCCGATCTTAAATACGTAACCATCTTCGGATACGGGATCTCGATTCCATTGGCATCCAGCTGCTTTTTGATTTCCGCATTCATCAATCGGGCTACTACCGGATGCGTATTCGGCCTGCATTCGGCAATGATACGCAATTTCAATTCCGTATTAGCGATCATTTGTACGCCCAGCACTTCCGGTTCTTTCACAATATCTTCCGATTGTTGATGGATCTTTTGGACCGTTTCTTTCAAAATCTCAACTGCCCTGTCGATATCTGATTCATAGGAAATGGCCACATCGACGACAGCTAACGAATTGTACATGGAAAAGTTCGTGACTTGCTTAATATTCCCGTTCGGAATGATATGAACCTCGCCGGTCCAGCTTTTGAGCCGGGTGACTCTGATGCCGATCTCCTCTACAGTCCCTTTGAACTGGTCGATCTGGATAACATCCCCCACCCCGAATTGATCTTCAAAAATAATAAAAAATCCCGTTATAACATCCTTCACCAAACTTTGCGCGCCGAACCCGATAGCAAGACCCAGGACGCCGGCCCCGGCCAGCAAAGGCCCCAAATTCACTCCTACTTGCCCTAGTATCAAGAGCAAAGCTATGAAATTAATCGTATAGGAAATTAAATTGTGTATGAGCTTGCCGATTGTGGTCGTCCTTCTGAGGTCAAATTTCAGCGGAGATTTCTCCCGCGCCTTCATCATATGCGAGATCGCTTTATCCGCGATTTTGACGACGATTCTCGCTGCGATGTAGATCAGCACAATTTTGACAACGATCCAAAATGCATTCTCGATCCATTCGGGTTTGCTGACCATATCCCTCAACCATTGAATGAATCCTGACGTTAAGGTCATTTATTGCCCCTCCCAGCTTCATTCCATGGTAACATATTTATCGTTCTTTTTAAAATAAATCCCCCGTATTTCTACCTTTTCCGAAACTATGATTTCTTTGACTCGCGGCAAAGATTCGCCCGGAAATTCAATAGATAACGCACAACCTGCCGTTACCTCCTTCGGCGTCGGCCGTATATCTATCTCTATCTCGGCATACTCTAGCAGCATCTCCGCCCTGAGCGCTTGCTGCGTAGAATCAAAGGCAAGCAGCATAACCGATGCATCCAAGGATATTCCCCCTTTACCTACGTATAAATTAGACTATCTCTCCATATACTAGTAAAAATAAGTCCAAGACTTGGAGGGATCCTATGAAGTTTCAATTTGGCTTTGAAGGTTCAAAAGATAAAGCGCTAGAACCTATAAAAATCCAGCATACCGACGCCGATACCCCTGCCCTTCTTTCCAAACATTTTCAAACGATTTTCAGCGGTTTGCCGGCCTATCAGCCTATCGTTATTATTTGTGTCGGAACGGACCGTTCCACCGGCGACTGCTTGGGGCCGCTCGTCGGTTCCCATCTGAGCAAAAGAGGGCTCCGTCCTCTCCATCTATTTGGCACTATTGACGAACCTGTGCATGCAATGAATTTGTCCGAAACCGTCGAGCGGATTCACAAACAGTTTCAGAACCCTTTCATCGTAGCAGTCGATGCATGCCTCGGGCAAGTATCCAGCGTCGGATGCATTCAGGTTGCTGACGGACCGCTTAAACCGGGCGCAGGAGTCAACAAGGACCTGCCTCCGGTCGGCGATATTCATGTTACCGGTATCGTTAATGTCGGCGGCTTTATGGAATATTTCGTGCTGCAGAACACACGCCTTAGCCTGGTCATGAATATGGCAAATGTCATTGGCGATGCTCTTTCTGCCGCTCTGCGCCGCGTTCAGCCTTACACGCCTTCTCCTACTGCTGTTTTAAAGTTTGACTAATGGCCTCTTTTTCCTCAGGGCTTAACGTATAGGCGGATTGCCCTCTCTGCAGCGGTTTGGCATACAAATAAGTTTGCTCCCGGCTATGAATACCTGTGATGATGACGCCGTCCTGATATTCGTTCAAAATGGCGATCGTAAAGCTCATATCGCTTCCGCCTTCCGCAAAAGCGTTGTACCGATGAATGCCTACTTTCGATTTCATGGTTTTCAATGTTTCCAGAATAGCTTCAACTTTGGCTGAAGTCGTTGTCGATTCGGCCTTTTGATCGTTCAATTTATGTTGCAGCTCGACCAGCAGGTCTTCCATATTTTCCGCCTTCGAACCGTTCATCATGAGCAGATATTGTTTTCTAAGCGCGGACAATTTCGTCCATAATACGATCAAGAGTACGAATAAAATAATGAGCAATGCGGCGATAATGACAAAAAACAGTCCACCTTGAATTCCAAACAAATCTCCCACGAAAATATCCCTCTTTCTGCTTATGCGTACTGCGAGCCGATCTCTTTTACAGCGTCGATAAGTGCTTCCACTTCCTCGTCCTTTGTAAAATACCCGATACTCGCCCGTACTGCTCCTGTTGCTAATGTTCCTGCTGCTTCATGCGCTAACGGCGAACAATGATAACCTGCCCGAACCGCAATTTGAAATGATTGATCCAGTATAAAAGCAACTTCGGAGGAGTCCGCCCCTTGAACATTAAAGGATACGATTCCTGTTTTATTTTGCCCCATTGCAGGTCCCAGAATCGTTACTCCTTTAATTCCCATCAGCCCCTCCATCAATTTCTGAGTCTGCCGCCACTCTTTTTCGTGTATCTTTTCTACCGTTTCCGAGAGTACAAATTTGACGCCTTCATTCAGCCCCGCAATTCCGACCGTATTTTGCGTACCTGCTTCATAGCGGTCGGGTCTAACCGTTGGCTGGGAGATGGATTCCGATTGACTGCCTGTCCCCCCATACATGAGAGGCTCAATATCCAATTCGGGATGGATGTATAACCCCCCTGTTCCCTGGGGCCCCAGAAGCCCTTTATGGCCCGGAAAAGCCAACATGTCGATTCCCATATTCTCCACATGAATAGGGAGCACTCCGGCGCTCTGAGCGGCGTCTACGAGCGTCCTGACTCCTCTCTTCCGGCACATCTCTCCGATCTCTGCAACAGGCATAATCGAGCCGAGCAGATTTGAGCTATGATTGACGACTACAAGTGAAGTGTTCGATTGAAACGCATTCTCCAAATGCTCCAGCCGCAAATCCCCTGCTTCATCGTTTTTTAAATATGTAAGTTCAATTCCGAGCTTTTCCTTCAAATGTTCAAGCGGTCTTCTAACGGAATTATGTTCGATGCTGGTGCAGATTACATGATCCCCTGCGCGTACAAAACCATTAATCGCCTGATTCAATGAATGAGTCGTATTCAAGGCAAATGAAATATCATTCGGATTTTTGATGCCGAACAACCTCGCCAAATTTCTCCGTGTTTCAAACAAAACCCTGCTTGCCTGCACAGCCATTCGATGACTGCCTCTTCCGGGATTTGCCGCGAACTCGTGCATACATGTCGTCATCGCTTCTAATACGGCCGGCGGCTTGGGCCACGAAGAAGCTGCTTGATCAAAATAGATGACTTCCTTCATCTTTCAATCACCTCACAAATAATAGCATACCTTTAGTTTGTTCTTTCTGCTTGAAAGAAAACCATCGGCATGCTATCTAATTTTAAGAGATTTTGCCTTGAAGCAGTTCCAAAAGACGATTCAGATCATCTTTCGAATAATACAGAAGCTCGATTTTTCCTTTGTCTTGTTGATGCTTGATTTTCACCGTTGTCCGATACAAATCGCGAAGCTGATCTTCCGCCTGATGAATGTATGGGTCTCTTTGTTTGACCTTCTGCTTGTTCTTTTCTTTTTCTTGACCTGCTTGTTCTTCGAGCATTTTGATTGCTTCTTCTAAATCACGAACGCTCCACTGTTTGTTGATTGTCGTTTCCGCCAGTTCTTTTTTTACCTTATCATCTTTGACGCCTACAATCGCTCTTGCATGCCCCATCGATAATGTTCCACGTGAAACATATTGTTTGACTGATTCCGGCAGTTGAAGCAGCCGCAAAAAGTTTGCAATATGAGACCGGCTTTTGCCTACCTTAGCAGAGAGCTCTTCTTGAGTAAGATTGAATTGATCAATGATGCCTTGATACGCAGTGGCGATCTCCAAAGCGTTCAAATCCTCACGCTGGACATTTTCAATCAACGCAATTTCCATGACCTGCTGGTCGGAAAAAGTTCGTTCTACCGCCGGGATGGTCGGAAGCCCGCACATCTGTGAAGCTCTATAGCGCCTCTCACCAGCTATAATCTCAAAACCTTTTAAAACCTTACGAACGATAATCGGTTGGATAACACCGTGTTCTTTAATAGAGTCCGCTAATTCCTTTATGCCATCTTCATTGAAATTTTTTCTGGGTTGATATGGATTCGCTCGAAGTTGGGAGAGAGGAATTTGAATGACCTTATCGTTGTCATCGATATGCAATGATGGCAGCAATGCATCCAAACCTTTACCTAATCCCTTACCTAAGCCTTTGCTCATACAGAGATCACTTCCTTCGCTAGCTCCAAATATACTTCCGCTCCTTTGGAACGAGGATCATAAGTGATAATCGATTGCCCGTGACTCGGCGCCTCACTTAAGCGAACATTTCTTGGAATAATAGTTTGGTACACTTTTTGCTGAAAATACTTCTTTACTTCCTCAATAACTTGAATGCCAAGATTCGTTCTTGCGTCAAACATAGTTAATAGAACGCCTTCTATTTGCAAACCGGTATTCAGATGCTTTTGGACCAAACGAACCGTATTCAAAAGCTGGCTAAGACCCTCAAGCGCATAATATTCACATTGAATTGGGATAATGACTGAATCCGCGGCTGTTAAAGAATTGATCGTTAACAAACCTAGCGAAGGAGGACAATCAATAAGAATGTAGTCATACATATGCTTAACAAGTTGGAGAGACTTCTTAAGCCTTACTTCTCTGGAGATCGTAGGAACAAGCTCAATTTCCGCACCCGCAAGCTGAATCGTTGCCGGAATGATTTTGAGATTTTCAATATTCGTATCAGCCGTCGCGTCTTTGGGATGAACATCATTGATAAGCACATCGTATATACAATTAACGACATCCGCTTTATTGATGCCAATTCCACTTGTTGTATTTCCCTGCGGATCAATATCAACCAACAGCACTCTCTTGCCCAATGAGGCCAGAGAGGCTCCCAGGTTCACGGAAGTCGTAGTCTTGCCGACCCCGCCCTTCTGGTTCGTTATTGCAATTATTTTAGACAAAACCTGTTCACCTCTATCGCTTATGTTCCAGATGCCAAATACAGAATACTTCTATCTTACCATATCTTCCGAACTTATACCTTATCAATATGAAGCAAAATTTAACGGGTAAAATTAATTATAACAGATTCGGCAAAAGCAACGCCAACTCTGCGCAGTCATAGGGCAAAATCTTTTAAAAGAAACAAAAAAACGGCTTGCGCCGTTTAGTTAAGCACCACAATTTCCCGTTATCGTTTAGGAATTTTAATTATAATTTCGTAATGGTCTTCATGATCTTTTTCAGAAGTATTAATGTTGAGGCCGGAACTCGTTACCATTTCTACGGATTGACGAATTGTATTTAAGGCCAGCCGTACATCTTTCGTAAAAGATACCCGCCGAGACTTCTTCAGTTTCGCAGCTTCTTTCAGAAAGTTAATTTTTGCTTCAGTCTGCTTTACATTCAGCTCTTTAGCAATAATTTCCTCAAGAACTTTGACCTGCATTTCTTCCTGATCAAGAGACAGCAGAGCGCGTGCATGACGTTCGGATATTTTCCGTTCCATTAAAGCTGCTTTTACAGGTTCGCTTAAATGGAGCAGCCGAATTTTGTTTGCAATCGTGGACTGGCTTTTACCAAGACGCTGTGCGAGACTCTCTTGTGTCAAGTCATGCATTTCTATTAATTGCTGGTAAGCAGCAGCTTCCTCAATGGCGGTAAGACCTTCCCTTTGAAGGTTTTCAATTAAAGCAATTGAAGCTGCCTGGGAATCATTGAAATCCCGAACGATTGCCGGGATTGTATCCATACCCAGCTTTTTCACAGCACGGAGGCGCCGTTCACCGGCGATCAGTTCGAACGTATTATTTTTTACCCTGACAACAATAGGCTGAATCACACCGTGCGTGCGGATTGTTTGACATAGTTCGTCTATACGATCATCATCAAAAACCGTCCTCGGCTGGTACGGGCTAGGCGTGATGTTATTGACAGGTATATTCTTTACCTCATCTGTATTCGTTCGATCCGCAAGGCCAAATAGTTTTGATATTTGTTCTTTCATAGGAAAACTTACCACCAACTCTTCCCCGTAATATGACTGCCAGCAGCAGTAGTGCTAAACTGACGTAGGTTGACGAGAAATCTCATGTACTTACTAATTCTCCACAAATGATGAAGTTCCTGCCAATCAAATTATGAACGTTTCAATAATGTTTCACGTGGAACATCATACTAACCCTTAACGAGCGGACTTTTCAAAGGTACTCCCGCTTTTCGGGGATATTTGGCTGGCGTTGCGCCTATTTTCTCGATTTGCACGAAATGGCGGACAGATTGCTCTATCGGAAGCTCCATTCGATCAACCTTGATTAGCTTGCCTTTTAACTCTGACAAACTATATTTCGCTTCGGAAAATTCCTCTTCCACATCGGAACCTTTCATTGCTATAAAAGATCCGCCTTTTTTCACAAAAGGAAGACAAAACTCATTCAGTACGCTCAATCTGGCAACCGCACGAGCCGTCACAAGATCAAAATGATCGCGATAAGGAGCAAGTCTGGCAACATCCTCCGCCCTGCCGTGAACGCACTCCGCATGCTCAAGTCCTAATAGCGTAACGAGTTCCCGTAAAAAAGTAATCCGCTTATTCAGTGAGTCTACGATAGTAACTTGCAGATGCGGAAAAGCTATTTTCAAAGGAATACTCGGAAACCCGGCCCCCGAGCCAATATCGGCAATCGTGGAAACTTGTCCAACAGGAAAATAAAAAGAAAGAGAGAGAGAATCATAAAAATGTTTCATATATACTTGTTCTCTCTCCGTAATTGCAGTTAAGTTCATCTTTTCATTCCACTCGACAAGCGTTTTGTAGTACAGCTCAAACTGATCCAACTGCGCGGAAGTCAAAGCAACGTTATGTTCTTCTAAAAATCGAATAAAGTTTTGTTGAATAGCGTCCATCGATTATCCTCTTGCAGCAACGACTTTGTTATAGTGTTCCAAATAAACAAGCAGAATGGAAATATCCGCAGGTGTAACTCCGGAAATACGCGATGCCTGACCAATCGATACCGGGCGGATTTTCGCCAGCTTTTGCTTCGCTTCCGTAGCGATGCCATGAATTTCACTGTATTCGATGTCGTCCGGGATTTTCTTCTTCTCCATTTTGCGCAGACGATCTACTTGGGCCAACTGCTTCTCGATGTAGCCTGCGTATTTCACCTGGATTTCCACTTGCTCCTTCATTTCATCCGATAGCTCCAGCGGCGACGGCGACATCTGCTCAATGTGACGATACTCCACTTCCGGCCGGCGAAGCAATGAAAGCACATCAACCGCATTGTTCAAAACTACGCTGTTCAGGCTTTCCAAAATCGCTTGAACATGCGGTTCAGGCCTTACCTTCGACGTTTTCAAACGCCCGATTTCTTGCTCCACCAAGTCTTTTTTATGCAAAAAGGCTGTGTAGCGTTCGTCCGAGATCAGCCCGATCTCATGGCCGATTGGAGTCAGACGCAAGTCAGCATTGTCATGGCGAAGCAGCAGACGGTATTCGGCCCGGGAAGTCAGCAGACGGTAAGGCTCGCTTGTTCCTTTCGTCACCAAATCATCGATCAATACGCCGATGTAACCTTCCGAACGGTCGAGAATAACGGCATCCTTCTCCTGCACTTTACGCGCTGCGTTAATGCCAGCCATGATTCCCTGGCCCGCCGCCTCTTCATATCCGGAAGTCCCGTTAATTTGACCTGCCGTAAACAAACCGCTCACAAGCTTCGTTTCCAAAGACGGCTTCAGTTGTGTAGGAACTACCGCATCATACTCGATCGCGTAGCCCGTTCTCATCATTTCGACTTTCTCAAGCCCGGGGATCGAACGCAGAATGCCAAGCTGAACATCCTCCGGCATGCTGGTAGAAAGGCCTTGCACATAATACTCAGATGTATTTCTGCCTTCCGGCTCCAAGAAAATTTGATGCTTCGGCTTATCGCTAAAGCGAACTATTTTATCCTCAATCGAAGGGCAATAGCGCGGGCCGGTTCCTTCGATTGCACCGGAGAACATTGGCGCGCGGTGAAGGTTATCATTAATGATCTTATGTGTGTCTTCTGAAGTGTACGTCAACCAGCAAGGAATCTGCTCGCCTGCACCCTCCTTCGTTTCATAGGAGAAAAATTTCGGTTCCGCGTCGCCCGGCTGAATTTCGGTTTTATCAAAATCGATGGAATCTTTATGAACGCGCGGCGGAGTTCCCGTTTTGAAGCGCACCAAGTCAAAGCCTAGCTTGCGCAGCGACTCGGACAGTTTTACAGAAGGCTGCTGGTTGTTAGGGCCGCTCTCATACATCAATTCCCCGATGATCACTTTCCCCCGCAGATAAGTTCCGGTTGTAAGAACTACCGCCTTGGCGTAATATTCCGCGCCGGTTTTTGTAATAACCCCTTTGCACACGCCGTCTTCAACGATAAGTTCTTCGGCCATACCTTGACGCAGCGTCAAGTTGTCCGTCGCCTCGATCGTTTCTTTCATCTTATGCTGGTACAAAAACTTATCGGCTTGAGCACGGAGCGCATGAACAGCCGGCCCTTTGCCCGTATTCAACATTCTCATTTGAATGTAGGTTTTATCGATGTTTCTGCCCATTTCTCCGCCGAGCGCATCAATCTCCCGAACAACGTGGCCCTTTGCAGGACCACCAATGGATGGGTTGCAGGGCATAAAAGCAACCATATCCAAATTAATCGTAAGCAGCAGCGTATTGCAGCCCATTCGAGCGGAAGCAAGCGCGGCTTCGCATCCGGCGTGTCCGGCTCCGATCACAATAACTTCATAATCACCAGCATGATATCCCATGGGGTTATGTCCCTCCCTCTTTTGTGAAAACGAATTATGAAAATAGCCTGATTTTATTATTTTCCCAAACAAAACTGCGTAAAAATCTGATCGATCAAAGATTCCCCGACCGAATCGCCGATAATTTCGCCTAACTGTTCCCAAGACGCGCGAATATCGATTTGAATCATATCGATCGGCACGTACTGCTCGTTAGCGTCAAGCGCATCCTGCAAGGAACTTTTCGCCTGTTTCAACAGCGCAATATGCCGAACGTTGCTGACATATGTCAAATCGCCTGCTTCCAGCTTCCCTTCAAAGAAAATGGCGGCAATCGCTTTTTCCAAGTCTTCGATTCCCCGGTTCTCGAGCAGCGAAAGCTCCACCACTCGTTCTGCCGGGAAATAGGCATAAACCTGATCCAAGTCAATCTTTCTCGGCAGATCGATTTTATTCAAAATGACAATCGTCTGTTTTTCCGCCAGTTGTTTCATAAGCGCCAGCTCATCCAACTGCAAATCTTCGCTGCTGTTCAGCACCAGCAAAATAAGATCCGCCTCTGCGAGCGCGGTCTTGGAACGCTCCACCCCGATTTGCTCCACAATATCGGTAGTTTCGCGGATCCCCGCCGTATCCAGAAGCTTCAGCGGAATACCGCCCACATTCACAAATTCCTCGATCACATCTCTCGTCGTACCCGGAATGTCCGTAACGATCGCCCGGTTCTCCTGAGCCAGCTCGTTAAGCAGCGACGATTTTCCAACATTCGGCCTACCGACAATAGCTGTTTCAATACCCTCACGCAGAATTTTGCCCTGCTGTGCGGTATGAAGCAGCTTCTCAATCTCGCTCATGACCAGCGTACATTTAGTTTTGATAAAAGCATTCGTCATTTCCTCGACGTCATGCTCCGGATAGTCGATGTTTACTTCTACATGCGCCATCAGTTCAACAAGCTGGTGCCGCAAGAGCTTAATTTGCTTGGACAAATTGCCTTCCACTTGCTTCAAAGCAACTTTGAACGCCCGGTCCGACTTGGCGCGAATCAAATCGATCACTGCTTCCGCCTGCGTTAAATCTATACGACCGTTCAGAAAAGCGCGCTTCGTGAACTCTCCCGGCTCGGCAAGCCGTATTCCTTGCTGCAGCAGCAAGTCGAGCACTTTTTTCACGGCGACAATTCCGCCATGACAGTTAACCTCGACCACATCTTCCATCGTAAACGACCTGGGAGCTCTCATAAGCGTAACGAGAACTTCCTCCAATTTCTCCGCTGTGCCCGGCTCTACGATATGACCGTAATGAACCGTATGGGTTTGCGCTTCCGACAATTTCGTCTTCGAACGAAAGATCTTTTCCACGAACGGGACAGCATCTTCGCCGCTTACGCGAATCACCGAAATACCGCCTTCCCCAAGCGGAGTAGAAATAGCGGCAATCGTATCTTTCAACATCATCATACACCTCGGAAGAATTCCTCTTAATTAAAGAAAAAGCAATGACATGAACCAAGTCATTGCAATGATCGTTATTTTAGGGCGATAACCACTCTTCGGTTCGGTTCTTCGCCTTTACTGTAAGTTTTCACGGACGGATGATCTTGAAGTTCGGAATGAATAATTTTGCGTTCCTGCGCATTCATCGGCTCCAGTATGACTTCTTTCTTCGATTTCAACACGCGGCCAGCCAGTCTGACCGCCAGATCTTCCAGCGTCTTCTTCCGTCTCTCGCGGAAATTTTCCGCATCCAGAACAATCCGAATGTGCGAAGTCGAATAGCGATTCGCCACAATATTAATCAAATATTGCAGCGCGTCCAAAGTTTGCCCTCTTTTACCGATCAATATACCTAATTCAGGTCCGCTCATATTCAAGATGGTGCCTTCTCGATCTTTTTGCTGATCTATGGTGATGGAAATTTGCATCGTCTTGAAAATATCCTGTAAAAAAAGGGTCGCTTCTTCAAGCGCATCCGGGATCAATTCCAGCTCGACTTTACCTTCTTTCGAACCAATGAAACCGAACAGCCCTTTTGAGGGCTGCTCCAAAACATGAATATTCACACGATCTTCAGATACATTCCATTGTCGGAGTCCGGCTTTCACCGCATCTTCGATGGTTTTTCCAGTCACCACGATTTTTTTCATTTGGACAGGCCACCCTTATTTTTTTGAGATCCAGGAGAACCGTAAATAAAGTAAGACTGAACAATCGTGAAGATGTTGCCGTATATCCAGTAAAGCGGCAGCGCAGCCGCAAAGTTCATCGACATGACGAAAATCATGACCGGGAAAATAAACAGCAAGCTTTTCATCTGCTGGTTCATTTGCGAGGACATAAATTTTTGCTGCACGAACGTAGTTGCCGCGGCAATTAACGGAAGTATATACAGATGATCCGGCGAACCCAAATTCAGCCATAAAAAGGTATGTTCACGGATATGGTCATTTCTCATAATCGCTTGATACAGCGCTATCAGAATCGGCATTTGCACAATGATCGGGAAGCATCCGGCCAAAGGATTCACGCCATTTTGCTGGAACAGCTTCATGGTTTCTTCCTGCTGCTTTTTCGCGTCGTCCTTGTACTTTTCCTTCAGCTTTTTCATCTCAGGCTGCAAATCTTGCATCCGCTTGGAGCTTTTATATTGCTTAAGCGTCAACGGCAAAATAATAAGTCGGATAATAATCGTTACAACCAGGATGGACAGACCGTATTGACCCCATAAATGATCGGCGAACCAGTCAAGCGTTTCAGATAAAGGATATACGAAATACTTGGTAAAGAATCCGGCTGTAGCAGGATCGATCGGTGCTGTAGCAGCAGTATGTGGCGCGCAACCGGCAAGCAAAACGAGCATAGCTGCCATTGCGGCAAGCAAATAGATTCGACGAGTCAAAATGAGATCCTCCTATATATCTTTTCCAAGTTAAACTATACCACAACTTTCATCCGCAAGGAAATAAAACACTACTTTTTTACAGGCTCATTTCTTTTATTGGAAAAAGCTTTGCGGATTACGTGCGCGATACTCTTCTCCATCTCGTGATAATCCATCTCCGCCGCAGGCTTCCGGGCAATCAAAACATAGTCGTAATGAGGCACCATGCTCTCTTTTCTCAATCTTACGATTTCCTTGATCATTCTGCGCAAACGGTTGCGGACGACCGCATTGCCCACTTTTTTGCTGACCGATACGCCAAGGCGAAACTCCTCCAGCTTCGGCTGCGCCAAATAATATAGAACAAACTGATGGTTAGCCATCGACTTCCCGTAGCGGTACACTTTGCCGAAGTCTTCTCTTTTGGCCAATCTATATTTTTTTTCCACAAATAAGTACACTCCAGACAGGTAGCATCCAAGTTTATGCATCTGCAAATCACTATTCATATAGCCTTAACGAAAAAAAGCAAATTAAAACAGTTCGTTTTTTGCAAGCATAAAAAAAAGCCCCTTTCGGAGCCTCTCTTTACGCGCTAAGAACTTTTCTTCCTTTTAGACGACGAGCGCTCAGCACTTTACGGCCGTTCTTCGTGCTCATTCTTTTACGGAAGCCATGGTTTTTCTTGCGCTTTCTCGTATTAGGGTTAAACGTTGGACCCATCTATAGCACCTCCTTGATGAGGATATCCCATCCTACAAAATTTCTCTAACCATTAAACCATTTTCAGCGGGAAAAGTCAACTGGCACAGCGGGCTCCCGCAGGACTTCCCGTTTCCGAAAATTTTTCGCCAAAGTACAACCTGTGCATAATTTGCCGGGCGGAAAAAGCAAAGCTTGTCGAAAATTAACAAGGTATCAACAATATCTTGTGTTGTGAACAAAAGCTATGCACAACTTCTTGAAATTGTGGATAATATCAAACAATCCGTTGATTAACAGGTCATCTTTTGATAAGATAGTTATGTTTCTGTTGTGGATATACTCCAGTTACCCTCCGATTTATCAACAACCTGTGGATAAAATTGTGAACAATTTTCCCTCTTAAAGAATAAGTCATTTTAACCGATTCTTAATACTGTGGATAAAACGACAAATCCTATCCTTTTCTGACACCATTTCCTCTTGCTGGCCTTATGCCACGTTTGAATTTAGAAGGAGTGAATTACTGTGGAAGGCCATACTAACGATTTATGGCAGCAAGTTTTGTCTATTATACAAACAAAACTGAGTAAACCAAGTTTCGACACTTGGCTGAAATCAACCAAAGCAACCGTGTTCAATGACGCTTCGGTTGTTGTTTGCGCGCCCAACAATTTTGCCAGAGAGTGGCTGGAAAGCCGCTACACCAAGCTGATTGAGGGGACCATCTACGATTTCACCGGCAAACGCGTTGAAGTCAAGTTCGTCATCGAAACCGACGAGCAAAAAGCGCAGCCCGCAGCGGCCGCCACTGTCATACCTCCCAAGGGCCCGGCGATCACTTCGCAGGAAGAAACTTTTACGAATATGATGAACGCCAGATATACGTTCGATACGTTCGTCATCGGATCCGGGAACCGTTTCGCCCATGCGGCGTCGCTCGCCGTAGCCGAAGCGCCGGCCAAAGCTTACAATCCCCTCTTTTTATACGGGGGAGTCGGACTTGGCAAGACGCATTTGATGCATGCGATCGGCCACTATGTATTGGAGCACAATCCGAAGGCGCGCGTGCTTTATATTTCATCAGAGAAGTTCACGAACGAATTCATCAATACGGTCATTCTTCACAACCGCGGGGAAGATTTCCGCAATAAATACAGATCTATCGACGTGCTGCTCATTGACGATATTCAATTCCTCGCCGGCAAAGAAGGAACGCAGGAGGAATTTTTCCATACATTCAACGCCCTTCACGAAGAAGGCAAACAAATTATTATTTCCAGCGACCGTCCGCCCAAGGAAATTCCTACGCTGGAGGACCGGCTGCGCTCGCGCTTCGAATGGGGGCTGATCACCGACATTCAGCCGCCGGATCTGGAGACGCGGATCGCTATTTTGCGCAAAAAAGCGAAAGCCGAAAATCTCGAAATTCCCAACGAGGCCATGAATTACATAGCCAACCAGATCGATACGAACATTCGCGAGCTTGAAGGCGCATTGATTCGGGTAGTTGCCTATTCGTCTTTGATCAATCAGGATATCAGCGTTCATTTGGCGGCCGAAGCGTTGAAGGATATTATTCCGTCCAGCCGGCCTAAGGTCATCACGATTCAGGACATTCAGCAGCGGGTCGGCGAATTTTACGGATTAAAGCTGGAGGATTTCAAAGCGCGGAAGCGGACCAAGGCCGTTGCCTTCCCGCGGCAGGTCGCCATGTACTTGGCCAGGGAGCTGACGGACTTCTCTTTGCCGAAAATCGGCGAAAATTTCGGCGGCCGCGACCATACGACAGTCATCCACGCGCACGAGAAAATAACCGAATCGCTGAAAGCCGATCAGGAATTATATAAAATCATTCACAATTTGACCGAGAAGATTAAAAATCCGTCTTCCTAACAAGTTTTCCGAAATCATAAACAATAGCCTTAAGCCTATGCACAATCTATTCACATGTGGATAGGCTTGATTTTTGAACGATTGATCCACATATCCACATACTCAGGCGCCCTACTGCTATTACTAAAAATATTTAAAAAATGTTATTATGTATAAATATGCTTCGCATCGAAAAAAAGAACCGCAGGAGTGAACTTATGAAATTAACGATACTCAAAGATCAATTGATCGAATCCATTGGTCACGTTTCCAAGGCGATTTCAAGCAGAACGACCATTCCGATCCTTACGGGAATCAAAATAGATGCCAATGCAAGCGGAGTCACCTTAACCGCAAGCGATACCGACATTTCGATCCAAAGCTTTACCCCTACCGAAAACGGCACGATGAAAATTATCGAGCTTTTCCGATCGGGGAGCGTTGTGCTGCCGGCCAAATTTTTCGTGGAAATTATTCGCAAGCTGCCTTCGCAAATTATAGAAATCGAAGTCGGCCACCATTTCCAAACGACAATCCGCTCCGGCTCTTCCGAAATTCAGATAATGGGACTGGATCCTGAAGAGTATCCGCTGCTGCCGCAAATCGAAGAAAACAAAATGATCCGCCTGCCAAGCGATCTGTTGAAAACGATGATCAAGCAAACTTCTTTTGCCGTATCCACCAACGAGTCGACGCCGATTCTTACAGGCGTATTGTGGAGCATTACCGGCGACAAGCTGAAGTTTATTGCCTGCGACCGCCATCGATTGGCCAGCAGAGAAGTAACGATCGACAATGAAACGGCGCAAAACCTTCAAAATATTGTTATTTCCGGAAGAACGTTGGTTGAATTAAGCAAAATTTTGCCTGATCAAAACTCTCTTATCGATATTGTTATTTCGGACAATCAGGTTTTATTCAAAATTCATTCGATTCTTTTTTATTCCCGTATTTTGGACGGTACTTATCCTGATACTTCCAAGCTCATTCCCCAGTCTTTTCAAACGGAAATGGTCGTTCCGACCAAAGGGCTTGCGGAAGCGATCGATCGCGCCTACCTGCTTTCCAGAGAAGACAAATCGAATATTGTGAAAATGATCATGCGCGAGGACGAAACGATCGAAATTTCATCGACTTCCTCCGAGCTGGGCAAAGTTACCGAGCAAATTAATTTGCAGCGGATTACCGGAGAACTGCTGCGCATCTCGTTTAACTCCAAATACATGCTGGACGCGCTGAAAGTGCTCGACTCGGAGTTTATCCACATCGGATTTACCGGCGCTATGCAGCCAATTATCATCAAGCCGGAAGACGGATCGAATATTCTTCAACTGATTCTGCCTTACCGTACTACCAACTAAAGGAGATGCAGGATGAAACAAATCGGGATTCGCACCGAGTACATCACGCTCGGGCAATTTTTAAAGCTGGCCGACTGCATATCCACAGGTGGACAAGCCAAATTTTTTGTGCAGGAGACGAAAATCGAAGTGAACGGGCAGGCTGAAAACCGCAGAGGACGCAAGCTGGTACCGCATGATATGGTGTTTGTAGAGGGCTTCGGACAATTTGAAGTGGTAAGCTCCTGACAGCGCCGAGCACCCAGGAGGATGTGCCATGTTTTTAACCAAGCTGCATGTGAGTCACTACCGGAATTACGAACAGGTCGAACTGACGACCGACAGCAACGTCAATATTTTTGTCGGCCCCAACGCACAGGGTAAAACGAATCTGCTTGAATCGATCTATGTCCTTGCGATGACCAAATCGCACCGCACCCATCAGGACAAAGAACTGATCGGCTGGAATCAGGATCATACCCATCTGCACGCCGAGATCACCAAGCGCTACGGGAATTGCACGTTGGATCTCGCGATTTCGGGCAAAGGTAAAAAAGCGAGGATCAACGGGCTCGAACAAAAAAAGTTGAGCAATTTTATCGGAGCCCTGAATGTCGTCATGTTCGCCCCGGAAGATCTGGAAATCGTCAAGGGGACGCCCGGCGTCAGAAGGCGCTTTTTGGATATGGAGATCGGCCAGGTTCAGCCCTCCTATTTGTACGATTTGTCGCAATATCAAAAAATACTGCTGCAGCGCAACAATTATTTAAAGCAAACAGGCCCTTCCAAAGGCGCCCCCGATGCCATGCTGGACGTCTGGAACGAACAATTAGCGCAGTATGGTGTTAAAATTATGAAAAAGCGTCAAAACTTTATTAAGAAGCTGCAGCAATGGGCGGAAACGATTCACAGGGGAATTACCAACAACAATGAGGAGCTGCGAATTCGCTATTCCCCATCGTTCGAAATGCACGAGTTTGAAGATGAAACTGTTTTATTAGAACAATTTATGATAAAGTTAACACAGGTCAAAGAACAGGAATTCCGCAGAGGCGTAACCCTTGTCGGTCCTCATCGCGACGATCTTCTTTTCTTCATCAACGGCAAAGAAGCGCAGACATACGGTTCCCAGGGGCAGCAGCGGACGACGGCGCTATCGCTTAAACTGGCTGAGATTGAGCTCATTCACGAGGAAGTAGGCGAATATCCGCTGCTGCTGCTCGACGATGTGCTCTCCGAGCTGGATGAATACAGGCAAACCCAATTGATCCGGACGTTTCAACAAAAAGTGCAAACCTTTATTACGACGACAGGTCTGGATAGCGTTCATATGGATAAGCTGGACCATGCTTCCGTGTTCCATGTTTTGAAAGGAAATGTAAGCGGCAGGAGCTGATAAGTTTGTTTATTCATCTGGGTGGCGAGAAGATTATTAGAGCTTCCGAACTGATAGCTATTTTTGACATCTCAATCGAGAAGTCTTCCAAAATATCGAAGCAGTTTATTCAGCAGGCGAGCAAAAATAAACACATAGAGCACATCGGCGAGGAAGAATGCAAATCGCTCGTCGTTACGAAGAACAAAGTTTATTATTCTCCCATTTCATCCACCACTCTTAAGAAACGAGCTCATCAGTTGTTAACGAACTAACCGGTTTTGACTATAAAAAAGCAGGTGAAGCATAACATGTCTGTGAATCAAAATACGTATGATGAAAATCAGATTCAGGTACTGGAAGGCTTAGAGGCGGTTCGCAAACGGCCTGGTATGTATATCGGGTCAACCAGCTCCCGCGGTCTTCATCATCTCGTGTGGGAGGTTGTCGATAACAGTATCGACGAGGCTTTGGCCGGATTTTGTACGAAGATCGACGTCATCGTTCACAAAAACAACAGCATCACCGTTATCGATAACGGGCGGGGAATTCCGGTCGGCGAAAATGCGAAATTGAAGAGACCGACTCTTGAAGTTGTTCTCACCGTTCTTCACGCAGGCGGTAAATTCGGCGGGGAGGATTCGGGATATAAAGTGTCAGGCGGTCTGCACGGAGTAGGTATCTCTGTCGTCAATGCGCTGTCCGAATCACTGATCGTCCAGGTTAAGCTTAAAGGTAAAATTCATCAACAGGAGTACCGCCGCGGCACGCCGCAATACGATGTTAAAATCGTCGGCGAAACGGAAGAAACCGGAACTACGGTTACGTTTCAGCCGGACCCGGAGATTTTCAAGGAAACGACCGAATACGATTACGACATTCTCCAATCGAGAATTCGCGAGCTTGCGTTTTTGAACAAAGGGATCGAAATCAACCTTCTGGATGAGCGCACGGACACATCCAACACTTTCATGTACGAGGGCGGCATCATCTCCTTTGTCGAGTATTTGAACCGCAACCGCGAGGCCGTTAACCAGACGCCGATCTATGTCGAAGGTGCGAAGGATAATATTTCGATCGAGATCGCGCTGCAGTATAACGACAGCTATACGGAGAATATCTACTCGTTTGCGAATAATATCAACACGCACGAAGGCGGAACGCACGAGTCCGGCTTTAAAAGCGCGTTAACGCGGATTTTGAATGAGTATGCGCGCAAGAGCAACTCCATCAAAGAGAGCGATTCCAATCTTTCCGGCGACGATGTGCGCGAAGGTTTGGCAGCGATCATCTCCGTGAAAATTCCGGAGCCGCAATTCGAAGGACAGACGAAGACCAAGCTCGGAAACAGCGAGGTTCGCGGTATTGTCGAGTCTTTGTTTGCCGAGAAATTGCAGGAATTTATGGATGAGAACCCTGCCGTCGCCAAAAAAATTGTGGAAAAAGGCATCCAGGCGGCCAGAGCCCGGGAAGCCGCGCGTAAAGCCAGAGAGCTTACACGCCGTAAAAGCGCCCTGGAAGTCAGTTCGCTCCCGGGTAAACTCGCCGACTGCTCATCCAAGGATGCTTCCATCAGTGAAATTTACATCGTAGAAGGTGACTCCGCGGGAGGTTCGGCTAAGCAAGGGCGGGACCGCCACTTCCAGGCTATTCTTCCGCTGCGCGGTAAAATTTTGAACGTGGAAAAAGCGCGGTTGGACCGCATTTTGTCCAATACGGAAATTCGCGCGATGATTACGGCCTTCGGAACGGGCATCAGCGAAGATTTTGAAATTACGAAAGCCCGTTACCACAAAATCATTATTATGACCGATGCCGATGTCGACGGCGCTCACATTCGGACACTGCTCCTTACCTTCTTCTACAGATACATGAAAAAACTGATCGAATACGGTTATGTTTACATTGCCCAACCGCCGCTTTACAAGCTGGAACGCAATAAGACGGTGCGGTATGCCTACAACGACAAGCAGCGTGAAATCATTATGCAGGAATTTGGCGAAGGCGCAAAAGTGAACGTACAGCGTTACAAAGGTTTGGGCGAAATGAATCCGGAGCAGCTGTGGGAAACGACTATGGACCCGGAAATCCGTACGCTGTTGCAGGTGACGATCGACGACGCGATTGAGGCGGATGCGATTTTCGATGCGCTGATGGGTGACAATGTAGAACCTCGAAGAGATTTTATCGAAGAGCATGCGAAATACGTGAAAAACTTGGATTTCTAATTTCGACGTCTTAGGCGTTGCATATGATGTAAGCTTTCAGGAGGAACATTCATGAGCGAAGAATTACATTCGCAAGTCAAAGAAATCGATATCGGTACGGAAATGCGCACATCTTTCCTGGATTATGCGATGAGCATTATTGTCAGCCGCGCGCTGCCGGACGTCAGGGACGGTTTGAAGCCGGTTCATCGCCGTATCCTGTTTGCAATGTCCGAGCTGGGGATGTCCCCCGACAAGCCTTATAAAAAATCGGCCAGAATCGTCGGCGAAGTCATCGGTAAATATCATCCTCACGGGGATTCGGCCGTGTACGAGACGATGGTGCGGATGGCCCAGGACTTCTCCCTTCGCTACATGCTGGTAGACGGCCATGGCAACTTCGGTTCCATTGACGGAGACTTTGCCGCAGCGATGCGTTATACGGAGGCGCGTCTATCCAAAATCGCGATGGAACTGCTCCGCGACATCAACAAAGAGACGATCGACTTTGTGCCTAACTATGACGGCGAGGAGAGCGAGCCTGCGGTTCTGCCTGCCCGCTTTCCGAATTTGCTCGTCAACGGAAGCTCGGGTATCGCCGTCGGTATGGCTACGAACATTCCTCCGCACAATTTGGGCGAAGTCATCGAAGGCATTCAGATGCTGATCGACAATCCAAGCGCCAGCCCGCTTGAGCTGATGTCGGTTATCAAGGGGCCGGACTTCCCTACGGGCGGATATATTCTTGGCCGCGAAGGCATCAGACAGGCGTACTCCACAGGCCGCGGCTCTGTGACTATGCGCGCCAAAACGCTGATCGAGGAGAACAACAACAAAGCCAGAATTATCGTGAACGAACTGCCGTATCAGGTGAACAAAGCCAGGTTGATTGAAAAAATCGCCGAGCTCGTCCGTGAGAAAAAAATCGACGGCATTACCGACCTGCGCGACGAATCCGACCGCAACGGGATGCGGATCGTCATCGAGCTCCGGCGCGATGTAAATCCGAACGTCGTGCTTAACAATTTGTTTAAGCAGACGGCGCTGCAGTCCAACTTCGGCATCATTATGCTGGCGCTGGTGGACGGTCAGCCTCGCGTTCTGAATTTGCGCGAAATGCTTCACTACTACCTCAAGCATCAGCAGGAAGTGATTCGCCGCAGAACCGAGTATGATTTACGAAAAGCGGAAGCGCGTGCTCACATTCTCGAAGGTTTGCGGATTGCGCTTGACCATCTGGATCAGGTTATCGCATTGATTCGCTCGTCGCAGACGCCGGATGAAGCAAGAGAGGGCTTGATCAACACATTCAATCTGAGCTACGAGCAGGCTCAAGCCATTCTTGATATGCGCTTGCAGCGCTTAACCGGCTTGGAACGCGATAAGATCGAAGCGGAGTACGCGGAGCTCATGCAGAAGATTGCCGAATACAAAGCTATTCTTGCAGATGAGCAGCTTATTCTTGCAATCATTAGCGAAGAATTGAATGAAATCAAAGATAAATATGCGGACGATCGTCGTTCCGAAATTACAATCGGCGAGGAAAGCATCGAAGATGAAGACCTCATCCCTCGCGAAGATGTCGTCATTACGATTACGCATACCGGCTACATCAAGCGTCTGCCTGTATCTACCTACCGCAGCCAGAAGCGCGGGGGCCGCGGAGTCGTCGGCATGGATACCAAAGACGATGATTTTGTCGAACATTTGTTCGCGACAAATACACACCATTACCTCATGTTCTTCACGGACAAAGGCAAAGTGTATCGTTTAAAAGCATACGAGATCCCGGATCTCAGCAGAACTGCGCGGGGAACGCCGATCATCAACTTGATTCAAATCGAGCAAGGCGAAACGATCAACGCCGTAATCCCGGTTGAAGGCTTTGAGACGGATCAATACATCTTCTTTGCAACCAAGCAAGGTATTGTGAAGAAAACGCCGATAAACGATTACTCCAATATTCGCAAAGGCGGCCTAATCGCCATCAACCTGCGCGAAGACGACGATTTGATTGGCGTGAAATTGACTGACGGTAATCAGGGCATCATAATGGGCACCAAACTCGGCATGTCCATTCACTTCCCTGAGCAGGACGTTCGTTCGATGGGCAGATCCGCTACGGGCGTGAAAGGCATTCACTTGGATGAAGACGATGCCGTTATTGATATGGACGTCGTCCATGAGAATAACAGCGTCTTAATCGTAACTTCCAAAGGGTTCGGCAAGCGAACGCCTGTTGCCGAATACCGAATTCAGACACGCGGCGGAAAAGGAATCAAAACCTTGAACGTAACGGAGAAAAACGGCCCTGTGGTTGGGCTCAAAGTCGTTCAGGACGATGAAGACCTCATGATCATTACCGCGTCCGGCACCGTAATCCGGACAAGTATGTCCGGCATTTCAATCATGGGCCGCTACACGCAGGGCGTCCGTTTGATCAACATTCGCGAGGACGATGAGGTCGGAACGCTTGCCCGCGTTCAAAAAAATGAGGAACAAAACGATGAAGACGAAGAGGATAACAACGATTCGTCGGAAACTCAACAATAATTTTATTGGGATGGGGGCTTACAAACCCATCCCTTTTACTTTACAATATCAAGTAGATCAACTTTAGTAAGGTGAGTGAATATTGTGCCGACAGTAGCCGTTACTCAATTAAAAGATGGAGAAAAACTTGGCGATAACGTTGTAACGAAGCTGGGCAACACCCTTTTTTACAAAGGTAAGGTGCTTACGGAGAAAGACATAGAGATTTTAAAAGCGTTCCTTATCCAATCGGTGTGGATCGAGCCTCAGGCGGGCGCCGAGCCAGAGCCGGTTGCGGAAGAGGGTAAACCGGTTGAAAGTTCAACCGCCCATCCTTTTTTTATCGAATATCGAAATATGTTAGCTTTGCTGCGGCGCGTATTTCATCTTGTCAGCGGGGGGCAGACGATTCCCATTCTTGATATCCGCACAAGGCTGGAAGCTCTGATTCAACATATCGATGCCTATAAGGTGCTGACTTTTGCGCCCAAAACCCCCAACCTTCAGGACTACTTGTACCATAAAAGCATTATGGTCAGCTTAACCTCGTACTCATTAGCCAAATGGCACGGCTTACCTCAAAAAGAATTGATGCAAGTCGCCCTTGCCGGACTTTTGCACGATATCGGCAACGCGAAAATCGATTATTCCATTTTAGAAAAAAGACAAGCCTTGAGCCGTTCCGAAATGGACGAAATCAAGCAGCATACGCTGATCGGCTATAATGTGCTCAAAAATATGACGGCCATCAACGAGGGCGTAAAGCTTAGCGCACTTCAGCACCACGAACGTGAAGACGGGTCAGGCTACCCCTTAGGCGTCAAAGGCGACAAAATTCACATCTATGCCAAAATAGTCGCTATCGCAGACATTTTTCACGCTATGACAAACGATCGCTTCTACAAAATCGCCTTGTCTCCCTATTTGGTTTTGGAGCAGCTTTTTACTGAATCGTTCGGCAAAGTAGATCCGACGCTTGTTCAAGTGTTTATCAATAAGTCCACTCAAATTAGCAACGGAACGCTTGTAAAGCTCAGTGACAATCGTGTGGGCGAAATCGTGTTTTCCGATCGTGCCCATCCGACCCGGCCATGGGTGAACATCAATGGCACCATCGTCAACCTGGCTACGGAAAGAAGTCTGTTTATTCAGGACGTACTCGGTGCAATATAAAATAATAGATGTGAGAGCCTTATCGCTGATAGGGCTTTTTTCAATTGGAAAGCAATTTTTCAAAAAAAGCTTGCATTCGCAATCTATCTTTGATATATTACTCCTTGTCGCTTTTGAGACAGCGAGATTGCAAAAAAAGAATTTAAAAAAAATACTTGCAATCGAGTAGGCGAATGTGATATATTGATTAGGTCGCCTTCGAAAGACGGCGATGCGAACGAAAGAAATTGCTCTTTGAAAACTGAACAACGAGTGAAGAAGCAAGGTTGAGCAATCAACCAAAACAAGAGATTGCAAAATCTCGTCAGCTTTGAAATTGAGCTATTCAGCTTTCAATAAAGGTAACACCTTTTTGGAGAGTTTGATCCTGGCTCAGGACGAACGCTGGCGGCGTGCCTAATACATGCAAGTCGAGCGGTCCCTTCGGGGATAGCGGCGGACGGGTGAGTAACACGTAGGCAACCTGCCTGCAAGATCG